>NZ_JACMTR010000002.1:1725000-2025000 GCF_014267175.1 Pseudonocardia sp. C8
GTGTCGTTCGTCCTCTGCCGGGGGCGGGACGGTGTGGGTCGGTGTTAGCGGAACGTCTCTGGGATGGGCGGCCGTAGTGGGTGAGAGCCCCGTACGCGAAAACATTCGATTCTGCTGTGGGCGTGTTCTCGAGTAGCAGCGAGCTCGTGGAATTTGCTGTGAATCTGGCGGGACCACCCGTCAAGCCTGAATACTACCTGGTGACCGATAGCGGACGAGTACCGTGAGGGAAAGGTGAAAAGTACCCCGGGAGGGGAGTGAAAGAGTACCTGAAACCGTGTGCTTACAAGCCGTCAGAGCCTTGTGGGGTGATGGCGTGCCTTTTGAAGAATGAGCCTGCGAGTTATGCTTCGTGGCGAGGTTAACCCGTGGTGGGGTAGCCGTAGCGAAAGCGAGTCCGAATAGGGCGTGTGAGTCGCGGGGTGTAGACCCGAAGCGGAGTGATCTACCCATGGCCAGGGTGAAGCGTCGGTAAGACGTCGTGGAGGCCCGAACCCACCAGGGTTGAAAACCTGGGGGATGAGTTGTGGGTAGGGGTGAAAGGCCAATCAAACTTCGTGATAGCTGGTTCTCCCCGAAATGCATTTAGGTGCAGCGTCGTGTGTTTCTCGCCGGAGGTAGAGCACTGGATGGCCTAGGGGGCCGACAAGCTTACCGAAGTCAGCCAAACTCCGAATGCCGGTGAGTGAGAGCGCGGCAGTGAGACTGCGGGGGATAAGCTTCGTGGTCGAGAGGGAAACAGCCCAGATCACCGGCTAAGGCCCCTAAGCGTGCGCTAAGTGGGAAAGGATGTGGGATCGCCGAGACAACCAGGAGGTTGGCTTAGAAGCAGCCATCCTTGAAAGAGTGCGTAATAGCTCACTGGTCAAGTGGTCCTGCGCCGACAATGTAGCGGGGCTCAAGCGTACCGCCGAAGCCGTGGCAATGACACTGTTTGGTGTTGTTGGGTAGGGGAGCGTCCTGCGTCTGGTGAAGCCCGGGAGTGATTTACGGGTGGAGGGTGTGGGAGTGAGAATGCAGGCATGAGTAGCGAATGCAGAGTGAGAATCTCTGCCGCCGGATGACCAAGGGTTCCTGGGCCAGGTTGTTCCGCCCAGGGTGAGCCGGGACCTAAGGCGAGGCCGTCAGGCGTAGTCGATGGACAACGGGTTGATATTCCCGTGCTCGTGATAGTGCGTCCATGCCGAGGCTGGTGATGCTAACCATCCGATCCCACCTCGGTTCCTTCGGGAGCCGTGTTTGTGGGGGAGCGTGGGGTCCGATCTGGTAGTAGGCAAGTGATGGGGTGACGCAGGAGGGTAGCTCCGCCACGCGGTGGTTGTCGTGGTGTAAGCCTGTAGCCTGATCTTCCAGGTAAATCCGGAGGGTCGTGACGGGTGAGAGGTGATGCGTAGCCGTTGAGGTGAAGAGGGTGATCCCATGCTGTCGAGAAAAGCCTCTAGCGAGTGCTGTTGCGGCCCGTACCCGAAACCGACACAGGTGGTCAGGTAGAGAATACCGAGGCGATCGAGCGAACTGTGGTTAAGGAATTCGGCAAAATGCCCCCGTAACTTCGGGAGAAGGGGGGCCACCTGCCTTGAAGCTCTTGACGGGCTAGGGGTGGGTGGTCGCAGAGACCAGGCCCAAGCGACTGTTTACTAAAAACACAGGTCCGTGCGAAGTCGCAAGACGATGTATACGGACTGACGCCTGCCCGGTGCTGGAACGTTAAGAGGACCCGTTAGCCCTTTTGGGGGCGAAGCGGAGAATTTAAGCGCCAGTAAACGGCGGTGGTAACTATAACCATCCTAAGGTAGCGAAATTCCTTGTCGGGTAAGTTCCGACCTGCACGAATGGCGTAACGACTTGGGCGCTGTCTCGACCACAGACTCGGCGAAATTGCATTACGAGTAAAGATGCTCGTTACGCGCGGCAGGACGGAAAGACCCCGGGACCTTTACTATAGCTTGGTATTGGTGCTCGGTTCGGCTTGTGTAGGATAGGTGGGAGACTGGGAAGCGGTCACGCCAGTGGTCGTGGAGTCGTTGTTGAAATACCACTCTGGTCGAATTGGGTGTCTGAACCTCGGGCCATGATCTGGTTCAGGGACAGTGCCTGGTGGGTAGTTTAACTGGGGCGGTTGCCTCCTAAAGGGTAACGGAGGCGCCCAAAGGTTCCCTCAGCCTGGTTGGTAATCAGGTGTTGAGTGTAAGTGCACAAGGGAGCTTGACTGTGAGACTGACGGGTCGAGCAGGGACGAAAGTCGGGACTAGTGATCCGGCACCTCCTGGTGGAAGGGGTGTCGCTCAACGGATAAAAGGTACCCCGGGGATAACAGGCTGATCTTGCCCAAGAGTCCATATCGACGGCATGGTTTGGCACCTCGATGTCGGCTCGTCGCATCCTGGGGCTGGAGTAGGTCCCAAGGGTTGGGCTGTTCGCCCATTAAAGCGGTACGCGAGCTGGGTTTAGAACGTCGTGAGACAGTTCGGTCCCTATCCGCCGCGCGCGTTGGAGACTTGAGGAAGGCTGTCCCTAGTACGAGAGGACCGGGACGGACGAACCTCTGGTGTGCCAGTTGTCCCGCCAGGGGCACGGCTGGTTGGCTATGTTCGGGAGGGATAACCGCTGAAGGCATCTAAGCGGGAAGCCTGTTCCAAGATGAGGTCTCCCACCACCTTGAGTGGGTAAGGCTCCCAGGAGATGACTGGGTTGATAGGCCGGAGATGGAAGCCTTGTGAGGGGTGGAGTTGACCGGTACTAATAGGCCGAGGGCTTGCCATGACGTGTTGTTCGCATCCACTGTGTGACCCTGAGTCCACAACCGTGCCCGTGTCGGGGTGGTTGTGTGGGTTGGTCCCTGCGGGGTTTCTTGTGGGGTTTATTTTTGGATAGTGTTGTCGGTGGTTATGGCGGTAGGGGAACGCCCGGTCCCATTCCGAACCCGGTAGCTAAGCCTTCCAGCGCCGATGGTACTGCACTCGTCAGGGTGTGGGAGAGTAGGTCGCCGCCGACATTCAACCTCAGAAGGAGCGCCCCGGAACCGGTGAACGGTTCCGGGGCGCTTTTTCGTGTGTCCAGGACCGGGCCGGGCGGGGCGCGCCGGTGCCGGGGCGTGGCTGACGGCCACTGATGTATGCGGATCGCTCATTTGTATACTTGTGCTGCCGGAGGGTCCGGCACCGCGTCGAAAGGCCGTCATGAGCACCGCAACGCCCGCCCGTCCCTGCTTCCACCTCGCGATCCCGGTCGACGACCTCGTGGCGGCCCGCCGCTTCTACGGCGAGGTCCTCGGGCTGTCCGAGGGGCGCTCGTCGGACCTCTGGGTCGACTGGAACTTCCACGGCCACCAGGTCGTCACGCACGTCGCCCCGCGTTCGACGCTGCCCGCGCACAACCCTGTCGACGGCCACGACGTGCCCGTCCCGCACTACGGGCTGGTCCTGTCCGTGCCGGCGTTCCACGAGCTCGCGGACCGGCTCCGGTCGGCCGGCACGCGGTTCGTCATCGAGCCGTACCAGCGGTTCGCCGGCGAGCCGGGGGAGCAGTGGACGATGTTCCTCACCGACCCGGCCGGCAACAACCTCGAGTTCAAGGCGTTCGCCGACGAGTCCCAGATCTTCGCGAAGTAGATGCCACCGACCAAGGCCGACGCGATTCACGACGCGCTGCGCGACGACATCGTCGCCGGCCGTCGCGCGCAGGGGTCGGTTCTCGACGAGGCCGAGCTCGCCTCGACGTTCGGCGCCTCCCGGACCCCGGTCCGGGAGGCGCTGCGCCGCCTGCAGAGCGAGGGCCTGCTCACGACCGGCAGCCGCCGCCAGATGCGAGTGGTCGACCTGTCCGGGCACCGCAGCGACGCCCAGCGGCGCGAGGTCGCGCTGCTGCGCGTCGCGCTGGAGGGTGCCGCGGCGACCGAGGCCTGCCGGGTGCACGCCGACACGGATATCGACCCCCTGCGCGTCGCGGTGCTGCGGCAGCGACGGACGGCGGCGACCGGTGACGTCGAGGCGTTCCTCGCCCTCGACGAGGAGTTCCATCGCGAGCTCGCCGCACTCGCCCGGATGCCGACGCTCTCCCTGCTGCTCGACCAGCTGGGCGCGTTCGTCCGGCTCGCCCGGCAGGGCGTCCCCACCGACACCGGGCACATGCTCGGGCTCGCCGACGAGCACGAGCGGCTCCTGGACCTGCTCGAACGCCGTGACCCGGCCACGCTGCGGGAGGCGCTGGCCGCCCACATCGACGACGTCGGACCACGCGGCGCTGCTCCGAACGGGGGTCGGGTGGAACCGGACGGGCCCGGTGTACGACAGTGAGGGCATGACCTGTCAGCAGTGCCGCGAGGTGGTGTCCGCGTCCCTGGACGGTGAGGCGGGCGCCGCCGATCGGGCCGCCGCGGCCGCCCACCTCGAGGGGTGCCCGGCATGCCGCGCCTACGCGGAGGGAGCCGAGCGGGTCGGCCGGCTCGCCCGGGTCGGGCCCGCGGAGCAGGTGCCCGACATCGCGGGGGCGCTGCTGGCCTCCCTCGGGATCTCCGCGCCGGAGCCGGTCGATGCGCCTCCGGCACCGCCCGCGCTGAGCTGCCTGCCCGGCGGCTGCTGCGGCAGCGCCTCGGCCGACACCGCGACGACCCGGTCGGCGTGCGGCTGCCCGTCCACCTGCGGCTGCGGCTGCCAGGACGGCGCACCCTGCCGCTGCGGCACCCGGGCAGCCTGACCGCGTCGACCGTGCTGCGTGACCGCGTCGACCGCGCCGCGTGACCGCGACGACCGGGCCGCCTGACCGCGACCACCGGGCCGCTCGGCGCCGCCCGGGTTCCCGGGCCGCGCACCGGCGTGATGGGATGCGTGTCGTCCCGGCGAGGAGCGGATGAGGACCCCATGAGCGAGCGCCGCCCCTCCGGCCCGGTAGCCACGGCCGAGCTGGAGAAGGAGCTGACCCGGATCGCCTGGCGCGTGGAGCGCTGGATCGACCCGGGCCCGTCCGCGGTGGTGGCCGGCGCCGCGTCCGCCGCGGTGGCGGCGTCGCTGCTCATGCCGTGGTCGGACCCGTTCACCGGCTGGCAGGTGCTCACCGGCCAGGCCGGCCTGGGCCCGCTCCCGCGGCTGTTCGCTCTGGTCACCATCACCGGCCTGGTCGTGTCCGCGCTGGCGTTGCTGACCCGGTTCTGGCCACTGGCCTGGGCGGCGACGACGGTCTCGGCGGCCGGCACCGTCACCGGGCTGTGGGCCGTCTGGTCGCGGCAGACCGGGACGGCCGACGCCGACATCGGGCCCGGGCTGGTCGTCGCCGTGATCGGGTTCTGCGTCCTGCTCGTCACCTGGGTGCGGATCCTGCTGACCGCCTGTCCGCGGGACGGCGCCCCGCCGGCCTGACCACGCGTCGCCCGGCAGGCGCTCGGAGGGCCCATTTGCGCGCCCGGGAGGCTCACCGGCCGCCGCGGGAGGCGGCGTCGGCGAGCCGGGTCCAGGTCGTGACGAGCCACGCCTCGTAGGTCTGGTCGTCCCAGCCGGTGGTCCGGTCCAGCAGAAGGTAGGTCTCGGCCTGGCCCAGGACGGACCCGGTGTCGGCGAGCCAGTCGATCTCGGCGTCCGCCGGGAGCAGCCCGTCCGCGGCCATGTTGCGCCAGAAGCCGTCGAGGGCCCGGCGCGTCTGGTCCCGGGCTGCCTCCGCGCGGGCGGCGATCTCGGGTTCGAGGGCTTCGGCCTGCTGGGCGACGCGGAGCAGCGGCCCGGACCGGGCCATGAGCCAGGCGGTGATCCTGGCCATCTCCCGTATCCGGTCGGCGCGGCCCGGCGCGGTCATCGCGGCCCGGAACCAGTCCCGGTCGGGGACGGCGATGTCCCGGGTGTCGCCGCCGATCGCCACGTCGAGACACCGCTGCAGGAGTGCGACCTTCGTGGCGAACCGGACGTACACCGTGCGGGGGGCGACACCGGCCCGGGCCGCGACGTCGGCGAGCGTGGTGGCGACGTAGCCCCGTTCGACGAACAGCTCGGTCGCCGCGCGGACCAGCCGTGACTCGGTGTCGGCGCGCCTGGCGGCGCGCAGGTCTCGGTTGACTTCTCCCGCCATGAGTTGCAGTATAGCTGCATAAATGCAGTTTCACTGCAAATTCCTGGAGGTCCCCGTGAGCGACGTCCCTCGCCTCGACGGCATCCACCACCTGAAACTGCCCGTCGCCGACCTCCGGCGTTCCCTGGCGTGGTACCGCGCCCACCTGGGTTACGAGCCGATGATGGAGTTCGTGGAGGACGGCGTCCTGATGGGTGTGGCGATGGCCCATCCCGCGGGCGGGCCCGATCTGGCACTCCGGTGTGACCCGGAGCGGGCTGCGGCCGCCGCCGGGTTCGACTACTTCGCCATCGGCGTGCCCGGAAAGGACGCCCTCGAGGCGCTCGCCGCCCACCTCGACGGCCACGACGTCGCCCACGCCGGCGTGCACCGCACACAGGTCGGCTGGATCCTGCCGGGGGTTCACGACCCGGACGGGCACGAGGTGCGGTTCTACACCGTGCCGCTCGAGCGGCCCGCCGGAACCGCCGGGCCGGGCATCGGGCACGATCTCCGCCCGGCCGTCGACGTGCCGTCGTGACCGCCGGCGCCCGGGACCCGTCCGGCGTCGGCGCGAGCGCTGGGCCCGCGTTGCAACCAAAACATACATGCTGTATGTATGTTTTATGGCGTTCAGCGATGCACTGGGCACGGAACGAGAGGTCGTGCTCGCCGGCGGCCGGATCCGGTACCGGGAGCGGGGTGAGGGGCCGCCGGTCGTGTTCGTGCACGGCCTGCTCGCCAACGCCGACCTGTGGCGGGACGTCGTGCCGGGGCTCGCCGCGACCGGGCTGCGTTGCGTGGCACCGGACTGGCCCTTCGGGGCGCACACCGTCCCGGTCCCGGACGCCGACCTGAGCCCGCCGGGCGCGGCCGCGCTGATCGGGGAGTTCCTCGAGCGCACGGACCTGCGCGAGGTCACGCTCGTCGCGAACGACACCGGCGGGGCGATCGTGCAGATCCTCATGGCGTCCCGGCCGGAACGCGTCGCACGGGTCGTCCTGACACCCTCGGACTCGTTCGAGCGGTTCTTCCCGCCGCTGTTCGGCTACCTGCCGCACCTGGCGCGGGTGCCCGGGACGGTCGAGCTGTTGCTCCGGGCGATCGCGGTTCCGGCACTCGCGCGGTTGCCGTTCGCGTTCGGCGGGCTTGCCCGTACCCGGCTGCCGGACGACCTGATCGCGGGGGTGACCGTGCCCGGACGCCGGGACCCCGCGGTGCGCGACGACCTGCGTCGCTTCCTGCGCGGGGTGGATCGGCGGCACACCATCGCCGCGGCACGGGCGCTGTCCGGCTTCGACCGCCCCGTCCTGCTGGTGTGGGCGGTGGAGGACCGGATCTTCCCGATCTCGCTGGCGCACCGGCTCGCCGGGCTGCTGCCCCGGGCCCGGATCGTGGCCGTCCACCGATCCCGTACGTTCGTCCCGATCGACCGGCCGGACCGGCTGATCGAGGAGATCCGGGAGTTCGTGCGTGCCGAACGAGTCGACGTCACCGAGGCGGACCCAGGCTGACCGCCGCCGGGCGACCCGGGACGCCCTGCTCGCCGCCGGACGGCGCCTGTTCGCCGAGCGCGGCGTCGGCGCGGTCGCGGCGGCCGAGCTGGTCGAGGCCGCGGGAGTCACCCGCGGGGCGCTCTACCATCACTTCGACGACAAGAACGACCTGTTCCGGGCGGTGTTCGAGGGCATCGAGCGGGACCTGCGTGACGAGTTCACCGCGCGTGCGGACGCGGCCGGCTCGGCCGTCGAGGGCCTGGTCACCGCGGTCGGGTGGTTCCTCGACGCCTGCGAGCGCCCCGAGGTCCACCGGATCTGCCTGCTCGACGCGCCGGCCGTGCTCGGGTGGGAGCGGTGGCGCGCGATCGAGCGTGAGCATGCCCTCGGTGCCCTGACCGAGCGGCTCGGCGCGGCCGCCGCGGAGACCGGTACCGAGTTGCCCGGGCCGGTGGACGTCGTCGCGTCGCTGCTGTTCAGCGCGGTGATCGAGGCCGCGCTGGCGATCGGGCACGCCGCCGACCCGGCTGCCGAGCGCGCCCGGGTCGAGCCGGCGCTGTACGGGCTGGCGGCGCGCACGCTGGGGATCCGCCCCGGCTGAGCGAGCGCTACGCTCCGCCCCGTGGCAGCGCAGCTGATGCCGGCGGCGTTCTTCGGGCACGGCAACCCGATGAACGCGCTCGCGACGAACCGGTACACCACCGCCTGGCGGGCGTTCGGCGCGGCCGTGCCCCGCCCGCGGGCGATCCTGGTGATCTCCGCGCACTGGTACGTCAACGCGACCGCGGTGACCACGATGCCGCGGCCGCGCACCATCCACGACTTCTTCGGCTTCCCGCAGGAGCTGTTCGACGTCCGCTACCCCGCACCCGGCCTGCCCGAGCTGTACGACGAGGTCGCCGAGATCGCGAAGCCGACCTGGGTCGGGGCGGACGTCGACAGCTGGGGCATCGATCACGGCACCTGGTCGGTGCTGGTGCACGCCTTCCCGGACGCGTCGATCCCGGTCGTGCAGCTCTCGATCAACGCCGAGAAGCCGCTCGACTACCACCTCGATCTCGGGGCCAAGCTGGCCCGGCTGCGCGAGACCGGGGTCCTCGTCGTGGCCAGCGGCAACGTCGTCCACAACCTGGGCGGGCTGGACCGCACGCGGCCGGACAGCGGCTTCGACTGGGCCGAGCGGTTCGACGAGGCGGCCCGCGAGGTCATGCTCGGCGCCCCGGCGGAGTTCGCGACCCTGGACCGGCACCGCGACTACCGGCTCGCCGTCCCGACCGCGGACCACTTCGTGCCGGCGCTGTACCTGGCCGGGGTGGCCTCGGCGGACCCCGGCGGCGGCGCGCCGGAGGTTCTGGTCGACGGCTACGCCTACGGCTCGCTGTCGATGACCGCCTACACCCTGGGCCTGTCGTGCCCGGAGGTCCCGGGCGCCGAGACGGGGACGGCCCCCGCGCTGCCGGACGGGCCGCCGCCGGAGTCGTCGAACATCTGACCCGCGCTCACGCCCTGGACCCCGCCGACGCCGCGATCACCCGGTCGAGCACGGCACGCAGGTCCTCCAGCTCGGACAGCGGCATGCCGAGCCGGTCCACGATCGCGGGCGGGATCGCCTCGGCCCGCTCGCGCAGGGCCCGGCCCTCGTCGGTCAGCGTGACCGCGAGCGTCCGCTCGTTACCGGGCACCCGGCGGCGATCCACCAGCCCGGCCGCCTCGAGGCGCTTGAGCAGCGGCGACAGCGTGCCCGGGTCCAGCGCGAGCACCTGGGCCAGCTCGCCGACCGAACGCGGCGCGCGCTCCCACAGCGCCAGCAGCACCAGGTACTGCGGGTGGGTGAGCCCCATCGGCTCGAGCAGCGGCCGGTACAGCGCGATCACGTTCCGGGCGGCGACGGCCAGCCCGAAGCAGACCTGGCGGTCCAGCCGGAGCAGGTCGGGGTCGGTGTCCACGACCCGGTATCGTACATTGTTGGTGCACCAAGAATTGGGAGGCCAACCGTGGACGCACCGATCCGGCCGAATCCGCTGCGCTGGCTGCTGTACGTCTTCGGTGCCGGCCTGCCGGCCCGGCACCGCACCTGGGTGCTGCACGACGTGACCGCGCCGACCTGGCGGCTGCGCCATCTCGTGCGGGTCACCGTGCAGCTGGCGCCGATCGGCGTCGCGCTGTACCTGCTGATCCCGGGCCCGGCGCACGTCAAGGCGCTCTCGGTGCTCGCGGGCGCGCTGCTGGGCTACTTCTACTCGCTGGCGTACATGCAGGAGTCGGCCGAGCACCGGGTCGCGAAGGCCGGCTACCCCGTCGGGTCCGCCGCGGCCGTCCGCGCCGAGGCGGAGGAGGGCGGCCGCGCCGCCGCGCGGGAGCGGTACGCGCGCCGCTGGAGGGGCTGACAGTCGGTCGAGCTTTCACTATTCTGTCGACCGACAAGAATGTGAAAGGGAGGCCCGGGGTGGACGATCTCGACGCGGAGGCGAAGCGGCTCGACGCGGAGGACCCGCTCGCCGCGTACCGCGACCGGTTCCTGCCCGCCGACGGCGTCGTCGCCTACCTCGACGGCAACTCGCTCGGCCGCCCGCTGCGCGCCGCCGCCGACCGGGTCGCCCGCTTCGTCCACGACGACTGGGGCACCCGCCTGATCCGGGGCTGGGACGAGGGCTGGATCGACCTCCCGCAGCAGCTCGGCGACCGGATCGGCCGGATCGCGCTCGGTGCCGCGCCGGGCCAGGTCGTCGTGGCCGACTCGACCACCGTGCTGCTGTACAAGCTCGCCCGCGCGGCCGTGGACCACGCCCTCGCCGCCGGGCGCGACGAGATCGTCGTCGACACCGACAACTTCCCGACCGACCGCTACGTGCTGGAGGGCATCGCCGCCGAGCGCGGCGCCGTGCTCCGCTGGATCACCTCCGACCCCGCGTCCGGGGTGACCCCGGAGCAGGTCGCCGCCGTGGTGGGCCCGCGCACCGCGCTGGTCCTGCTGAGCCACGTGGCCTACCGCTCCGGGTTCCTCGCCGACGCCCCGGCGATCACCCGGATCGCGCACGACGCCGGCGCGCTCGTCTGCTGGGACCTCTCGCACTCGGTCGGCTCGGTGCCCCTGGAGCTCGACGCCTGGGGCGCCGACCTGGCCGTCGGCTGCAGCTACAAGTACCTGAACGGCGGCCCCGGGTCGCCCGCGTTCGGCTACCTCGCCACCCGGCACCTCGGCGTGCTGGCCCAGCCGGTGCAGGGCTGGTTCGGGCACCGCGTGCCGTTCGAGATGGGACCCGGCCACGAGCCGGCGCCGGACGTGCGGGCACTGCTGTCCGGCACGCCGCCCGTCTTCGCGACCGTGCCGCTGCAGGCCGGGCTGGACCTGCTGGAGGAGGCCGGGATCGCCGCGGTCCGGGCCAAGTCGGTCGCGCTCACCGGGTTCGCGCTGCGGATCGCGGACGCCCTGCTCGTCCCGCACGGCGTCGAGGTCGCGACACCGCGCGACCCGGACCGCCGCGGCGGGCACGTCACGCTGCAGCGGGCGGGTTTCGCCGAGGTCACCGCGCGGCTGTGGGCGCGCGGGGTGATCCCCGACTTCCGGGCGCCCGACGGCATCCGGATCGGCCTCGCGCCGCTGTCGACGTCGTTCGCCGAGCTGCTCGCCGGGCTCCGGGCCCTCGCAGGCGAGCTGTGAGCGCCGGGTCGCTGCTGCGCTCGTTCCTCGGCGCGCACGTCCGCGGGCTCGGCGGCAGCGTCGCCGCCGGCGACGCCGTCACCCTGCTGGGTGCGGCGGGCTGCTCGGAGAACGGCGTGCGGACCGCGCTGTCGCGGCTCAAGGCCCGCGGCACGCTGCTCGCCGAGGACGGCCGCTACCGGCTGTCCCCGGCGGCGCTGCGGGACCTGGAGCGCGGTGACCGGCGGATCTACGGCTATCACCCGATGGCCGAGGACGACCCGTGGATGGTGGTGCTGTTCTCGGTCCCGGAGAGCGACCGGCCGGTGCGGCACCGGCTGCGCAGCGAGCTGACCCGGCTCGGGTGCGGGGCGGTCGCGCCCGGCTCCTGGGTGGGGCCCGGCCACCTCGCCGACGAGGCCGTCGAGGTCCTCACCGAGCAGGACCTGGCCCGCTACGTCACCGTGTTCCGTGCCGCCCGGCCGGTCACCGCGGCCGACCGCGTCCCGAGCTGGTGGGACCTCGACGGGCTCGCCCGCCGGCACCACGCGTTCCTGGACGAGATGGGCCCGATCGAGCGGCGCTGGTCCGGCGACGGCGGGACGGACGAGCAGGCCTTCGTCGACCACCTGAACCTGGTCGACGCCTGGCGCGAGCTGCCCTACCTCGATCCCGGCCTGCCGGAGTCGCTGCTGCCGCCGGGCTGGCCGGGCCGGGAGGGCGTCGCGCTGTTCGCCCGGCTGAACGGCCGGCTGGAACCACCGGCCCGGGCGCACGTCCGGGCCGTGATCGAGGGAGGCGCCCCATGAACGACAGCACCCGACCGCTGGAGGAGGGCATCGTCCGCGACTTCGCGGAGGACACCGGGAACCTGTCCTACGGCCGCTACCTGCGCCTGGACCGCATCCTCGACGCCCAGCAGCCGCGCAGCCGGCCCGAGCACCACGACGAGATGCTGTTCATCATCCAGCACCAGACCTCCGAGCTGTGGCTCAAGCTCGTGCTGCACGAGCTGCGCACCGCGGCCGAGGACATGGCCGCCGACGACCTCGGGCTCGCGCTCAAGCGGCTCGCCCGGGTCAAGCACATCCAGCGCACGCTGATCGAGCAGTGGTCGGTGCTCGCGACGCTCACCCCGACCGAGTACGTCCAGTTCCGCGGCGCGCTCGGGACGTCGTCGGGGTTCCAGAGCTACCAGTACCGGGCGGTCGAGTTCGTGCTCGGCAACAAGGACGCGGCGATGCTCGAGATGTTCACCGACGACGCGCACGCGCACGGGATGCTCAGCGAGGCGCTGCACGCGCCCAGCCTCTACGACCAGTTCCTGCGGCTGCTCGCCCGGCGCGGCTTCGCCGTCCCGGCCGACCTGCTCGAGCGGGACGTCACCCTCGCCCACACGTTCCACCCCGGCCTGGTCCCGGTGCTCGCCGAGGCCTACGCCGACACCGAGCACCACTGGGACGTCTACGAGGCCTGCGAGCAGCTCGTCGACATCGAGGAGAACTTCCAGCTGTGGCGGTTCCGGCACCTCAAGACCGTCGAGCGGACGATCGGGACGCGGTCGGGCACCGGTGGGTCCAGCGGCCGCGACTTCCTGCGCCGGGCCCTGGAGCTCACGTTCTTCCCGGAGCTGTACGCGGTCCGCACGGCGCTGTAGGCGCCGTCAGTCCCGACCGGCCTCGACGATCTTGCGGGCGAGCAGCTCCGGTGCGGTGAACATGACCTCGTGGCTGCCGGGGAGCTGGACGAGGCGGTAGGCACCCAGCCGGGACGACATCCGTGGGTGCCACCCCCACTCCCCGGGTGGGAGCGCGGTGTCCTCGGTCGCGTTGATGTAGGACTTCGGGAGCTCCAGCTCGTAGAAGCGGGTCAGGTCCAGCGGGTCGTCGAACGGCCGGAACGGCTCGGGGGACAGCATCGCGTACGTCGACTCGGCGAGTTCCAGGTCGGCGTCCTGGATGAACGCCTCCCGCCAGATCGGGAACGGGAGCGTGACGGTGTTGTCGTCGCTCGCCGCGGCCAGCGACCGGAACAGCTCCCGGTAGTGCGGCGGGCACTCGTCGAGCAGCGAGTGGCCCGGCCGCGGGACGAACGCGTTCCAGAAGACCAGCCGCCGCAGCCGGTCCGGGACCTCCTCGGCGACCCGCGCGATGACGGTCCCGCCGAAGCTGTGGCCGAGCAGGACCACGTCGGTCAGCTCGTTCTCGACGAGGTAGCCGGTGATCGAGCGGACGCAGTCGTCGTGGTCGACGGCCTTGTCCACGCCCGCCCCGTGACCGGCCACGGTCGGGGTGTGGACGGTGTGGCCGTGCCCGCGCAGGGCGTCCGCGACGGGACCCCACAGCGCGCCGTCGTGCCAGGAGCCGTGGACCAGGACGTAGGTGCTCATCGGTGTCGCCTCCGGGTTGGTGTGACTGCCGGCAGTGAAGCCTCCGGCGGCCGTGCCGGCGAGCCGCTGCGCGCGGATGGCCGCGGAACGAGGCGGCGGGGTCAGCCCGGACGCCGGTCCTCGCTCGGCAGGCGGCCGAAGCGGCGCCGGTAGGCGGCCGCGAACCGCCCGAGATGACCGAAGCCCCAGTCGTGGGCGACCTCGGCGACCGGCCGCCCGCCGGACCGCAGCTCGGCGCGGACCCGGTCCAGGCGGACATTCCGCAGGTGGGTCAGCGGGGTGGTCCCGAGCCGCTGCCGGAACGTCTCCTGCAACGAGCGCGGCCCGACCCCGGCCGCGGCGGCAACGGCAGCCAGGTCGACGTCCCGGTGGGCGTGCGCGTCGATGAACTCGAGGGCGCGGTCCAGCGCGGCGGTGCCCCCGGCCGCGGCGGGGACCGTGGTGAAGGACGCTGCCGCGGCGGACGCGACCAGGTCGGCCACGTGCCGGCGCAGCGGGGAGTCGTCGGCGATCAGCCCGTGCGGCACGGCCTCGGCCAGCAGGAACCGGGTGACCGCGTCCCAGGCTGCGGGAGCACCGGACCTGCCGGTGACCAGCCGGTTCCCGGTGCCGGGACCGGCTGCGCCGACCCGGCACAGTGCGCGGGTCGAGACCTTGACGGTGAGGAGCCGGCAGCCGGGACCGAAATCCAGCCGGTGCGCGTCGTCCGGGCCGAGCAGTACGGCCTCGCCGCGGCCCGCGGTCGTCGTCCCGTCCGTGCCGCTGACCGTGAGCGCCCCGGACAGGGGGCGGGAGATCAGCACGAAGTCGCGGAACTCCTCGGCCCGGATGTGCACCGGCTCGCTGCCGTAGCCGAGCCGGAACACCCCGACGTCGGGTCCGTCGGCAGCCGCGTGCCGGGCCCGGAACCCCGTGCCGCGGCCCCGCACGGTGATCATGTGCGGGCAGTAGGACCTGGCCACCTGCGCACGGGCCTCGTCGAGGTCACGCGAGTCGAGCACCTCGAGCAAGGGGTCGGTGACGCGCATGCTGACCCTCCCGGTGACGGTCGCCGCAGCGTACTCCCGGGGCCGGGCGCGCTCCGCCGCCGAGCGGTGCTCCTAGCGTCCCGGCGGCGGGTGTGCAGTGCCGCCCAGGTCGGCGAACAGGCTGGTCATCGCGGCGACGGCCTCCCGCAGCACCGGGACGAGGACGTGCTCGTCCGGCCCGTGCTGCCCGCAGCCGGGGTGCGCGTGCGGGATCCACACGGTCGGCAGGCCGAGGACGTCGGCGAACACGTCGTTGGGGATGGTCCCGCCGAGGTTGGGCAGCAGCACCGGTTCCTGCCCGGTGCCGCGGGCGAGCGCCGCCAGCGCCCACCGCACCCACGGGTTGCCCGGGTCGGTGCGGGTCGGCGGGCGCGTGGGGCCGACGTCCACCTGCACCATGTCCAGGCCGTGCGCGGCCAGGTGCTCGGCGAGCGCCGCGCCGATCCGGTCGACGTCCGTGCCGACCACGGTGCGCAGCTGGCAGTGGGCGGTCGCGGATCCCGGGATGGCGCCGACCGGGCGTGCCGGGTCGCCGGCGTCGAGGGCGAGCACCTCGAAGCTGTTCCAGGCCAGCACCCGCTCGGCCGCGGTCAGCCCGGGTTCGCCCCAGGACGGGTCGACCAGCGGGGCGCCGGCGCCGCCGCCGACCGGCACACCGGCCAGCGCACGGCGCACCGCCGCCGGGGGCTCCGGCGGCCGCAGCCCGGGCACGAGGATCCGCCCGTGACCGTCCACGACGGATGCGATCGCGGCGGCGAGGGTGGTGGCCGGGTTGCGCAGCAGGCCACCCCAGTTGCCGGAGTGGTGCGCGCCGACCCGCAGCGGCACGGACAGGGTGAGCATCGTGACGCCGCGTGACCCGAGGAACACCGTCGGGCGGTCCGGGGCGACGCGCGGGCCGTCCGAGGCGATGAGCACGTCCGCGGCCAGCGCGGCCCGGTGCTGCGCGCACGCCTCGGACAGCCCGGGGGAGCCGCGCTCCTCACCGGTCTCGACCAGCACCTTCAGGTTGAACCCCAGCCGGCCGCGGGTCGCGAGGACCGCCTCCAGGGCGAGCAGGTTGACCGAGTGCTGGGCCTTGTTGTCGGCGCTCCCGCGGCCGTACCAGCGGTCGCCGTCGGCGGTGAGCCGCCAGGGGTCGAGGTCCACCCGCCAGCGCGCGGGTTCCCCGTCGACGACGTCGGCGTGCCCGTAGAGCAGCACGGTCGGCAGCGTGTCGTCCTCGTGCCGGGTGCCGAGCAGCAGCGGGCACTCGGGCAGCACCGGGTTGTCGAGGACGCGGACCGCGCAGCCCAGCCCCGCCAGCGCCGGGACCATCTCCTCGTCGAGGTAGCGGCGCAGCGCCGGGGCCGGGTCGGGCGCGTTGCTCTCGGTCCGGTGCGCGACCCGCCGGGCCAGGGTCTCCCGGAACCCGCCGCCGTCGAAGACGCGGAGCGCCCGGTCCAGTGCGGCCGTCATCGGATGATCGATCCCTTCCGGCCGGTGGCCAGCGCCGCGAGGCTGAGCACGGCCGCCACGGCGACGACGACACCGGGCACGGCGTTGCTGCCGGTCCCCGCGATCAGCGCGGTCGAGATCAGTGGCGTGACGCCGCCGAACAGGACGACCGCGGCGTTGTAGCTCAGCGACAGGCCCGACGCGCGGGTCGCGGACGGGAAGCAGGCCGCCATCAGCGACGGCAGCGGGCCGTAGTACGCCGCCTTCAGCAGCCCGATCCAGGCCATGACCGCGATCAGCAGCGGGAGCGCGGGCGCGGCGGTGAGCACGAAGAACAGCGGCAGGGTCGTCGTCGCGATGAGCACGCCGGCCACCGTCATCACGCGGATCGCGCCGAACCGGTCGGCGAGGTGCCCGAACCACGGCGTGGCGACCAGCAGGATCGCGCCGGTGACCAGGGTGGCGACGAACCCGGACGAGGCGGGCAGGCCGAGCTCCTTGCTCGCGAACGTCGGCACGTAGAGGATCACGTAGTTGACCACCGTGGACACGACGAGCGCGCCCCCGGCGACGAGGAGCCGTGTCTTCTGCCCGCGGACGATCTCCCGCAGCGGCGACGCCTCGGTCTGCCGGTTCGCCACCGCCGACTCCGGTGGCTCCGGGAGGTGCCGGCGCACGTACCACCCGACCGGACCGATGAGCAGGCCGAACGCGAACGGGATCCGCCAGGCCCAGCCGGTCAGCTGCTCCGGGGTGAACAGCGTGGTGAGGGCGGTGCCGAACCCGGCCGCGAGCAGCGTCGCCAGTCCCTGGCTCGCGAACTGCCAGCTGCCCAGGAAGCCCTTGCGCGGGTTGTCCTGCTCGACGAGGAACGCCGTGGCACTGCCGAACTCCCCGCCGGCGGAGAAACCCTGGACGAGCCGCGCGACCAGCAGCAGGACCGGCGCGAGCGCGCCGAGGGTGGCGTAGCCGGGAAGCACGACGATGATCGCGGTCCCCAGCATCATCAGCCGGATGGAGAGCATCAGGGTGGCCTTGCGGCCGTGCCGGTCCGCGTAGCTGCCGAGCACGATCGCGCCCAGCGGGCGGACCACGAACGACACCGCGAACGTGCCGAAGGTCAGCAGCAGCCCGACGGTCGGGTCGTCGGACGGGTAGAAGACGGCGGCGAGGGTCGCGCCGAGGAACCCGAAGATCGCGATGTCGAACCACTCGAGCGCGTTGCCGATCGATGCGGCGACGACGGGGCGCATCGCCGAGCGGCGGGTCGGGGTCGAGCGGGCGGTGGACTGGTCGGTCATGGGGCCTCCTGTCGGCGGAGCAGCCGGATTCGCAGGAAGCTACCGACGGGCGTCCGCCGGGAACACACGATTCGAAAGCCCATACGATGTCGTTGCGTTTCAGGCAAAGCTCCTGCTGAGGAGGCCCGATGCAGGTCCTGTCCCCGGCACTGCGATACCTGCTCGAGGTGGCCGCGACCGGGTCGATCACCGAGGCCTCGGCCTCGCTGCGGGTCGCGGCGTCGTCGATCAGCCGCCAGATCACGCGGCTGGAACAGCAGGCGGGCGTGCCACTGTTCGAACGGCACCCGGGCGGGATGCGCCCGAGCCCGGCCGGGCGGTTGCTGATCGAGGCCGCCCGCCGCTGCCGGGCCGAGGAGGAGCGGGCCGAGGCCGCGATCGCCGGGCTGACCGATGCAGCCCGGACCACCGTGCGGCTCGCGGCCTCCGAGGGCTTTGCCGCCGGGCTGCTGCCCCAGGTGATGGCGCGGTTCCGCCGCGCGCACCCGCGGACCCGGTTCGAGGTGCACGTCGTCGAGCCGGCCACCGCGACCGAGCTGGTGCGGGAGGGCACCGCGGACGTCGCGCTCACCTTCAGCCTGGCCCCGCAGCGCGACGTGGAGGTGCTGCACTCCGAGGTGCTGCCGGTGTCGGCGGTCGTGGCCGACGACCACCCGCTGGCCCGGCGGGACGCGCTGTGGCTGGCGGACCTGCAGCCGCACCCGCTGGCGCTGCGGCGCAGCCCCTCCACGTTGCGCCAGCTGTTCGACATTGCCTGCAGCCTGCAGCAGCTGAGCTTCGAGGTCGCCGTGAGCAGCGACAACCCGTGGCTGCTGCTCGACGTCACCCGGCACGGCCGGCTGGTGACCCTTGCCGGCCGGTACTCGGTGACCGGGCCGCACGCGACCGGGCTGCGGCTGGTTCCGCTGCGCGACGAGGTGCTGCAGCAGCGGGTGGTGCAGGTGCAGGCACTCGCCGGCCGGCACCCGGAGCCGGTCGTCGAGGAGTTCGTGGAGCTGCTGGTCGGCGTGCTGGCGCGGGAGTGAGCCTCAGCGCCCCGGGCTCACCGCGGCCGGAACCGGCCAGGGGGCGGGGCGGCCGTCGCCGTCGACGTGCACGACGGTGTGCCCGCCCTCGACGCACACCTCGCCGTCGCGGGTCACCTGCCAGCCGTAGGTGACCGAGGTCCGGCCGGTGCGCACGACGTCGAGCCGGATCTCCACCTCGTCCCCGGCCGCGAGCCCGCGCAGGTACGACACCTCGGCGGCCCGCCGCGGGAACGGGCCGACGTCGACGACCCCGGCGGCGCGCAGCAGCTCGTGCTCGGCGAGCTCCACCCACCGGAACACCGACGACCAGTGGATCCGGCCGCTGGCGTCGGTGTCGGCGAACGGGACCCGGTGGGTCAGCGTGTGGCTCACGGCGTCTGCGCGCGCCGGCGGGCCGAGAGCCCGGACCGGTACTGCTTCGGGAACGGGTGGCCCCGGTAGTCCTGGTCCAGGGCGGCGTTCATCGTCCAGTACGGGTCGACCAGGTGCGGGCGGGCGATCGCGCACAGGTCGGCGCGGCCGCTCGCGATGATCGTGTTGGCGTCCTCCACCGACGACACCGCGCCGACGGTGATCGTCGGGACGCCGGTCTCCTGGCGGATCCGGTCGGCGAACGGGGTCTGGTAGAGCCGCCCGTACGCCGGCTTGGCGTCCACACTGGTCTGCCCGGTGGAGACGTCGACGATGTCGGCGCCGTGCGCGGCCAGCATCGGGGCGAGCGCGACGGCGTCGTCGCCGTCGAAGCCGTCGTCCACCCAGTCGGTGGCGCTGATCCGGACGCTGATCGGCTTGTCCGCGGGCCAGACCTCCCGGACCGCGTCGAGGATGCGCAGCCCCAGCCGGGCCCGGTTCTCCAGGCTGCCGCCGTAGTCGTCGGTGCGCCGGTTGGACAGCGGGGACAGGAAGCTCGACACCAGGTAGCCGTGCGCGAAGTGCAGCTCGAGCAGGTCGAACCCGGCCTCGTCGGCGCGGCGCGCATTGGCCACGAAGTCGGCCACGACCCGGTCGAGGTCCTCGGCGGTGGCCTCCCGCGGGACCTGGCTGTCGGGCCGGTACCGGATCGGTGACGGCCCGAGGATCTCCCAGCTCCCCGACTCCAGGGGCTCGTCGATGCCCTCCCACATGACCTTGGTCGAGCCCTTGCGCCCGGAGTGGCCGAGCTGCGCGCCGATCTTCGCGTCGGTGCGGTCGTGCACGAACCGCACGACCCGCGCCCAGGCGTCGCGCTGCTCGTCGGTCCAGAGCCCCGGGCAGCCCGGGGTGATCCGGGCATCCGGCGAGGTGCAGATCATCTCGGTCATGACCAGGCCCGCGCCGCCCTGGGCGCGGGCGCCGAGGTGGACCAGGTGCCAGTCGTCGGGGACCCCGCCGGTGGCGGAGTACTGCGCCATCGGGGAGACGACGATCCGGTTGGGCAGTTCCAGCCCGCGCAGCCGGTAGGGGTGGAACATCGGCGGGGTGCCGGGCTCGACGTGGAGGCCGAGCTCGCGGGTGCGGTCGGCGAGCCAGGCGTCGACCCGGCCGACGTAGGCGGCGTCGCGCAGCTTGAGGTTGTCGTAGGTGACCCGCTGCGAGCGGGTCAGCAGCTGGAAGGTGAACCGTTCGGGGGCGAGGTGCCGGTAGCGGCGGGCGCCCTCGAACCACTCCAGGCTGGTCTGTGCGGACCGCTGCAGCGACTCGACGAGCGGCTTGCGGTCGTCCTGGTACGCCTTGAGCGCGGCCTCGACGGTCGGCTCCCGGTCCACGGCCGACGCCAGCCCGATCGCGTCCTCGAGCGCGAGCTTGGTGCCCGAGCCGATGGAGAAGTGCGCGGTGTGCGCGGCGTCGCCGACGAGGGCGACGTTGCCGGCCGTCCAGCGCTCGTTGCGCACGACGCCGAAGCTCAGCCAGCCGGAGTTGTTGCCGATCAGCGGGTGACCGTCGAGCAGGTCGGCGAAGATCTCCTCGCAGAACCGCATCGAGCGCTCGTCGTTCTCGCCGGGCTTGCGCGGGACCTCGGCGAACCGGTCCAGCCCGGCCCGGCGCCACGTCTCGGAGTCGGTCTCGACGATGAACGTGGAGCGCTCGCCGTCGTACGGGTAGATGTGCGCCCAGAACAGGCCGTGCGGGGTCTCGACGAACTGGAAGGTGAAGCAGTCGAACGGCCGGGTGGTGGCGAACCACACGTACTTGGCGGTCCGGCGGTCCACGCTCGGCCCGAACGCGCCGGCCAGCTCGGTGCGGATCGCGGAGTTCACGCCGTCCGCGGCGATCACCAGGTCGTGCCCGCGCCGCAGCTCCGCCAGCGGTGGCGCGGGGGTCGCGTAACGGACGTCGACGCCCAGCTCGGCGGCGCGCTCGCCGAGGATCGCGAGCAGGCGCTTGCGTTCCAGGGCGGCGAACGCGTGGCCGTCGGAGCGTTCCCAGGTGCCGAGGAAGTCGACGTCGATCGCCGACCAGTGCCGGAACTCCGCGGCGATCCGGCCCAGCGACTCGGGGTCGGCCGACTCGATGTTCTCCAGGGTCTCCTGGGAGAACACGACGCCGAAGCCGAACGTGTCGTCGGCCCGGTTGCGCTCGTAGACGGTGATCTCGCGGGCCGGGTCGGCCTTCTTGAGCAGGATCGCGGAGAACAGCCCGCCCGGGCCGCCCCCCACCGAGACGATCTTCCGTGCGGCGGTCACGGGATCTTCACCAGCCCTTCCTGGACGACCGAGGCGAGCAGCCGGCCGTCGGCGGAGAAGAGCCGCGCCCGGCCCAGCCCGGTGCCGCGGGTCGCGACCGGGGAGTCCTGCACCAGCGCCACCCAGGAGTCCATCCGGCCGTCGTGGTGCCACCACATGGCGTGGTCGAGGCTGGCGGTGACGACGCCGTCGTCGGCCCACGCGGCCCCGTGCCGGCGCAGGATCGGCTCCAGCAGCGTGTAGTCGCAGACGTAGGCGAGCGCGCTGCGGTGCGTGCCGGGGTCGTCGGGCAGCCGCTCCCAGGCCTTCAGCCACACCGTCTGCCGGCTCACCCGCTCGCCGCCGGCGTCGGTGTAGATCGCCGACGGGGCGTGCCGGATGTCGAAGCTGCGGTGGAAGCGCCAGTACTCGGCGTCGCGGGTGTCCACACCGGTCAGCACGTCGGCGGTGCTCGGCAGCTCCTCGGGGGCCGTGCAACCGGGCGGCAGGGCCTCCGGCGGCAGGGTCTCGGCGTGGGACACGCCGTCGACCGGCACGCCGAACTGCGCCATCGCCCGGAAGATCTCCTTGCCGTTCTGCACGCCGCGGACCGCGCGGTGCGAGAACCCGCGGCCGTCGCGGACCCGCTCGACCTCCCAGCGGGTCGTCTCGTGCACGTCACCCGCCCGCAGGAAGTAACCGTGCAGCGAGTGGATCCGGCGGTCGTCGTCGCAGGTCAGCGTCATCGCACGCTCGGCCTGCGCGACGAGCTCGCCGCCGTAGGCCCGGCCGCTCGGGATGACCTGGTGGGTGGCGGTGAACGCGTCGTCGCCGTCCTTGGTCAGGTCCAGCGCGGCGAGCAGCGGGGCGACCGAGCGGGCGGTGGCCCCGGGCATCGGGATCGTGGAGCTCATGCGCGGCGGTACCCCTCGAGGATCGCGTCGTCGACCTCGGGGAGGTTGACGACGATGTTGTCCGGCGTCCGGCAGGTCAGCCACACGAGTTCCTCGGTGGTGGACATGTTGCCCTCGACGTGCGGCATGTAGGGCGGGACGAACACGAAGTCGCCCTCGGTCATCTCGATCCACTGCTGGTAGTTCTCGCCGAACCAGATCCGGCCGGTGCCCTTGAGCACGTAGCCGCCGGTCTCGGCCTCGCCGTGGTGGTGCGGCAGCGAGCGGTAGCCGGGCTCGTTGGACACCTTGCCGTACCAGATCCGGGTGGCCGGGGTGTGCTGCGGCGAGACGCCGGAGACCCGGACTGCGCCACCGGACTGGCCGGTGTGGCCGTACTCCTCGCCGGCCCGGGTCACCACCGGGACGGCCGCGAGGTCGAGCTCCGCGTCCACCGTGCTCTGCTCACTCATGCGCTACCTCCACTACACGGCCGGGACCGGCGGTCCCGGGGAACGGGTCGGTCCGATCGATGCGGATCGGGGTGGTCAGGACGCCGACACCGGCCAGCTCGGTCTCGACGACGTCGCCGTCGTCGAGGAACCGCGGCGGGATCCGCCCGGCGCCGACCCCGGCCGGGGTGCCGGTGAGCACGACGTCGCCGGGACGGAGCCGGGTGAAGGCGGAGACGTAGGCGACCAGCGCCGCCGCGTCGAACACGAGGTCGGCGGTGCTGCCCCGCTGCACGATCTCGCCGTTCACCCGGCAGGTCAGCTCCAGCCCGGCCGCCGGGTCCAGCGCGTCCGCGGTGACCAGGACGGGGCCGAGCGGGGTGGTCGCGTCGAACGCCTTGCCCGGCAGCCACTGCCCCGTGTGCTGCTGCCAGGAGCGCACCGAGAGGTCGTTGGCCGCCGTGTACCCGGCGATCGCAGCGGCCGCCTCCGCCCGGGAGGCCCGGTGCAGCGGCGCCCCGACGACGGCGGCCAACTCGGCCTCCCAGTCCAGGCGCTCGGCCCACGCCGGGACCGTGACGGTGTCGTGCGCCCCGGCAAGGGTGTCGGCGTACTTGGTGAACAGCGTCGGGTGCCGGGGCAGGTCACGGCCCATCTCGCGGATGTGGCCGGCGTAGTTGTGCCCGCAGCAGACGACCTTCGCGGGCCGGGGGACCACCGGGCCGAACGTGACCCCCGGGGCCAGCGGCGGGAGCGGGGCGCCGGCGGGACCGTCCGGTCCCGCCGCCCGTGCCGCGGCGACACCGGTCGGGGAGGCCAGCAGGGCGCCGACATCGCGCTGCGGGAGCAGCACCCAGTCGCCGCCGGCGGCGACCGCCGCGACGGTGCCGTCGCCGGTGCGCAGGGTGGCGAGCCGCATCCCGACCTCCGTATGTCGTTCAACTGACGTACGTAACTGAAACACGATGAACGGCCGCTGGCAAGAGGGGGGATCCCGGCCGCGCCGGTCCGCTCCGAGGGGCGTCCGGGGCGGGATCCCCAGGACATGGAGGGTTGTCCGGCGGCGCCGACCGTGCTCTGATGACTGGCGTCACGTCTGCGACATACGTCGAGCCGCCCAGGAGGGACGCCGTGACCGACCAGCCGTTCTGGAATCCCAAGACCGAGCTCATGCCGCGCACCGACCTGCGCGAGCTGCAGCTGGCCAAGCTGCGGCGCGTCGTCGCGTGGGCCAAGGAGCGCAGCCCGCACTACCGGCGCACGCTCGCGGGCGTCGACCCGGACCGGCTCCGCACCTGGGCCGACATCGACCGCATCCCGTTCCTGACCCGGGACGAGTGGATGGCCTCGCAGGACACGCACCCGCCGTTCGGCGAGCTCCCGGTCACCGGTGCGGAGAACGCGATCCGGCTGCACACCACGTCCGGCACCTCGGGCCGGACCCCGCTGCGTGCGCTCGACTCCCGCAAGGACTGGTCCTGGACGGCGGAGATGTGGTGCTACGCGCTGTGGGCCGCGGGCGTCCGGCCGCGCGACATCGGCTACGTCGCGTTCGGCTACGGCTCGTTCATCGGGTTCTGGGGCCTGCACAACGCGCTGGAGAAGATCGGCGCGCTGACCATCCCCGGCGGGGCGCAGACCACCACCCAGCGGGTCCGCCAGATCCACGACTTCGGGGCGACCGTCGTCGCGTCCACGCCGACCTACGCGCTGCGGCTGGCGGGCGAGGCCGAGGAGATCGGCATCGACCTGGTGAACGGTCCGGTCCGCACGCTGATCCTCTCCGGCGAGCCGGCCGGGTCCATCCCGGAGACCAAGGCGCTGATCGAACGGAAGTGGGGCGCCCGGGCGTTCGACACGGCCGGCATGACCGAGGTATCGACCATCGTCATGTTCGAGCCCGCCGAGCAGCCGGGCGGCTGCCACGTGATCGAGGACCACCTGCTGGAGCAGGTGATCGACCCGGAGACCGGCCGCGAGGTCGGGTACGGCGAGCGCGGCGAGCGGGTCTGCACGTCGTTCGGGCGCTCGGCCATCCCGCTGCTGCGCTACCGCACCTCGGACCTGGTGGTGAAGGTGCCGCACACCCGGGCGTCGTCCGGGCGGACATGGGACCTCTACGCGGGCGGGATCATCGGCCGGGTCGACGACATGAAGCTCGTCCGCGGCACCAACGTCTACCCGGGTGCGGTCGAGGCCATCGTCCGCGGGTTCGACGGCATCGAGGAGTTCCAGATCCGGATCTCGCGCCCGGCCGAGCGCGACGAGATCGAGCTGCTCGTCGAGACCCTGCCGACCGTCGACGACGCCGGCTGGGCGCTGATGGCCGACCGGCTCACCGCCGAGCTGGCCGACGCCCACGAGGGACTGCGCTTCCACGTCCGCCGCGCCGCCACCGGGGAACTGCCCCGGTTCGAGCTGAAGGCCAAGCGGCTCACCGACCTGCGCCCCGCCGGCTGACCTCGCGAAAGGGGAGACACGATGACGACTCCGACCGCACCCGCCGTACCGGCCGCACCGCAGCCCGGCCAGCAGGGCGTCACCGACCTGCTCGGCCACCCGCTCGCCGACCACGAGCGCGCCCTCCTCGAGGTCTACACCGGACTCGTCGAGACGCTGAGCCGGGACGACCTGCCACCCTGCGTGGCCGCGAACCTGCGCGCCGCGCTGGCCCCGGTGGCCGTCGCCGTGACGGACCTGGGCCTGCGCTTCGAGCACCTGACCGACCTGGGCGTGTAGCCGGCGCCGGACCGTGCCGTCCCACGCCGGCTCACGCCCGGGGTCACACCCGGTTCACGGGATGACGAGGTGGTTCCCCGCGCAGCACCCGGGCGACGTCGGCGAACGCGGTGCGACGGGTCTCCTGGTAGGAGTCGGCCGAGTAGTGCGCCGCGTGCGGGCTGAGCAGCACGTTCGGCAGGCCCCGCAGCGGGCTGTCGGCCGGCAGCGGCTCCTGCGCGAACGTGTCGAGCCCGGCACCGGCCACGTGGCCGCGGCGCACGGCGTCGGCCAGCGCCTCCTCGTCGACGAGGCCGCCGCGGGACACGTTGACCACGACGACCCCTGGCCGGGTGCGGGCCAGTGCGGCGGCGTCGAGGATTCCCCGCGTCCGCGGGGTGAGCGGCAGGTGCAGCGAGAGGACGTCCGAGGTCTCGACGACCTCGTCGGCTCCGGCGGGACGGGCACCGGCGGCGACCACCTCGTCGTCGGGTTTCCCGGGGTCGTGGACCTGTACGTGGAACCCCACGGCGGTGAGCGCGGCGGTGACCCGCCGCCCGATCCGGCCGAACCCGAGCAGGCCGACGGTCTGCTCACCCGGCCGCCGGATCTCGCCGTGGGGTGACCGGAAGTTCCAGCCGCCGGCGAGGACCTCGTCGTGGTAGCCGGGCAGACGGCGGGTCAGCGCCATGATCATGGCGACCGCGTGCGCCGCGACCTCGGTGATGTTGGCGGCAGGCACGTTCGTGACCTGGACGCCGCGCCGGGTCGCCGCGTCGACGTCGATCGTGTCCAGCCCGATCCCGAACCGCGAGACGACCCGGCAGGCGGGGAGCGCATCCAGCACCCGGGCGGTGATCGGCTCACGCAGCACCAGCAGCCCGCTCGCGTCGGCGCAGGCGTCGACCAGCTCGTCCTCGGTCAGGCAGGTCCGCTCCCGGAAGTCGACCTCCTGGCCGGCGAAGACGTCGACGTCGCCGGGCTCCACCTCGAGCAGCCCGTCGGTCTTCACCACGATCGGCCGGGCGCTCACGACCGCACCTGCGCCTCGAGCACGGCGGCGGCCGCGTCGCGCGCCTGCGTGGCGGCGGCGCCGAGGAGACCGGCGTCGGAACCCATGACGAGCATCCGGACGCCGCGGCGGGCGAAGCGCTCCACCTGCTCGGGGTCGAGGCAGAACATACCGGTCGAGCGACCGGCCGCCGTGGCCGCGGTGAGGATCTTCTCCACCGCTGCGTCGTGTGCGGGTGACCCGGGCGGGGCGCCCATCGAGACGGCGAGATCCCCCGGCCCGACCATCACGACGTCGAGCCCCTCGACCGCGCAGATCTCCTCGACGGCCTCGACGCCGGCCACCGTCTCGACCTGTACGGCGCACAGGACGCGCGCGTTGGCGGTGGCCACCTCCTCCGGCATCGTCGTGCCGTACCGGGCGGCCCGGCCGGGGCCGGCGCCGCGTGCACCGTCCGGGGGGTAGCGGACCGCGGAGACGACCGCGCGGGCCTGCTCCGCGGACTCCACGCGGGGCACGAGGACTCCCGCGGCGCCCAGGTCCAGTACCCGGCCGATGTCGGAGCCGTGGTCGGGGACCCGGACCAGGACCGCGGCGCCGACGGCGTCCGCGGCGCGGATCATCGAGGCGATGGTGGACGGGTCGAGGGCGGAGTGCTCGGCGTCGACGCAGACGGTGTCGAAGCCGGCCCAGCCGAGCACCTCGATCGCCGCGGTGCTACCGAGCCCGGCGAAGGTGGTCAGCAGCGGGGACTCGAGGATGCGGGAACGCAGGTCGTGCACGGTCACGTGGTCTCTCCGGAGTGGGGGGTGGTCGTTCGTTCGGTGATCGGTCCGGGCCGGCTGCGGCCGGTGCGGAAGGTCAGGAGCCCGCCGAGCAGCAGCGGCACGGCGAGCGCGGCGAGAGCGAGGTCGAAACTGCCGGTCGACTCGCGGATCCAGCCAGTGAGGTAGGGGCCGACGAAGCCGCCGAGATTGCCGAAGCTGTTGGCCACGGCGAGCGCGGCGGCACCGGCCGCACCGGTGACGAAGCGGCGAGGGAGGGCCCAGAAGGCGCTGGCTCCGGTGTAGACGGCGAACGCCGCCACGCTCAGCAGGAACATCGACATGACTGCGCTGTTCACCCAGGCACCGAGCAGGAAGGCGACGGCACCGGCCCCGCACGGCACAACGGCGTGCCAGACGTACTCGCCCGTGCGGGTCGTGTGCCGTCCCCACCAGACCATGCCGGCGGCGGCGACCGCGAACGGCACGGCGGTCAGCCACCCGGTGGCCACGGTCGAGACACCGAGGGCCTTGATGACCTGCGGCAGCCACAGCACCAGGGCGTAGCTGCTGGTCATGATCAGGAAGTACTGCAGGCTCATGAGGACCGTCTGCGAGTCGGTGAGCGCCTCGCGCAGCCGGACGTGCCCGCTCGTCGGGTCCGGGAGCTGTTCGCGCACCTCGTCACGCTCGGTGGGAGTGAGCCACCGCGCGTCCTCCACCCGGTCCGGCAGGTACCTCAGGACCACCACCGCGAGCACGACGGCAGGCACGGCCTCGATGACGAACACCCACTGCCAGCCCAGCGTCACCAGGATCCAGGTCGAGATCGGCGCGCTCAGCGCGTTGGCGGCGGGACCGAACGCGGACATCCCCGCCAGGACACGGGCGAACTCCCGCTGGCCGAACCACTGCCGCAGGTAGTAGACGACGCCGGGGAAGAAGCCCGCCTCCGCCGCGCCGAGCAGGAAGCGCAGCACGTAGAACGAGGTCGGGCCGTCGACCAGCGCCATGCCCGCCGAGATCAGGCCCCAGGTCAGCATGATCCGGAAGATCCAGCGCCGCGCGCCGTACCGGTCGAGCGCCAGGTTGGACGGCAGCTCGAACAGGAAGTAGCCGATGAAGAAGATCCCGGCACCGAGGCCGTACGCGGCGGCCGACAGACCGATGTCGGCGTTCATCTCGAGCGCGGCGATGGAGACGTTGGTGCGGTCGATGATGTTGATGAAGAAGCAGACGCCGAGGAGGGGGACGAGCCGGCGCGCGGCCTTGCGCACCCCGGGTGCTGTCTCGGCAGGAGGGGAACTGGTCACAGGGACTCCGATCCGACGAGGCGACGTCGACCGACGGAGGGCGGAAGACGGAGGGCTGGAGACCGGACGCGGTCGTGCCCGATGGCACGGAAGGGTGGTCAAAAGTGTCGACACTTGTCAAGAGTGTCTATGACATCATCGGAGGATGACTGAGGTTCCTCCTGTGCTCGACCGCCCGACCGAGGTGCCGGCCGGCCGGCCCGGCCGCCTCGTCGAGCAGGTGCACGCGCGGTTGCGCCGCGCGGTGCTCGACGGGGAGCTGGAGGTCGGGGAGCGGCTGCGCGACTCCGTGCTCGCCGAACAGCTCGGGGTGAGCCGGGCGCCGGTGCGCGAGGCGCTGCGCATGCTCGAGCAGTCCGGGTTGCTGCTCAAGCCGCCGAACCGCTCCTACGTCATCGCGCGGTTCACCGAGTCCGACATCCGCGAGCTCGCCCGGATGCGGGTCGGGCACGAGACCCTGGCGGTCCGGGTCGTGGTGCGCGAGCGGCTCTCGCTCGGTCCGGCCGCGGCAGCGCTCGAGGACCTGCGCGTGGCGGCGGACTCCCGGGTCGAGGCGACGGTCATCGCCGCCGACCGGGCGTTCCACGAGGCGCTCGTCGCCTGTGCCCGCCAGGCCCGGCTGGACGCGTCCTACGGCGCCCTGCGGGACCAGGTCGAGCTCGCGATGCGGCAGACCGATGCCTACGGCCGAGGCCGTGAGGGGCTGGTGCGGCGGCACGCGGACCTGCTCGGGACGCTGCGCGGGGCCGTGGCCGCCGGTGATCCGCAGGTCGCGATGGAACAACTCGAGCGGCACATCCTGGAAGGGATGGCCTGCCCGGACGCGCTCTGACCGATCGGACCGGCGGTGGGGCGCGCCCGCTGCCGGTGGAGTGTTGTGGGCCGGCCTGCATCGTGCTTTCATTACGGACGTCGACTAGACGCTATACCTGCCTCGACGGCTCGTCGCGCGCGTTCGCCCCGCACGTCCGGCGGGGAGGCGGGTCCGGCCGAGCGCCGCACGACCATCACGACGAGGAGTAGTCCATGGCCGAACGGTCCTTCGCCGCCGAGGTGCAGAAGCTGCGCGCCGGCGCGGGCGAGACCCTGCACGTCGAGGGGATCCTGGCCGTGACGAAGGCGCTGCTGCAGTCCGGCGTCGCCTACGTCGGCGGCTACCAGGGTGCCCCCATCTCGCACCTGATGGACGTCCTCGGTGACGCCCGCGAGATCCTCGACGAGCTCGACGTCCGGTTCGAGAACTCCGCCTCCGAGGCGACCGCGGCCGCGATGCTCGCCGCCTCGGTGCACCACCCGCTGCGCGGCGCGATCACGTTCAAGTCCCCGGTCGGCACCAACGTCGCCTCCGACGCGCTGGCCAACCTCGCCTCCGGAGGCGTGACCGGCGGCGCACTGGTGATCCTCGGCGAGGACTACGGCGAGGGTTCGTCGATCATGCAGGAGCGCTCGCACGCGTTCGCGATGAAGTCGCAGATGTGGCTGCTCGACCCACGGCCGAACACGACCGCGATCGTCGACGCCGTCGAGGCCGGCTTCGAGCTGTCCGAGGCGTCGCACACCCCGGTGTTCCTGGAGCTGCGGCTGCGGTCCTGTCACCTGCACGGCGGGTTCGTCGCCAAGGACAACCGGCGACCGCCGATGACCGTCGCCGAGGCCGCCGACGACCCGCGGCGGTCCGTCGACCGGATCGTGCTGCCGCCGGCGAGCTTCGCCCACGAGAAGGAGAAGCTGGAACAGCGCTGGCCGAAGGCCGTCCAGTTCATCCGCGAGCGCGGGATGAACGAGGTCTTCCCCGGTTCCCCGGAGGCGTCCGAGGTCGGGATCCTCGTCCAGGGCGGGCTGTACAACACGCTGAACCGGTCGATGGAGCTGCTCGGCTGCTCCGACGCGTTCGGTCGCACCCGGGTCCCGACCTACGTCATGAACGTGACCTACCCGGTCGTCGACTCGGAGATCATCGAGTTCTGCTCCGGCAAGCGTGCCGTGATCATGGTGGAGGAGGGCCAGCCCGACTACATCGAGCAGAACCTGCACGCGATCCTGCGCCGCGCCGGGGTGACCACGGTGCTGCACGGCAAGGACATGCTCGCGGCCTCGGGGGAGTACACCTCGCAGGTCGTGACCCGCGGCCTGGACGAGTTCCTGACCAAGTACACCCCGGACGTCGTCACCCACCGGCCGTCGCTGCTGCTCGACCCGGCCGACCCGCGCAGCCCGCTCGCCCCACGGGTCGCCGCCGAGGTCGTCCGGCCGCGGCCGCCCGGCCTGTGCACCGGCTGCCCGGAACGGCCGATCTTCTCCGGGCTGAAGCTGGCCGAGCGGGAGACCGGGCAGCACCAGATCTCCGCGGACATCGGCTGCCACCTGTTCGCGATCAACGCGCCCTTCGACATCGGGGCGACGACGATGGGCTACGGGATGGGCGCGGCCGGAGCCTCCGCGCTGGCCGGCGGGAAGTCGTCGCAACGCCCCGTCTCGATCATGGGCGACGGCGGGTTCTGGCACAACGGGCTGGTCTCGGGCGTCGGGAACGCGGTGTTCAACAAGTCCGACCAGGTGATGGTGGTCGTCGACAACGACTACGCGGCCGCCACCGGCGGGCAGGACGTGCTGAGCTCGCACGCCGAGTCCGAGCGCCGCTCGACGCGGCACCCGATCGAGAAGGCCGCCCGCGGCCTCGGGATCACCCGCGCGACCACGATCGACCACACCTACGACGTTCAGCGGGTCAAGGACGCCTTCCTGGCCGCGTTCCGCCGCAAGGAGTCCGGTCCCGAGCTGCTGGTCATGCAGTCCGAGTGCCAGCTGAACCGGCAGCGGCGGGTGAAGTCCGAGCGCGCCGCGAAGCTGAAGCGCGGCGAGCGCGTCGTCCGGGAGCGGTTCGGCGTCGACCCGGAGACCTGCACCGGCGACCACGCCTGCATCCGGATCTCCGGATGCCCGTCGCTGACGATCACCGACAACCCGGATCCACTGCGGACCGATCCGATCGCGACGGTGCTCGACAGCTGCGTCGGCTGCGGGGTCTGCGGTAACAACGCGCACGCCGCGGTGCTCTGCCCGTCGTTCTACCGCACCGACGTCGTCGACAACCCCACCGTCTCGGAGCGGCTGCTGGCCCGGCTCCGGTCGTGGTGGATCTCGCTCGCGTCCCGGGGCATCGAGGCCCGGGCCGCCCGGATGGAGGCCTGATGCCCACCGTCATGCCCGCGCCTGCGGAGACCGGTTCGTGGTACACCGGCGCCCGCCCGATCACGATCGCCGTGCTCGCCATGGGCGGCGAGGGCGGCGGCGTGCTCGCCGACTGGATCGTCGCCGTCGCCGAGCGGGCCGGCCACCACGCGCAGTCGACGTCGGTCGCCGGTGTCGCGCAGCGCACCGGGGCGACCGTGTACTACGTCGAGCTGTACCCGCCGACGTCCGACGTGGACGGTTCCGGGCGGCCGGAGCCGGTGCTGAGCGTGTTCCCGTCGCCGGGCGAGGTCGACGTCGTCGTCGCGTCCGAGCTGATGGAGTGCGGTCGCGCGGTGCAGCGCGGGTTCGCCACCCCGGACCGGACGACGCTGATCGCCTCGACCAACCGGGTCTACTCGATCGACGAGAAGATGCACCCGGGGGACGGCCGGGTCGACTCCGCGCAGCTCCTGGCGGCCGCCGCTCAAGCCGCGAAACGGCTCGTCGCGGCCGACTTCGCCGCGATCGCCGCGGAGCACCGCAGCGTGATCTCCGCGGCCCTGTTCGGCGCGGTCGCCGGCTCGGGCGCGCTGCCGTTCACCCGCGAGCAGTGCGAGCGGGCGATCCGCGACGCGGGCAAGGGGGTCGAGGCCAGCCTCGCCGCGTTCGCCGGAGGGTTCGACGCGGCGCGGTCGGCGCTCGACCGGCCGTCCGGTGCTCCCGCCGAGGGCGCGCCGGACGCGGGAGCCGGAACGGGACCCGTTCCGGTCGAGCTCGCGCCCCCGCCGCGCCGCCCCGCGCCGGTCGACATCACGATCGGCCCGCGACCGGTGTCGCCGGAGGAGGAGAAGGCGAGGGAGGAGGCCCGCCGGAACGCGATCGCCGCGTCCGACCCGGAGTCCCTCGTCGGACCGGACCTGCGCCCGCTCGCCCGCGCCGTGGCCGGCCTTCCCGCGGCGGCCCGGTCGACGGTCCTGCACGGGCTCGTCCGCACCGGCCTCTACCAGGACGTCGACTACGCCCGGCGCTACCTCGACCGCGTCCGCGCGTTCGCCGCCGCCGACCCGGATCCGGGCGGCGACGCCCGGCTCACCACCGCGGCGGCCCGGCACCTGGCGCTGTGGATGTGCTACCAGGACACGATCCAGGTGGCGCTGCAGAAGACCCGCCGGCAGCGGCTCGAGCGGGTCCGCGCCGAGGCACACGCATCACGGGCGCAGGTGAGCCAGGTCCGGGAGTACCTGCACCCGCAGTCCGAGGAGATCACCGACACGCTGCCCTACCGGCTGGGGAAGATCCTGCGCCGGTCGCGGGCGTTCACCCGCGCCGTCGACCGCGCCACCCGGGACGGGATGGTCCTCAACACGACGTCGGCCACCGGCTACACGATGCTGTCCACGATGGCCCGGCTGCGACCGCTGCGCCCGCGTTCGCTGCGCTTCGTGGAGGAGCAGGGCGCGATCGAGGACTGGATGTCGCTCGCGCTCGACGTCGCCGGAACCGATACCGCGCTGGCCGGCGAGATCGTCGAATGCCAGCAGGTCCTCAAGGGCTACGGCGCCACCTACGCACACGGCAACGACAGCTTCGCCCTGCTCATGGGCGCGGCCCGGCGGCTGCGCGGGACCGACGACGCCGCCGCGGTGCTCGCCCGGCTCCGCTCCGCCGCCCAGGCCGACGAGGACGGCGCCGCGCTGCGCGCGCAGCTGTCCGGCGCCGGCCTCCCCACGACCCCCGACACGAGGAAGAAGAGGACCAGGTCATGACCGGAACCACCGACATCGAGCTCATCAACCCGGACACGCTGGCGAAGCCGTCCGGCTTCACCCACGCCGTCCGGCACGCCGACACCGTCCACCTCTCCGGCCAGACCGCGATGGACGCGAGCGGGGCCATCGTCGACGGCGACATCGTCGACCAGTTCCGTCAGGCCCTGTCCAACGTGCTCGCCGCGCTGCGGGCCGCCGGTTCGGAACCGTCCGACCTGCTGTCGGTGCGGATCTACCTGACCGACATCCCCGGATACCAGGCCCGCGGCAAGGAGATCGGCGCCGTCTGGAAGGAGCTGTGCGGGCGGACCTACCCGGCGATGACGGGGGTCGGGGTCACGGCGCTGTGGCAGCCCGAGGCGATGATCGAGATCGAGGCGGTCGCGGCGCGCCGGGCCTGACCGAGAGGCACGCATCCGTCCCGGTCGGGGCGGGAGCGTGCTGATCGACTCGGTCCGGCGCCGACACCGCGTGCCACTGCCGGGCGGGCGGGCGCTACCGGTCGCACGTGCCCCGGTCATGCGGGCCGCAGACGGATCAGGGCCAGGCCGCGGGCGAGCGCGCGGCGCAGGTCGTCACGGTGGACCGAGCCGTCGGGGCCGACCCGCAGCTGCTGGAACCGGGCGTGCGCCCGGTTGCCCGCGACGATGTGCGGGTACAGGGCGGCGACGGTGTCCTCGTCGGTCACCCGCTGCGGGTACAGCTCGCGGCGGCGGCCCCGTACCGTCGCCGTGACCGGCCGGTCGGGCGTCAGGTTGTGCAGCCACCTCGCTTCCGCGACCCCGATCAGCACCTCGTGGCCGTGCTCGCCGTAGGCGATCGGGATGGTGTAGCGCCTGCCGCTCTTCCGTCCGGTGACCTCGAGCAACATGATCTTCCGGCTCAGGACGCCGTGCAGGGGCGACCGCAGCAGCCTCCGCATCGCGGCGTCGACGTACTTCTGCAGCGGGCCGGTCGTGGTGGTCATCGCCGTACCTCCGTGTGCCGTCGTGACCACTCCCAAAGTACGCACTCACGGTGACTATCACCACCGAGTACTATCAGCTTCCGTGAGTTCCTTGACGGACCGGCCCAGCTTCCTGCTGTCGCAGCTCGGCTTCCACGTCGCCGCGGAGTTCGGCCGGCGGCTGGAACCCCTGGACCTCCGGCCGCGCCAGTTCGGGATGCTGACCTACCTGTCGGCCGGCGGGAACGTGACCCAGCAGGAGCTCGGTGCCCGGCTCGGCATCCACCGCAACGTCGTGGTCGGCCTGATCGACGACCTGGAGCGGCGTGGGCTCGCCGAACGCCGCAAGCACCCGGACGACCGCCGCGCGCACGCCGTCCGGCTCACCGACCTCGGGCGCGAGCTCCTCGGGCACGCCGAGCGGATCGCCGACGAGCTCGACGCCGAACTGCTCGGCGACGACGACCGGCAGGCGCTCCTGCACCTGCTCCACCGCGCGGCCGCGCGGGCGGGGCTGCAGCACGGCGTCCACCCCGGACTGCAGGCCGGACCCGGGAACGCGCCCGGAGCGTGCTGACCCCGGGTAATCAACCGATGAGTTGAGCAGACGAGGGCGGTCTGCTCCCGTGTCGGGATCCGCATCGCACACGGCAGGGGAGCGGTCATGGGCAAGGTACTGATGGGAGCGGTGGTCTCGCTCGACGGCTTCGTCGCCGCCGAGGACGACGGCGTCGGACCGCTGTTCGACTGGTACGGCAACGGCGACGTCGAGGTGACCCTCGGCGATCCCGACCGGGTGTTCCGGGTGAGCGCGGCCAGCGCCGCCTACATCCGGTCCGAATGGTCGGGCGTGCGCGCGACCGTGATCGGGCGCCGGCTGTTCGACATCACGAACGGCTGGGGCGGTGTGCCCGCAGCGGGGGAGCACGTCTTCGTCGTCACCCACCAGGTGCCGGCGGACTGGCCGTACCCGGACGCGCCGTTCACCTTCGTCACCGACGGCGTGGCGAGCGCGATCGCGCAGGCGCAGGCGTTCGCCGGTGACGGGGACGTCTCGGTCACCGCAGGGGACGTCGGTGGACAGGCCCTCGCACTCGGACTGGTGGACGAGGTGCACTCGGACCTCGTCCCGGTCGTGTTCGGCAGCGGCAAGCGGTTCTACGGCTCGTTCACCGGCGGCCCGCAGCTGCTCGAGGACCCGCGCGTCGTCGTCGAGGGCGACCGGGTCCTGCACCTGGTCCACCCGGTCCGCCGGTGACCGGCGGACCGGCCCGTCTCAGGAGCCGAGGACCCGGCCGACGTGCTCGCGGGCCGGGCCGGCCAGCCGGGCGCGCAGGCTCCCGAACAGCTCCTCGGCCCGGCTGCCGACCCAGTTGTCGGGCAGCGCCTCCAGCGGCAGGCCGGGGTCGAGGTAGGGCAGCCGCCGCCACACCGTCACCAGCGTGACGAAGTCGGCGAACGCCTGCGCGGGCGTCCCCTCGGAGGACTGCCATTTCCGCAGGACCGGCTCCTGCTGCTCCAGGAACGCCGCGTACTGGGCTTCGAGGGCCTCGAGGTCCCACCACGAGGCGACCGTCTCGTGCAGCGGCCGGCCCGCCACGTGCCGGCTGCGGAACAGCTCGGTGTAGCCGCGCAGGCCGGCCCGTTCCAGGGCGTGCGAGGTCTCCGCCTCCAGGTGTGCCGGGGCCACCCACAGGCCGGGCGCGACGGTGCCCAGCCCCAGCCGGATCAGCAGGCTCCGCAGCTGGTGGCGCTGGTCGCGCGCGCTCTCCGGCACCGAGAACGCGACCAGCAGCCAGCCCTCGTCCGCGCCGGCCCGGCGGCGGGAGAAGATCCGCTCGTCGCCCTCGGCGAGGAGGTCGGACGCCGCCGCCGACAGCCGGTACCCGGCCGCGCCGCCGACCCGCTCCGGTTCGAGCAGCCCGCGCCGTTTCAGGCGGGACACCGCCGAGCGGACCGCCTGGCCGTCGACCCCGAGGTCGCCGAGCAGGCGGACCAGCGACGCGACCGACAGCGCGCCACCGCGCTCGCGGGAGTACAGGCCGTAGACGCTCACGATGAGCCGGCGTGGCGGGGGGACGGCGGTCAGCTCGCTCAGGGATCCGTCGCGGCCCTCACCCGGCTCTAGCGCATCGGCGACTGTCGTCACAGGAGAGATGATACGAGGTCGGGCGGCCGGCCCGCGGTCAGCGCGCCGGTTCGGGGTCGCGGACCGCGGGCCCCGGTCGGCGGCCGGTGAGGCCGGCCGACCGCCACGTGACCAGCAGCGCCACGATCGTCACCAGTGCCAGGCCGATCACGTACAGCGCCACCGGCACCGAGCTGCCGGTCGTCGCGAGCAGGGCGGTGGCGATGAGCGGGGACAACCCGCCCGCGAACACCGCGGCCAGCTCGTGGGCCAGCGACAGGCCCGAGTAGCGCACCTCCCGGCTGAAGAGCTCGGTGAAGAACGCGGGCTGCGTGCCGATCATCGCCGCGTGGCACAACCCGTTGCCGAGGAAGAACGCGAGCAGGACCACGGCCGGCATCCCGGTGTCGATCATCCAGAAGAACGGGAAGGCGAGCAGTGCCAGGCCGGTGGCCCCGCCGAGGTAGACCGGGCCGCGCCCGACGCGGTCGGAGAGGTGGCCGAAGAACAGCATCGTGCCGATCGCGGCCGTCATCGAGGTCATGACTCCCAGCAGGAGCAGCTCCTGGGGCACCCCGACGTGCTTGCCGTAGACGAGGGCGAAGGTCAGGAAGATGTAGGACCCGCCGTTCTCGGCGACCCGCAGCGCCATCGCCAGCAGCAGGCTGCGCCGCTGCGTGCGGAACACCTCGACGACGGGCAGCCGCGGCGGGGCGTCCTGTGCGGAGGTGTCGTGGCCGCCGTGCTCGGCCGGGATCCGGAACCGGATGTAGATCCCGGCCCCGACCACGACCACGCTGACCAGGAACGGAACCCGCCATCCCCAGGCGAGGAACGCCTCGTCGCCGAGCATCACCTGGGTGAGCAGGAAGACACCCGACGACAGGACGAAGCCGAGCGCGAGGCCGGCCTGGCTCCAGGCCGAGAGGAACCCGCGGCGTTCCGCCGGCACGTTCTCGCTGATCATCAGCACCGCGCCGCCCCACTCGCCGCCCGCGGCCGTGCCCTGCAGCACGCGCAGCACGACCAGCAGCGCCGGCGCCAGGACCCCGGCCGTCTCGTAGGTGGGCAGGAGGCCGATCGCGAACGTCGCGACACCCATGATCGCCAGCGTGGCGACCAGGGCGCTGCGCCTGCTGAACCGGTCCCCGATGTGGCCGAAGATCACGCCGCCCAGCGGGCGGGCCATGAAGCCGACCGTGAGCCCCGCGAGCGAGGCGAGGGTGCCGATCAGCGGGTCACCGGTCGTCGGGAAGAACAGCGGGCCGAAGACGATCGACGCGGCGGTCGCGTAGAGGAAGAAGTCGTACCACTCCAGCGCGTTCCCGACGACGGAGGCGACGCCGTACCGGCTGGTCGACGGGGGCGGTGTGGGCGGGCGGGACGGAGTGCTCACGGTGTGGCCTTTCGGGTTGGTCGGACGGGAGCCGGTCGGTGGCTGTGCCGTGTGCCGGGTTCGCTGAGCGGACCGTGGCGCCCGGGAAAGCGCCGGAGCCGGGTAACACATGCGGCCGGTGCTGCCGCGCGATCGTGGTGGTGCGGGCGCGTTCGCGGGTCGGAGCGAGCGTCCTTCGTGATCCGCCGGAAGGAGTGGCCATGACCGCCGTCGTCACGGGTGCCTACGAGGTCCCCTACAGCAGGCATCCCGATCCCGGTTGCTCGACCGGCGGGCTGCTCGCCGGGGCGGTGCTCGGTGCGGTGCGTGCCGCGGGGATCGACCTGGACCGGGTGGACGGGCTGGGCCTGAGCAGCTTCACCCTCCGGCCGGACCACGCCGTCGACCTGGCCTGGCGGATGGGGCTGACCCTGCGCTGGCTGGTCGAGGACCCGCACGGCGGCGCGAGCGGGATCAACCTGCTCATGCTGGCCCGCCGCGCGGTGGAGGCCGGGGACGCCGACTGCATCGTCCTGGTGGCGGGTGACCGTTTCGGACCCGCCGACTTCGCCGACCTGGTGGACAACTACAACACCGCGACCCGCGACCACCTCGCACCGCTCGGCTTCGGCGGGCCGAACGCCGCGTTCGCCCAGCTCACGACCCGGCACGCGCGGGCGACCGGCCTCACCGAGACCGACTACGCCCGGATCCCGGTCGCCCAGCGCCGGTGGGCCGGCCGGAACCCCGGCGCCGTCTACCGCGACCCGATGACCGTCGAGGACTACCTCGCGGCCCCGGTCGTGACCACCCCGCTGCGCCGGCTCGACTGCGTGCCGGTCGTGTCCGGGGCCGACGCGATCGTCGTCGAACGCGACGCGGACGCCGCCGGCCGCCCGCGGGCCCGGGTCCGGGCGCTGGCCGGGCGGCACAACCCCGACCAGCAGGACGGCGACGGCCTGCAGACCGGGCTCGCGCACGTCCGGGACCGGCTGTGGGACGGCGCCGGTGTCGGTCCGGAGGACCTCGACCTCGCCGGCGTCTACGACGACTACCCGGTGATGGCGCTGATCCAGCTCGCCGACCTCGGCTGCGTCCCCGGTGACGACCTGCGGGCCTTCCTGCACGACCGGATCGACCGCGCGGGCTGGCCGCTCAACACCTCGGGCGGCCAGCTGTCCGCCGGGCAGGCCGGAGCCGCGGGCGGCATGCACTTCCTGGTCGAGGCCGTGCTGCAGCTCCAGGGCCGGGCCGGGGACCGCCAGGTTCCGGACGCCCGGCACGCGCTCGTGACCGGCTACGGCATGGTCCTGTACCGATACGGGGCGATGGCCAACGCCGTGGTGCTGGAGGCCGGCCGCTGACCGGGAGGTCATCGTCATCCCCGGCCCGGGACGAACGCCAGCACCCGGGCCGGGCTCCCGGTGCCCCCGACGATCGGCAGCGGCGCGACCACCACGACGGCGCCGGTGGCCGGCAGGAGCCCGAGGTTGCGCAGCGACGTGACGCCGTACCGGTCGTTCGCGAGCAGGTGGTGGTGGGCCGGCATCGGCGGGTCGAGGGAGAACCCGTTCCCGGCGTCGATCCCGACCGTCTCCACCCCGAAGCCGGCGACGGGAGTCTCCTCGGCGAGCCAGCGTGCGCACTCGGCCGAGATCCCGGGGGTGCGGGACACACCGTCGACGACGTTGAGGAACGCGTCGCGGTCGCCCCCGCGGGATTCCCAACCGGTGCGGTAGAGCAACCAGCCGCCCGCGCGGAGCGGACCGTGCTCGGCCTCCCACTCCCGGAGGTGGTCGACCTCGAGCAGGAAATCCGGGTCGCGGGCAGCGTCGGCGGAGCGGTCGACGACCATTGCCGGGCCGACCAGGCGGGTCACCGGGACCGAGGCCACGTCGTCACCGTCGGCGTGCGAGATCCAGTGCCGGGGCGCGTCGAGGTGGGTACCGACGTGCTCCCCGGTGTGGATGTTGTGGTGCCGCCAGAGGGGGCCGCCGCCGTCGAACGCGCTGACCTCCTCGAGGCTGAAGTCGATCAGGTTCGCGTACGGGGCGGGCAGCTGCAGGGTGGGTGTGTCGGCGCTCAGCGGGGTCGTCAGGTCGACGACGTCCAGCAGGCCGTCCCGCAACACGGAGGTCAGGTCGTGCAGGACGTCGGTCCCGGTCGTGGATGTCACGGTCGTCCTCCCGAGTCGTGCGCCGGCCCTCGTCGGACGGCGCTCCGCTTCCCGCTCGGGCCACCGGGCGGGGGCGCCAGGCAATGCCAGCGGGCCGTCCCTGTCGAGCATCCGGTTCGCTGGCCGGAACGCCGCCTGCGCGCCCGGTCGGCAGTAGCATCGCCCTCCACCAGGTCGGCCGCGGCACACCGCCGTCGCCGCGGCACGGTGCGGGAGGGTCGGTGATGACGTCGGACCCGGAACCGGCGGACGAGGCCCGGAAGAGCGTCCTGGGTAAGGTCCAGCTGCTGTTGAGCGCCTTCCACACGGGCCCGCTGCAGATGCGGCTGACCGAGCTGAGCCGCCGCTCGGGCGTCCCCAAGGGCACGACCTACCGGCTGGCCCAGGAGATGGTGCGGTGGGGGCTGCTCGAGCGGGTCGGGGACCGCTACCAGATCGGGGTGCGGATGTTCGAGCTCGGGCAGCGGGTCCCGATCGCCGCCGTGCTCCGCGCGGTGTCCCGCCCGGTACTGACCGACCTCTACGCCGACACCCGGGCCAGCATCCACATGGCCGTGCTCGACGGGATCTGCGTGCGCTACGTCGAGAAGATCACCGGTTCGGCGCACGTGGTCACGCACTCCGACGTCGGCCGGCATTTCCCGGCCACGTGCACCTCGTCGGGCAAGGTGCTGCTCGCCCTGCACCCGGACTCCGAGCGGGTCTGCGCGGAGCTCGCGACGACACCGTTCGCCCGGATGACCTCGCTCAGCGTCGGGTCGTGGCCGGACCTGCGGGACCAGCTCGACACGATCCGCCGGCGCGGCTTCGCGCTGGAACGGCAGGAGGCGGCCGCCGGGTTCGGCAGCGTCGCGGTGCCGGTCGCCGGCCCCGACGGCGCGGTGTACGCGGCCGTCTCGGCGGCCCAGCCGTTGCCGCAGTTCCACGTCGACCGGCTGGTGCCGCGGCTGCGGGAGGCGGCCCGCGGGGTGTCCCGGGCCGTCCACGAGCGGCTCGCCACCGCCCCGGGCGGGTTCGGTCCGCTCACCGGCCCGCCCGATTGACCGTCGCGTCGGGTGCGGCCGATCGTCGCCGGTGTTCGAGGTGACGGAGGAACGCATGACGATCGAGACGGGGCCCGGGGTCCGGGTGTGGTGGTGCGGGCGCGGGCACGCCTGCTTCCCGCGGCGACTGGTCTGCCCGGTGTGCCGGGACACCGGGTCGAGCCCGCGCGCCGCACGGGAGGGTGTGGTCGAGGAGGTGACCGACGCGCCGGGGACCGGCGTCCGGATGGTGACCGTCCGGCTGCCGGAGGGGCCGCGCCTGCTGGGACGGGTGGAGGCCGAGGCGGGACCCGGTGACCGGCTGCCGCTGAGCGCGGTGCCCGGTGTGCCCGGTGCCGTGCACGTCCCGGACCCGCACGACCGCACGACCGGGACGGTGGGCCCGTGAACGACCGCGTGACGACGACACCGCGGCCGGTACGGGACGGCGTCCCGGTAGCACCGCTGCGGGACCTGCCCCCGGAGCTGCGCACCGTTCCGGGGCTGCTGCGGTACCAGGCCGAGCGGTACGGCGACACGCCGCTGCTGCGGACCGACGACCTCGAGCGCAGCTACGCGGAGACGGCCGACGCGGTCGCGGCCGCGGCCGGCACGCTGCGGGCCGCCGGGATCGGGGAGGGCGACCGGGTGGCGCTGATGTGCGAGAACCGGGTCGAGATCCTCGACCTGACGTTGGCGTGCGCGTGGCTCGGTGCCGTCGCCGTCCCGCTGAACACCGCGCTGCGCGGGCCGGGGCTGAGCCACCAGCTCGTCCACTCCGGGGCGGTGCTGCTGGTGACGGACTCGGCGCTGGTGGAGGCACTGGGGCCGATCGCGCCGCCCCCCGCGCTGCGGGAGGTCTGGGCGCTCGATGGTGTCCCGGCCCGGGTGCCGGAGAACTACCGCGTCGTCGCGCCGCCGGCGCCCGCAGGCCCGGTGGCGCCGGCCGCGGTGACCCCCGGGACGACCGCGGTGATCCTCTACACCTCCGGGACCACCGGACCGGCCAAGGGCGTCGAGTGCCCGCACGCGCAGTTCTACTGGTGGGGGATCCTGGTCTCCGAGTCGCTCGGGATCGGCCCGGACGACGTGCTCTACACCTGCCTGCCGCTGTTCCACACCAACGCGCTCAACGCCTTCTTCCAGGCACTGGTCAGCGGGGCCACCTTCCACGTCGGGCCGCGGTTCTCGGCGTCCCGGTTCTGGTCGCGGCTCGCCGCGTCCGGCGCGACCGTCACCTACCTGCTGGGTGCGATCGTGAACATCGTCCACGCCACCGCACCCTCCCCGGCCGATCGTGCGCACCGGGTGCGGATCGCGCTCGCGCCGGGGACGCCGGCGTCGGTGATGGAGCCGTTCCGCGAGCGGTTCGGCGTCCGCCTGGTCGAGGGATACGGCTCCACCGAGACGAACGCCTGCATCGCGGCCCCGCCCGAGGAGCAGCGTCCGGGCTGGATGGGGCGGGTGCGCACGGGGTTCGCGGCCGCGGTCGTCGACGCTTGCGACAACCCGGTGCCCGACGGGGTGGTCGGCGAGCTCGTGCTGCGGTCCGACGAGCCGTTCGCCTTCGCCACCGGCTACCACGGTGAACCGGCCACGACCGTCGAGGCGTGGCGCAACCTGTGGTTCCACACCGGGGACGGCGTGGTCCGCTCGCCCGAGGGATGGTTCCGGTTCGTCGACCGGATCAAGGACGCGATCCGGCGGCGGGGCGAGAACATCTCGTCGTTCGAGGTGGAGCAGGTCCTGCTCGCCCACGACGACGTCGAGCTCGCCGCCGCCTACGCGCTGCCCTCGGAGCTCGGTGAGGACGAGGTCGCCGCCGCGGTCGTGCTGCGGGACGGCAGCATGCTCACCCCCGACGAGCTGGTCCGGTGGTGCGAGCCGCGGCTGGCCTACTTCGCGATCCCGCGGTTCGTGGGTGTCCTCGACGAGCTGCCCCGCACGACCAACGGCAAGGTCCGGAAGGCGGAGCTGCGGGCGCGGGGCGCGGACGGCCTGTGGGACCGGCAGCGGGCGGCCGCGCCGGCCGGGTGAGGCGATGCGGCCCGGGCCGGTCTCAGCGTGCGGAGACTGGCGGGGTCCCGGCCCGGGCCCGCGACCGGCCCGGGTGCGTGCCGGGCCATCAGCTCCGCCGCCACCCGGGCGTAGGCGCCCGGGTTCACCGGCAGCAGCCACTCCACCAGCCGCCGGCGCCGGCCGATGCCCGCACCCAGGTCGGAGAGCATCTCGTCGATGTTGTGCAGCGAGAACGGGATGATGTTGGTCCCGCGGGCGTGCCGGCCCTCGGTGCGCTCCTCCATCCACCGCAGCCGCTGCTGCACGAACTCCCGCCGCTGCGGCAGCGGGGGCAGGTCGATCCCGCCGGCCAGGTGGACGCCGATCCACAGCGCCGCGACCTCGGCCGAGAGCGGCGACAGGAACGACGAGTTGTACCCGCAGAAGCTCAGGTCCGGCACCGTGTGCGGGTGGATCTGCCGGTACAGCTCGAAGTTGCCGCGCTCGTCGACGAGCCGGTCGCGGACCTCGGGCGGCAGGAACGGCACCCGCTGGTGGAACCCGGTCCCGGCGACGACGACGTCCGCCGGGATCTCCGTGCCGTCCGCCAGCACCGCGACCGGGCGGCCGTCCCGCGCGCCCAGCGAGCCGATCACGGTGTCGCGGTGCACGGTGATCGAGCCGTCGGCGACGCCCTCGTAGAAGCCCTCGGTCGCGAGGCTGACGGTGCTCCGGGCGATGTCCTCGAGCGAGCCGTGCGGGACGAGGCCGAGGTCCGCCAGCTTGAGCTGGCGCACGATCTGGGCCTGCAGGCCGGCCATCATCCCGTCCCGTACCCCCTTGCCGGGGCCGTGCAGGAACCGCTCGAACCCGGCGAGCCGGGCGTAGCGGAACAGGCCCTCGCCGAGCCGGGTGAGCAGCAGGTACTTGTAGTTCAGCGCGCCGCCGATCCGGCGCGGCATCTTCCACAGCAGCTCCCGCGCGACGACCGTCGTCGAGGCCGACACCGCGTCGAGCGCGACGGCGACGTCGCAGGAGGACTTGCCGTAGCCGATCACGACGACGTGCCGGTCGCGGGCGTCGGCGAGGTCGGTGAACTCCGCGGGCGGGCAGTAGCGGCCGCCGGCGGCGCGGAAGGCTCCGGTGCCCGGGAACTCCGGCAGGAACGGCTCGGAGAAGATCCCGTTGGCGACGACGAGGTGGTCGAACCCCTCGGTGCCGTCGCCCGTGGTGACCGTCCAGCCACCGCCCGGGCGGGGCTCGGCGGACACGACCTCGGTGGAGGTGCGGACCCGCTCCCGGATCCCGGTGTGCCTCGCGTACGACTCGAGGTACTCCTGGACCTGCTGACCGGTGGGCCACTCGGGGTAGTGGCGCGGCATCGGGTAGTCCGACAGCGAGTACGTGCCCTTGTCGTTCTGCGTGGTCAGCCCCGGGTAGCGGCGGGTGCGGCTCCAGACGCCGCCCACGTCCGGCGCCTTCTCGAACACGGTGACGTCGTGGCCGAAGCCGGTGAGCACCTTGGCCGAGGAGAGGCCGGCGAACCCGGCCCCGACGATCGCGATCTTCATGGGTGGTCCACCTGTTCAGTCGGCGAGCTGCGGGATGGCCGGGACGGCCCGTTCGGGGCCCATGGCGGAGTAGCCGCCGTCGACGGCCCAGTCGGCACCGGTGACCGCGGACGCGGCGGGGGAGAGCAGGAAGGCGACGACCGCCCCGACCTCGTCCGGGTCGGCGGTACGGCCGGTGAGGTGGAACGGCGCGGCGACCCGGTCGGTCTTCGCGCGGTCACCGCCGCTGAGCTCGTCCATGATCTTGGACCAGGTCCAGCCGGGGCTGACCGAGTTGACCCGGATGCCGTCGCCGGCCAGGTCCATGGCCATCGAGCGGGTGAGCTGGACCAGCGCCGCCTTGGCGGCCGGGTAGACCCAGCGGCCGGTCTGGGCGACCTTCGACGAGATCGAGGTCAGGTTGACGACGGCGCCGCCGGTGGCCGCGAGGTGCGGCCGCGCGGCCCGGGTGACCTGCACGGCGGACACCACGTTGACGTCGAGCGCGCGCAGCCAGTCGGCACGCCCGGTGTCGGGGCCCTCGTCGAGGTAGCTGCACGCCAGGTTGACCAGGCCGTGCAGGCCGTGCGCGGCCGCGGCGGACACGGTCGCGGCGACCGCGTCGTCGTCGGTGATGTCGGTGGGGTGGAAGGTGGCGCGCGGACCGAGCTCGTCGAGCAGGGGCCGGGCTCGCTCGGTGTCGACGTCGGCGATCGCGACGGTCGCGCCGGCCGCGTGCAGGGCGCGGGCGACACCGTGCCCGACCAGGGTGGAACCGCCGGTCACGAGGACCGTGCGGCCGTGCAGGGCGCTCATCGGAACCTCCGGGACAACGAACTGCATCTAGCGGAATCGTGAATGCGGTCATGATTTAGATATATGGTGGGCGTGACTATCCCCACTGCGCGGGCGCTGTCCGCCGGGCGCGAGGAGGTGCCGTGGCCGAGGTGCTGAACGGGTACCGGCGGGTGCGCTCGCCCGACCTGGACGAGGCGCGCGCACGGGTCGCGGAGGTGTTCTGCCCGCACCGGCTGGAACCGGTTGCGCGGTCCACGCCGGCGCCGGTGCGCTTCAACTCGGCGAGCTTCGGCGCGATCGGGCTGTCCTATCTCGCCTACGGGACGACGGTGCGGATCCGCCCGGAGCCGCTGCGGACGTTCCTGCTCGTGCAGATCCCGCTGTCCGGCCGCGCCCTCGTGCGCACCGGCGGGACCGACGTCGTCTCCGACCCGGCGACGGCGTCGGTTCCGGACCCGGACGCCGGCCTCGACATGACCTGGGAGGCCGGCAACGAGCAGCTGATCGTCCGGGTGGACCGGGCGGCCCTCGACGCGCAGCTGCGGCGGATGCTCGGCCGGCCGCCGAGGACGCCGCTGCGGCTCGCCGCCGGCCTGGACCTGACGACGCCGTCGGCCCGGTCGTGGCTGTCCACCGTCGACCTGGTGCGGTCCGACCTGGACGGTCCCGGCGGGCTGGCGCACCCGGTGCTGCGTGCCCAGGCCGAGCAGCTGGTGCTCGGCCAGCTGCTCGCGGCCGTCCCGCACTCGGCGTCCACGGAGCTGCTCGAGGAGGCCGCCGACCCGGGCCCCGCCGCCCCGAAGGTGATCCGCCGGGCCGCGGCGCTGATCGACGACCACGCCCGCGAGCCGCTGACCGTCGACGACGTCGCCGAGGCCGTCGGGCTGTCGGTGCGGAGTCTGCAGGAGGGCTTCCGGCGGCACCTCGACACCACGCCGACCGCCCGGCTGCGCGAGGCCCGCCTGGCCGGGGTGCGTGCCGAGCTGCGCGCGGCCGACCCGACCCGGTGCACCGTCTCCCGGGTCGCCGCCGACTGGGGTTTCCACCACCTGGGCCGGTTCGCCGTCGCCTACCGCCGGCGGTGGGGCGAGTCGCCGTCGGCGACCCTGCGCGGATAGCGGACACCGGCCGCGCGGAACGGATGGCCGCCCGCGCGCCCGGTGCCGGATCCTTCCCCGCACGCCCGCCCGACCCGGAGGTCCCATGCCCGTGCTGCCCGCCCTGCTCGACGCCACCCGGTCCGGCGCGGTCCGGATCGTCGACCTGACCACGCCCCTGCAGGAGTCCACCCCGATCCTGGAGCTCCCGGCCCCGTTCGCGAACACCAGCCGGTTCCGGCTCGAGGAGCTCTCCCGCTACGACGACCGCGGCCCGGCCTGGTACTGGAACGACATCCACACCGGCGAGCACACCGGCACCCACGTCGACGCCCCGAACCACTGGATCACCGGCAAGGACGGCCTCGACGTCTCCCGGGCACCGCTGTCCACACTGGTCGCTCCCGCGGTGGTGATCGACAGGACCGCGGAGGCGGCGAAGGACGCCGACTTCCTGCTCGAGATCGCCCACGTGCAGGAGTGGGAGGCCGAGCACGGGTCGCTGCCCGAGGGCGGCTGGCTGCTCTACCGCACCGGCTGGTCCGCGCGCGGCGACGACGCGGCCGCGTTCGCCAACGCCGACGAGCACGGTCCGCACACCCCGGGCGTGTCCCCGGAGTGCGCGCGGTGGCTCGCCCGCGAGACCCCGATCACCGGGTTCGGCGTGGAGACCGTCGGCACCGACGCCGGGCAGGCGCCCGCGCTGGAGCCGGCGTTCCCGTGCCACTCCGAGCTGATGGGGGCCGGCAAGTGGGGGCTGACCAGCCTGCGCCGGCTCGACGAGCTCCCGGCCACCGGCGCGGTACTGGTGGTGTGCCCGCTGCCGATCGTCGGCGGGTCGGGCAGCCCGGCGCGGGTGCTCGCGCTGGTCGAGGGGTGAGCGTGGCGGCACACCGCGGCCGGGCCGACGCGGTCGTCGTCGGCGCCGGGATCAACGGGCTCGCCGCAGCCGCCCGGCTCGCCCGGGCCGGATGGTCGGTCGCCCTGGTCGACGACCACGACCGGATCGGCGGGTTCGTCGCCGCCCGCGAGCGGGACGGGTACGTACACGACACCTGGTCGAGCTGGCATCCGCTGTTCGTGACCGGTCCGGCGTACGCGGCGTTCGGCGCCGACCTGCACCGGCACGGGCTGGCCTACGCCAACACCGACGGACCGCTGACCGCGACGGTCACCGCGGGCGGGGAGGTCGTGCTCGCGTACCGCGACGTCGCCGGGACCGTGGCCGGGTTCGCCGAGCCGGCCGACCGGGACGCCTACCGGGCCATGATCGAGCGGTTCGGCGCGCACGCCGCCGGGATCGGCGGGCTGCTCGGCGCGGAGCTGCACGCGCCGTCGTCGCTGGGGCCGGTCGCGACGCTGGCGCGGGCGGCCGGCCGGGCCGGGCTCGGGTCCTACGCCCGCGACGCGTTGACCTCGGGCCGCTCCTGGCTGCGCTCCCGGTTCGCCGGGCCGGAGACCGACCGCCTGTGGGCGCCGTGGCTGCTGCACGCCGGGCTGGCCCCGGACTCGGCCTCCGGCGGCCTGATGGTGCCGGTCCTCGCGGCGACCCTGCACGGTGCCGGGCTGCCGGTCGTCGCCGGGGGCGCCGGGAACTTCCTCACCGCGTGGGAGCGGCTGCTCGACGAGCTCGGCGTCTCCGTCCACACCGGACGGCGGGTGGAGCGGATCCGGACCGACGGCGGGGCGGCCGCGGGCGTCGCGGGGGACGGGTTCGAGATCCGCGCCGAGCGCGCGGTGCTCGCCTCGGTCACCCCGCCCGCGCTGTACGGCACGCTCCTGCCCGCCGGCGCGGTGCCGCCCGGGGTCACCGCCGCGGCCGGCCGCTACCGGCCGGGCCGGGCCGCGATGCAGATCCACGTGGAGCTGTCGGGCCCGGTGCCCTGGGCCGATCCCCGCCTGGGCGGCGTGCCGCTGGTGCACCTCTCGGACGGGTCGTCGTCGACGGCCATCGCCTGCGCAGAGGCGGAGGCCGGGCTGCTGCCCCGGCGGCCCACCGTCGTCGTCGGGCAGCAGCACGTGCTCGACCCGTCCCGGGTGCCCGAGGGCGCGGCCGCGCTGTGGCTGCAGCTGCAGGAACTGCCGTGGGAGCCGGTCGGCGACGCGGCCGGCGAGCTGGACACCACGGGCGGTTGGGGTCCCGCGCTCGCCGAGGCCTACGCCGGGCGGGTCCTGGACCGGATCGCCGCGCACGCACCGGGCCTGCGCGACCTGGTCCGGGGCGTCGAGGTGACCGACCCGGCCGGGATCGCGGCGTACAACCCGAACGCCCTGTGCGGGGACCCGTACGGCGGCTCGGCCGAGCTCGACCAGAACTTCTGGTGGCGCCCGCTGCCGACCTCGGGCGGCCACGCGACCCCGGTCCGGCGGCTCTGGCAGATCGGTGCGTCCACCCATCCCGGCCCGGGACTGGGCGGGGCGTCCGGCTACCTGGTGGCGGACCGGCTCGCCACCCCGGGCGCGTTCGCCCGGCTGCGGTCCCGGCTGCGCGGGACCTGATCCGCCGTCGGGTCGTGCGCGCCGGCCGCGCCCGGCGCACCGGGCGGCTCGGGCGGCGCATCGCACCGCCGCCCGTGTGCCGGGCGCCCGGGGGAGCCGGCGGCTCCTCCCGGGCCGGTCACCGGCCGCGGTGGGCCGTCTGCGACGGCAGCTCCCCGTAGCGGACCCGGTAGTCGTGGGCGAAGCGGCCGAGGTGGCCGAACCCGCACGCGTGGGCGACCTCGGCGACCGGTGCCTCGCCGGCGGCGAGGGCACGGCGGGCGCGGGCCAATCGGATCTCGCGGAGTGCGGCGGCCGGGCCGCTGCCCCGCCGCCGCCGGAACTCCTCCTGCAGCCGCCGGGTGCTCACCCCGGTGGCCCGGGCGAGGCCGCCGACGGTGACCGGCTCGGCATGGTGCTCCTCCAGCCAGGCGAGGGCACGGTCGACCAGATCGGCCGGTGCCGCGCGGGTCCGGTCGTCGTGCAGGGCACCGCTCGCGGTGTGCGGCAGGGACAGCAGGACCGCGGTCAGCAGCTGCTCCTCGAGCACTCGCGCGAGCATGCCCGCCGGACGGCCACCGCTGTCGCGCAGCACCCGGCACGTCGTCCGCCAGGCCTCGTCCAGCAGCGACGGCGGAGCGGGCGTCGGGACCGCGCCGGCCGGCAGGAACCGCACGGCGGGCCCCGGTTCCCGGCCGGTGAGCGTGCGAAGATGGTCCTCGATCCGGGCCGAGCCGGTCGAGACGACCAGCGCCCCCGCGTGCGGGTCGGGTTCCATCACCGTGTGCCGGTCGCCGGACAGCACGAAGGCACCCGCCGCGACGCCGCCGTCGTAGAGGCCCCGGGCGCGGACCCGCATCGGCCCGAGCGGCACGGTGAGGGCGAACCGGGTGCGCGTCGGGAACGCGTCGACGGTCACCTCGGCGCCGTAGCGCACGAACGCGACGTTCGTGGCACCCAGCTCGGCCACGGCGACGGCGCCGTCCGGGCGGCCGCGCCGCACCCCGATCTCGTGCACGACCGTCACCCGCTGCACCCGCTCGCGCAGCTCGGCGAGCTCGTCGCTGCGCCGCGCCGGCACCGGCGTGTCCGATCCGTGCACGAGCACCTCCTCAGACCGGGGCGCGGACGCCCCGCGCCTCCAACCTCGGGAGCACCTCCTGGGCGAAGTGCTCCAGCTCCGAGACGTAGTCCACGAAGGACAGCGTCATTCCGGCGAACCCGGCCTCGTGGAACGCCGCGATCGCGTCGGCGACGTCGTCCGGGGTCCCGACCAGCGGGCAGGAGCCGTGCCCCGCGGCGAAGCGGGCACGGTAGGTGGACAGCATCTCGGGGGTGAACGACTGCGCGTGCAGGCCCTGCAGGCGCATGAGGTTGTCCACCGCGGCCCAGTCGGCGTGCTCGTCGGCGTAGTGGCGCAGGAAGTCCTCGGCCTCGGCCCGGGTCGGCCGGCAGACGACGTGCCCGAGCGTGAAGACCCCGACCGTGCGGCCGTACCGGGTGCGGGCGGCGTGCCCGATCTCCCGCACGATCCCGGCACCGTCCTCTGGTCCGCCGACGATCGTGAAGGCGACGTCGGCGTTGCGGGCGGCGAAGCCACGCCCCTGCCCGGAGGAGCCCGCGTTGAGGACCGGGAGCGGGCCGTCGTGCGGTTTCGGCATGCTCTCGACCCCCTCCAGCCGGAAGAACCGGCCGTCGTGGTCGAACCGCCCGTGCTCGGTCCAGAGCCGGCGGATCACGTCCCACCACTCCTGGGCGAGCGCGTAGCGGGCGTCGTGGTCGGTGGGCAGGTCCGCGCCGAGCGCCCGGTACTCGGGCTCGTTCCAGCCCGCCACGATGTTGATCCCGGCCCGCCCCGCGCCGATCCGGTCCGCGGTGGCGAGCTGCTTGGCGACGACCACGGGGTGGTGGAACGCCGTGTGCACGGTGGAGAACACCGTGATCCGGCGGGTCCGGGCGAGCAGGGCCGACGCGAGCGTGGTCGGGTCGAGCACGCCCTCGTGGAAGTTGGTCTCGCCGCCGTAGCCGATCCAGCGGGCGATCGGGAGCAGGAAGTCGATCCCGGCGTCGTCGGCCAGCTCGGCGAGGCGCAGGTTGTCCTCCCAGCTGCCGGACCAGCGCTCCGGGACGCGGGTGACGGCGAGTCCGGACGAGCAGTTGGCGGAGAAGAGCCCGAGCTTGAAGCCCTTGCCGTCCGCGACGGGCTTGACCATGGTCGCTCCTGGTGGGTGCCGGTATGAGGTGCGCCGAGTCTCGGCCCGGCAGCGGCGCGCCCACGATCCGATTCGCGCGCCCGGTGGCCGATCCGCGTCCGGAAACGCGTTCAGGTCCCGGTCGTCACCCGGCGCGGGACCAGCGCCATCACGACCGCACCGAGCACGGCGGGGATCGCGAACGCCAGGAAGTTGGCGGCGAACCCGGCCCCGGTCGCCATGACCACACCGCCGTACAGCGGTCCGGCGATCGCGCCGATCCGGCCGATGCCCAGCGCCCAGCCGAGCCCGGTGGCGCGCAGGTGCTCCGGGTAGAACGTCGCGGTGTAGGAGTTGACCAGGATCGTGGTGCCGATCGTGCAGGCGCCCGCGACGGCGATGAGCGCGAGCAGCACCGGCGTCGGGAACCGGATCATCAGCAGCAGGATCGACGCCCCCGCGGTGAGGAACATGCCGGTCACGACCGGGCGGGGACCGATCCGGTCGGCGACCGAACCGAGCAGCGGGGTGCCGAGGATCGCGCCGAGGTTGAGCGCGAGCAGGAACGCCAGCGCGCCGCCGAGCGGGTAGCCGGCCTGCCGCATGATCTGCGCGAGCCAGGTGTTGAGGCCGTACACGAGCAGCAGCCCGAACCCGGTGCCCAGCCAGAACAGCAGGGTGCCGCGCAGGTGCTCGCGGGCCAGCAGCGCCCGGACGCCCCCGGCCGGTGCCCCGGTCTCGGCGATCTCCGGGACGGGCATGCCGTACCGGCCGGCCAGCGCGGTGGCCTCCTCACGCCTGCCCCGCGCGGCCAGGTACGCGACCGACTCGGGCAGCGCGACGGTGACGACCGCGACGAGCGCGGCACCGACCCCGGCGCCGATCCAGAACAGGGCGCGCCAGCCGAGCTGCTCCAGCAGAGCGATGCCGGCCAGTGCGGCGAGCACCCCGCCGACCGAGTAGCCGGAGAACATCAGGGCGTTGGCCGCGTTGCGCCGGCCCGGCGGGGCGTACTCGACGGTGAGCGCGATCGCCGTCGGCACCACGCCGCCGAGCCCGATGCCGGCCACGAACCGCAGCAGCCCGAAGACCTCCGGGTTCGGGGCGAGCGCGCAGAACAGCATCGCCACCGAGAACCAGCTGATGCAGAGGATCATCAGGCGGCGGCGTCCGATCCGGTCCGTGACGATCCCGGCGAGCAGGGCGCCGACCAGCATGCCGATCAGGGCCATCGAGCCGATCCACCCGGCCCGGCCGGGTGCCAGCGCCCACTCGCCCGAGATCAGCGCGGGCAGCACGGTGCCGTAGACGATCAGGTCGTAGCCGTCGACGACGATCGCCGTCCAGCACAGCGCGATCACCCAGGCCCGGGAGCGGGTTCCGGCCCGCGGTGGTGCGGACGTGCGGGTCACGTCGGTCATGGCGTTCCTCCTCGGTTGTCACCCGGTCGGGAAGCACCATATGGCGTAGGTATGCCGAACGTCACGCAAACAGCATGAAATTGTCATCGGCGGACGCGCGAGCGTCACCCGATCGGTCGCCCGGGCTCGAGGGTGGTGGTCAGCCGCTGGGCGCCGGGCCCGGCCAGCTGCGGCAGCGCGGCCGTCGTCCGCCCGGTGAGCAGCAACAGCAGCGCCTGGACCGGCCCGCGGACCTCGGCACCCTCGCCCACCCGCCAGTCGGCGTCGGTGGCGGTCAGGCGCAGCCCGCGGAGCCTGCGGCGGGCCCAGAACGGCCAGCCCATCCGCCACACCCGGTCGAGACCCTCCCGTGCGGCGCCGGCCGGCATGGCGACCGTGCGCCCGAGCGGGACGGCGACGTCCTGGATGTGCACCATCGTGTCGAACAGCAGGTTGTCGAGCGTGGTGATCGCCGGCTTGGCCCTGCTGCCGGCGAGCGTGCGGAGCTCGTCGACGAGCTCGGCGGCGGGCCGGGCGGCGTGCGCGACGGCCATGTCCCGGTTGACGGCCTGGAGGTCGCCGCGGGCGCGCACGCCCATCGCGAGGATGCGGACGATCCCCGGCGACTGCGGGGTGAGCGCGACGTGCGCCGCGACGTCGCGCACCCGCCACTGCGCGCACAGCGAGGGCCGCTCCCACTCCTCCGGGGTCAGTCCGGCGAGGAGGTCGGCCAGGACCCGGCGCTGGTCGGCGATCACGGTCCACTTCTCGTCGCGGTCCACCGCGGAACCCCCTGACCGGTCAGAGTCTCTGACCAAGTGGTCAGAGTTTCTTACGATCCGAGTGGCGCGTCAAGCCGGGGGTCGGCCGGACGTGGGTGGCGGTAAGAACCGCGGAGCGTCAGGGCACCGCGGGAGCCGCCCGGGGCGTCCGCACCTGCCGGCGGCGGACGGGGGTCGCGACGGCCGCCAGGCAGGCGAGCGTCCCGATCGCGACCGCCGTCCAGGCGGCGGGGTAGCCGTGCCCGGGTGTCAGGGCCCCGACCGCCCACGGGACGGCGAACCCCCCGACTCCGCCGACGGTCAGGAGCAGCCCGACCGCGGTCCCGACGTGCTCCGAGGGCACCCCCGCGACATCGGCCGGGATCGTCTGCCAGATCGCGAAGCAGCCGTTGAACCCGAAACCGACCAGGAACGCCGCGAACCACAGCCCGCCCGGGCCGAGGAGCGGGAGGAGCAGCGTGCCGGCCGCCTGGAGCACCAGGAACGCGGTGAACCAGGCCCGGCGGCGCCGGGAACGGTCCGAGAGCCATCCGGCGACCAGGCTTCCGGGTAGCCCGGCGACGCCGGCCATGAGGGCGGCCAGCGCCGCCACCGACGCCGGGTAGTCCGCGTCGAGGGCGAACGTGCCGACCAGCTGCGCCACCGCGAAGTAGCCGCCATACCCGACGAAGAACGCCAGGCCGAAGCGCCACAGCGCCGTGTTGCCGAGCACGGCCCGGATCGACCCGCGGGTCAGCACGGTGCCGCGCAACTCGGCGGTCCCGTCGGGGGCCCGGTACACCGACCCCACCAGGACGGCCACGGCGAACGCCGTGCCACCGGCCGCGGCCAGGCCGGCGCGCCAGCCGAGCGCGTCGAGCACGGGTGTCCAGAGGTAGAGGCCGACGGCGACCCCGACGCTGAACGACGCCGACACGACCCCCATGGCCAGCGCGTGCTCGCGCTCGCGGAACCAGGCACTGACCGCGGCGATGCCGATCCCGGCGAACACGGAGGCGGCGAGGCCTGCGACCAGTCGCAGCACCAGCAACGTCCGGTAGTCGGGGGCCAGCGCCGCGAGCGCGGTGGAGGCCCCCTCCAGGGCCAGCCCGGCCGTCATGGTCGACCGCAGTCCGAACCGGACGGCCAGGAAGCCGGCCGGGATGTGCATCACCGCGTAGCCGCCCACGAACGCGGACAGCAGGAGGGCGAGCTCGGGCAGGCCCGAGGAGAACGCCTGAGCGACACCACCGAACGTGCCGGGCATGACGAACCAGTTGAAGGTGAACGCGACGAAACCGAGTGCGGTCACGCCCAGCATCAGCCACCGGCGGCCCGAATCCGGGCCGGCCGCAGGTGTAGGGGACATCGTCGTCTCCTCGGCCGGTGGTCAGGCGTAGAAGGACCGGACGGCCTCGGCCACCGCGGCCGGGCTCTCCAGGGTGGGGAAATGGGTCCGGCCCGGGATGTGCACGGGCTCGAACCACGGATTCTGTCGAGCGAAGTCCTCCTGGAACTGCCGGTACCCGGCTGCGAGCGGCTGGGAGTACACGTGCCGCACCCGGAGCCCGTCCTGAAGGCGTGTCATCCGCTTGAGCGGGTCGCCCCACTCGGCGTAGCTCTTCTGGATCTCCCGGCACGCGCGCATCCACATGCGTTCGCCGAACCAGGTCATCTCGCGGTTCACGTGGTCGATGACGTCGATGTTGTCGGTGCCCTCGGTCCACTCGTCGAACAGGCCCCGCCGGGCGGCGACGACGGTCTCCGGGGCGCACCCCTCCCGGATCAGGGTATGGAAACCCTCGAAGGGCTGCATCAGCCAGTCGACCACGACCGTCCGGCCGATCGATCGCGCGCCGAGCCGGTCGTGCACCTCGATGTTCACCCAGCATCCGTGCGAGGTGGACAGCATCCGGACGTCCTCGAGTTCGAGCCGGTCGATCACCTCCAGGACGTCCTCGGCGAGATCGTCGGCGGTGAAGTCCCCGACGTCGGTCAGCCGCCCGTCATGGCCGCGGAAGTTCAGGCAGAGCACCCGGTGGTCCTCGGCGAGCAGCGGCGCCAGGTGCCGGAACAGTCGGTGGTCCTGTGCCCAGCCGTGCAGGAGCAGCAGGGGCGGGGCTCCCGCGTCGCCGTACTCGACGTACTCGAGCGGGACCGTGCCGCGGGTCAGCGTCTTGATCATGATCTGGTCCTTCCGGAGCCGACCGGCCCCGGGCACGGCGGTGCCCGGAGGCGTGCAAGGGATCGGTGCACCCGCCGCGCGGAAGGCGCACACGGCACCGTCCCTCCCGACGTGGGGGCGGTGCGGAGGAGCGGGCAGACGCTCCGTCGATGTGAGCGAGGTCGTGTTGTCGACGGCCACTGACGACGGTAAGAGGGGCGACAGAGACAGTCAATAGCGCGCTATGAACTTCTTCACTTCTCGGCGATCTGCTCTTCGATGATCTCGACCAGGCGGCTGAGCACGGCCACGACGTCCGCGCGCTGCTCCGCCGGGAACCGGAGCAGGGAGTCCCGTTGCCAGTGGCGCAGCAGTGCGTACTTGGCCTCCCACAGCTCGCGTCCGGCCTCGGTCAGCTCCACCAGGACGACCCGGTCGTCGTGCTCACCGGGGATCCGGCGGACGACCCCCTGCCGCTCCAGGCCGTTGATCATGCGGGTGACCGTCGGCTGGGCGATGCCCGCCTGGCGGGCGATCACGCCGACCGGGAGCGGGCCCTGATGGGCCACCGACTCCAGGGTGGCGACCTGGGCCTCGGTGAGGTCGGTGCCGGCTCCGCGCCTGCCGACCGTGCCACGTCCGCGCTTGAGAACGCGGTAGATGCCGTTGCAGGCCTCGGCCCAGGCGTCCTCCAGATCCGCGGGGAGGTCGGGGGTCTCGTCGTGCCGGTCGCTCACCTGTCTCCGCCTCCTGGTCTGCCCGCACCCGCTGCCGTCCGGACGAGCTGCGATCCGGGGCTGGCGGCGGATCGCATAGCAAGCTATGTTCTGTCCGTCGAACCGGGCCACCCGACGTACGGGCCCGGTGGAACCCGCGACCGGTGGCAGGCCGGGCGGGCTCCCGGTCTCCGAACAGTACGGACCGCCCGTCCGCGCGGTCCCGGTGAGGCGCCCCGCGGACGGTCCGTGTCCGGAGGGGACGGAAGGACGTTCGACATGTCGTCACGCACGCCGCACGCGGAGGTGGTCGGGGCCGGTATCGGCGGACTGACCGCGGCCGCCGCGCTCGCCCGTCGCGGCTGGTCGGTCACGGTGCACGAACGCGAGGACACCGTGCGCGCGTTCGGCTCGGGCATCTACCTCTGGAGCAACGGGCTGGGCGTCCTCGGTGACCTCGGTGTGCGTGAGCGCACCGTCGAGGGCGCCCACCACGGCCCGTCGATCCAGACCCGGGACCGCCGCAACCGGACACTCGCCCGGCTCCCCACGAACGGGCCGGGCCAGGTGCAGGTGCTCACCGTGCTGCGCGAGCGGCTGATCTCCGCGCTGGTCGCCGCCGCGACCGACGCGGGTGCGGAGATCGTGACCGGCTCGGCAGCGCACGCCGTCGACCCGCGCGGCGCGATCGTGCTCGACGGTGGCGAGCGACGCGCGGCCGATCTCGTCGTCGTCGCCGACGGCGTCGGATCCCGGCTCCGAGACGGGCTGGGACTGCTCGGTCGCCGCCGGCGGCTGGGCCAGCGCTGCGCGCGCGTGCTCATCCCGCGGGACACCGATCTGCTCCCGGCCGCCGACGCCGACCACTACATCGAGTGGATGTCCGGGCGCCGGTTCCTGCTCTACACCCCGAGCAGTGTCACCGACGCCTACATCGCGCTGGTGTGTCCCGCCGGCGACCGGGAGGCCATGGGGGCCGAGATCCCGCGGCCGGTGTGGGAGCGGGCCTTCCCGCACGCCGCATCCATCGTGTCCCGCATCGGCCCGGTCGCCCGGTGGGACGAGTTCGAGTGGGTCGAGCTGCGGTCGTGGTCCACCGGCCGGGTCGCCGTGCTCGGAGACGCCGCGCACGCCCAGCCGCCGTACCTCGGGCAGGGAGGCGGATGCGCCATGATGGCGGCCCACGGGCTCGCCCATGCGATGAGCTGCGGTGCCGGAACGCCTGCCGAACGGCTGGCCCGCTGGGAACGGACCGAGCGACCGCTGATCCGGCACACCCAGCGGTTCTCGTACGGAATCGGCAGGCTCAACGACGTGCCGGAGCTGCCGCGCCGGCTCTTGCTCTCGACCCTGGGGCGTTCGCGTTCGTTCGGCCGTTCCCGGCTCCGTGCCGCGCAGGCGGTCCCGACCGGCCTCCCGCGGGCGTCCGGTCGTTGAGGACGCGCGCCCGGGTCCCGGACCGGCACACCCTCAGCCGGTCGACTCCTCGTCGATACCGGTGCCGGAGTCGTCGTCGACCGGGTCCTCGCCCTCGTGACCGGGCTCGCCGGTCCGGCTGCCGGTGACCCGCTCCTCGAGCTCGTCCACCACGGTCTCGGGGTCGAGCGGGGCGCGCCCTCCGGTTCCGGATCGTCCCTGGGGTGCTGCGATGTCACGGGTTCCGGGTACCCCGCTCGTGCGGCAGGCACACCGGACCGGCCGCACGGTCAGACGTCGGCCCTCGGTGCGGTCAGCCGGGCACGGGCCAGCCGCTCGACGAGCTCGGGCATCGCCCCGGCCGGGCTGCCGCGCAGGTCGTCGCAGGCCTTCCGGACGGCCGCGGTCACCTCCTCCCGGGAGACGTCCGGGCCGAGCTCGGCGAGCAACCGGTCGATCGCCTCGGCCGCACGGGTGAGATCCGGTGTCATCCGGGCCTCCCGGGCCGGACCGCACGTGCGGGACACGGACGACACGCCCCCGCGTACCGACCCCGACCGCGACGCATCGGTGTGCGACCCATGACGACCTCCTCGTGGCCTCGGTGTGCCCGGGAGGGTTACCCCGTCCGTGGTCCGTCAACCGCGCGGGCGACGCGCCCACCCCCGAGCCCGCGTCCTGGTCCGCCGGACCGAACGGTGCCGCCGGCTTCGTTCCCGGGACCGAAGGACTCCCGCCGTGATCTCCCTACCGTCTCCCACCAGTCCCGTCAGAGCCGACGCGAGGGGAGACCGGAGCCGTGAAGACCTACCCACTGTCCCGACCGGTGGACGGAAGGGACACCTGGCACGACGGCAAGCGCCACGCCTGGCTGCTGGGCCTGGTCGTGCCCATCCTGCCGTTCCTCGCGATCGGGTTGCACCTGCTCACCGGGCTGTCGGTGATGCTGTGGCTCGGCCCGGTCGTCGTCCTGGTGATCGTCCCGGCGATCGACCTGGTCGCCGGGCACGATCCGACGAACCCGCCGGACGAGGTGATGGAGCAGCTCGAGGAGGACCGCTACTACCGCTGGGTCACCTATGCGTACCTCCCGCTGCAGTACGCGGGCCTGTTCACGGGCACGGGGTACATCGCGTACGCCGGGGCCCCGTTGATCGGGAACATCGGCATGGCCGTCACCCTCGGCACCGTCGCCGGGGTCGCGATCAACACGGCGCACGAGCTCGGCCACAAGCGCGAGGACGTCGAGCGGTGGGCGGCCAAGATCGCCCTGGCGCCCAGCTTCTACGGGCACTTCTACGTCGAGCACAACCGCGGCCACCACGTCCGCGTCTCCACTCCCGAGGACCCCGCATCGGCCCGGATGGGGGAGAGCTTCTACCGGTTCTGGCCGCGTACCGTCCTCGGTTCGCTGACCAGCGCCTGGAAGCTGGAGCGCAAGCGCTACGCCCGCCGCGACCGGCACCCGTTCCGGATCGGCAACGACGTGCTCAACGCCTGGCTGATGTCGGTGGTCCTGTGGGGCGTGCTGATCGCGTCCTTCGGCTGGAGGCTGCTGCCGTACCTGCTGATCCAGGCCGTCGTCGGGTTCACCCTGCTCGAGCTGGTCAACTACATGGAGCACTACGGGATGCTGCGCCAGCAGGTCGGCCCGCCGGACCGCCGCCGCTACGAGCGGGTCACCCCGGCGCACTCGTGGAACTCCAACAACATCGCCACCAACGTGCTGCTCTACCACCTGCAGCGGCACTCGGACCACCACGCGAACCCGACCCGGCGCTTCCAGACCCTGCGCGACTTCCCGGAGGCCCCGGTCCTGCCGACCGGCTACACCGGGATGATGCTCGCCGCACTCGTGCCGCCGGTGTTCCGGCGGCTGATGGACCCGCTGGTGCTCGCGCACTACGACGGCGACCTGCGGCTGGCGAACCTGCAGCCGGCGAAGCGCGAGCGGCTGCTGGCCGCGTACCCGCCGCCCGCCGACCCGGTCGAGACCGAGCTCGCCGACACCGCCCGGCAGAAGCAGGTCGACGGTGTGACCGCCGCCCGCTGCCCCGGCTGCGGTTACACCTACGAGGTCGCCGCCGGCAACGAGGCCGAGGGCTTCCCGGCCGGCACCGCCTGGTCGGAGATCCCCGACGACTGGACCTGCCCCGACTGCGGGGTCCGCGACAAGGTCGACTTCGTCGCCCTGACGACCGAGGAGGTCTGAGATGAGGATCGTCGCCGACACGGGGGCCTGCGAGGGCTTCGGGATGTGCGAGGCCATGGCCGACGACTACTTCGAGATCGGGCCCGACGACGTGGTCGTCGTGCACGACGACCACCCGCCGGCGGCCGACCGGGAGCACGTGCACGCGGCCGTGCAGGCCTGCCCCGCTCGGGCGCTGCGCCTCGACGACAACTGAACGGCACCCCCGCCGACGCCCGTCCGGCCCGCTCCGGGGCCGGGCGGGCGCCGGCGCGCGCTACGGTCCCGTCGTGCCCCCGGTGACCGACACCCTCGCCCGCCTCGCCGGCGCGGTCCGGGACGACGCCGGCGCCCTCAACGGGCGGGTCCTTGCCGAGATCGACGCCGGGCTTCCGGACCTCGGCCGTGACCCGCGCGTGCGGGAGCTGCTGGTCGCGACGGTCGAGGGCTCGCTGGACGGCGCGCTCGCCGTCCTCACCGGTGGCGGGGACCCGGACGACGCACCCGTCCCGCCGGCTGCCGTCGACATCGCCCGCCGGCTCGCCCAGCAGGGCGTCCCGGTCACCGTGCTGCTGCGCGCGTACCGGCTCGGGCAGGCCGCCTTCCAGCAGGTGCTGGTCGCACGGATCGCGGCGGCCGGGCTGGCCGCGGACGAGGTCGCGGCGGTCGTCCGGGAGCTGTCGTCGGTGGCGTTCGGCTACGTCGACCGGGTCTCCGAGGAGATGGTCGCCGTGCACCAGGCCGAGCGGGACGGCTGGGTGCGCCGCCGTGACGCGGCCCGGCTGTCCATGGTGGACGCCGTGCTCGCCGGCCGCGGCGGGACGACCGCCGAGGTGGAACGGGCACTCGGGCACCCGGTGACCGGCGAGCACCTGGCCGCGGTGATCTGGTCCGCGCCCGGGGCGCCGGACCCGGGCCGGGCCATGGAACGTGCGGTCGGCGCCGTCGGCGACGCGCTCGGGTGCACCCGCCCGCCGTTGGTCGTCGCGCCGGACGCGGCCACCCTGTGGGCGTGGTACCCGGCACCCGTGGCCGCCGATGCGGCGCTCGAGCCGGGCGAGGTGTTCGTGGCGCTCGGGAGCCCGGACCGGGACCTCGACGGGTTCCGCCGCTCGCACCGGCGCGCCCGGCAGGTCCAGGCCGTCGTGACCGCGGCCGCGCCGGACACCCGGCACGCGGTGACGACGCCGGCCACGCTCGGACCGCTCCTGCTCCTCGGCGCCGACACCGACCTGCTCGGCTCGTGGGTGCGGGAGGTCCTGGGCGGGCTCGCGACCGACGACGAGCCGCACGCGCGGCTGCGCGACACCCTCGACGCCTACCTGGGGGCGGGCGGCAGCCTGGCCGCGGCGGCGGCCGAGCTGCACCTGCACAAGAACTCGGTGCAGTACCGGCTGCGCCGCGCCGAGGAGGCCCGGGGCCGAGCCCTGTCGGACCGCCGGCTCGACCTCGAGGTGGCGCTACGGGCCTGCCGGGTGCTGGGGAGCGCGGTGCTGCGCCCCGCGGACTGACACCCGGTCGGCGGTCCGCGGGCGCACGCACGGGCGTGCCGGCCGCCGGCCCTGCCCCCGAACGGGCGAACTGCTCGGCCGAACGGCAGCCCGGCCGGGTCACCGTGCGTGCTTCGGGGCGCCGATGCGCCCGGACCCGGCTAGCGTGAGGAGCCATGAGCCGTTCCCGGTCACTGGTCCTGCGGACCGTGGCCTGGTGCGTGGGTGTGCTGCTGGTGGGCGCGGGACTGCTGACCGCGGTCGTCGTCGGCGCGGGGACGCTCGTCGGGCCGGCCGAGGCCCGCGCCGGCAAGCAGATCGACGGTCCCGCCGGGGCCGCCGGGGACTTCGCCCGCCTCGCCGCCGCCGATCCGGAGGCCGCGCTCCGCTCCTGCACGCCGGCCCGGGGGACCGACTTCGACGCCCTGGTCGGCGCGTTGCCCACCGGCGCGGTCCCGGCCGGGGAGCGCTACGCGGTGACCGACGGCGACGTCGTGTTCCTGTCCGCGCCGGTGGTGGGGGAGGACCTCGCCGTCGCCGACGGGGACCGCGCGGTGTGGGCCTACGGACGGCAGGGGTTCGCCGCGGTCACCGACGACGCCCGCGCGCTCTCGGCGGACCTGCCCGGCCCGGAGCTCTACGGCCTCGACGCCGCGAGCCCCGGCGTCGTCCGGGTCGCGTCCTGTGTGGACGCCGCGCAACGCGTGGCGGGGACCGCGCCGGAGCCGGCTCAGCCGGGCTCGCCCCGCCACTTCCGGTAGAGGATCCAGCACAGGTCGGCCAGCGCGATCACGGCGACCACGACCAGCACGACGGCGAACCACCGGATCCCGGCCCCCCAGGCCAGCACCGCGCCGACGGCGGAGACGACCAGCCCGAAGCCGGCCAGCACCGCCCGGAGGGTCAGCGCGCTGCGCGCCGGTGACGCCCCGCCGATCCCGGCGGTCGGATCGTGGTGGTCGGGCAACCCCTCGCGGTAGCGCTCGCGGTCAGGACTCATCGGCTCCTCCCGGACCGGACCGGTGTGGGCCCCGCGGATACCCGGCGCGGGGGCCCGGCACACCTGCCCTGTGACGGGGCCGGCGCAGGTGAATGCGGCGCGCCGCAGCGGGAACCCCCCATGGGACCGCGCCGCACCGAAGAGAGGAGGACCACGGTGGCGAACGAACTCGAGGGCCGGACCGTCGCGATCCTGGCCGCGGACGGGGTCGAGCAGGTCGAGCTGACGCAGCCGCGGGAGGAGCTGCGCCGGGCCGGTGCCCGGGTGGACGTGGTGTCCCTGTCCACCGAGCCGATCCAGTCGATGAACTCCGACATCAACCCGGCGGAGAAGATCGAGGTCGACCGGGCGGTCACCGACGTCTCGGCCGACGACTACGACGCCCTGGTGCTGCCGGGCGGCACCGTCAACCCGGACAACCTGCGCGCCGACGAGAACGCCGTCGCGTTCGTGCAGGCGATCTTCCGGGCGGGCAAGCCGGTCGGCGCGATCTGCCACGGACCCTGGACGCTGGTCGAGGCCGACGTCGTCAAGGGACGCACGGTGACCTCCTACCCGAGCATCCGCACCGACCTGCGCAACGCCGGCGCGACCGTCGTCGACGAGCAGGTGGTCTGCGACGAGGGCCTGGTGACCAGCCGCAACCCCGGCGACCTCGACGCGTTCTGCGCGAAGCTCGTCGAGGAGTTCGCGGAGGGCAGGCACCCGGTCCACCCGGAGGGCGCGACCGCCTGACCGGCCCGCACGCCACCCGCACGGCACGACGACGGCCCGGGACCCGCCGGTCCCGGGCCGTCGTTGCGTGCCGGTCAGGGTTCCACCGGCCCGGGCATCTGCGCGTCGTCCTCGGGGTGCTCGCGGCAGCGGTCGGTCTCCGGCCGGATCTCGAGGCGCTCGTCGTCGATCTCGGCGCCGCACACGGCGCAGCGGCCGTACTCGCCCCGGTCCAGGCGGGACAGCGCGGCCCGCACCCGCTCGCGGCGGCCGTCCCGGGCACCGACGGCGAGGTCGTGGTCCATGGTCTCGGTGGCCCGCGACCCGGCGTCGCCGAAGTCCAGGCCCGCGGCGGAACGGTCGTCGCCGGGGGCCGGCTGCTCGCTGCCGACACCGCCGTCGAGGCGCTCGAGCTCGTCGGTCAGCAGGGTCCGTGCCCGCTCCGGGTCCATCGGCTCTCCTTCCCTCGTGCCCGGCCCTCCGGCCGGGGCGGTGCGGGACTACCCCGGTCGTCGCGGGGGCATGCGGGACCGTTTGTGCAGGGACGCACCGGGTAACCGTGCAGCGCCGGCGGGCCCGGGCATGTCCCCCCGCCCGCGCCCGCCGGCGACCAGCACCGACGAGCACCCCGGGAGGACCCCGTGCCCGAGAGCCCGCCCGCCCAGCAGCAGCCCCCGCCCGGCGGCACCGGCCCGATGGACCCGCACCCCCGGGACGAGATGCGCGGCTACCGCGGGCGCGACCTCCTGGCCGGCACGGTCGCGCTGGTCACCGGCGGGGACTCCGGGATCGGCCGAGCGGTCTGCGTCGCCTTCGCCAAGGAGGGCGCCGACGTCGCGCTCGCCTACCTCTCCGAGGACGGCGACGCCGAGCACACGGCCGGGCTCGTCCGGGCCGAGGGACGGCGCTGCCTCATGCTGCGCGGCGACCTCGGCGACGCCGGGCACTGCACGGAGGTCGTCCGGCGCACCGTCGGCGAGCTCGGCCGGCTGGACACGGTGGTCAACAACGTGGCCACCCAGGAGCCGTACGACTCGCTCACCGACATCTCCGACGAGCAGTGGCTACGCACGTTCGAGGTCAACGTGCACAGCTTCTTCCGGGTCACCCGGGCCGCGCTGGAGCACCTGCCCGACGGTGGCGCGATCATCAACACCGGATCGGTCAACGGGTTGCGCGGCAACAAGTCCCTGCTCGACTACTCGGCCACCAAGGGGGCGGTGCAGTCGCTGACGTACTCGCTGGCCCAGTCGCTCACGCCGCGGAACATCCGGGTCAACTGCGTGGCACCCGGCCCGGTCTGGACGCCGCTGATCCCGGCCACGATGCCGGAGGGCAAGGTCGAGGGGTTCGGCGAGCAGACCCCGATGGGCCGGGCCGCCGACCCGGACGAGGTCGCGCCGTCCTACGTGTTCTTCGCGGCGCCCGCGCTGTCGTCGTACTACACCGGGGAGGTCCTCGCCCCGGTCGGGGGCGAGACCATGCCGGGTTGACCGGCGCGCGTCGTCCCGGTCCGGCTCATCCCTGCTCGGTCAGCTGCTCGCGCAGCCGAGCCAGCGTGCGGGACAGCAGCCGGGACACGTGCATCTGGGACAGCCCCATCCGGGCCGCGATCTGCGACTGCGTCTGGTCCCCGAAGAACCGCAGCATGAGGATCGTCCGCTCGCGCTCCGGCAGCTCGGCCAGCACGGCGTGCAGCTCGGCCCGGTGCGCGGCGAGGTCGAGGCCGGGATCGTCGGTGCCCATCCGCTCGCCGAGCGGGAGGTCGTCGCCACCCTCGGAACCGTCGCCGGTGGGGGCGTCGAGCGAACGGGCGTGGTGCGAGTCGAGTGCGCCCAGGGCGTCGACCACCTCGTCGGTGCCGACGCCGAGCTCGCGCGCCAGCTCGGACGGCCGCGGCGCGCGGCCGAGCCGCTGCCCGAGGTCGTCGGCGGTGCTCCGGACCCGGACGGCGAGCTCCTTGAGGTCCCGCGGCACCCGCACCGACCAGGACCGGTCCCGCAGGTGGCGCTTCATCTCCCCGCGGATGCTCGGGACCAGGTAGCCGAGCGGCCCGCCGGTCGCGGCCCCGGGGTCGTAGCGGTCGACGGCCTTGACCAGGCCGAGCATGCCGGCCTGCTCGACGTCCTCGGCGCCGTTCCCGCCCGGCGCGAAACGGCGGGACAGGTTGCGGACGAGCGGGCGGAACTCCCGGATGACCTGCTCGCGCAGGGCCTGCCGGTGGGGCGCGCCGTCGGGGGTGGTGGCCAGCCGCTCCAGGTCGCGGACGACGCGGTCGTAGCCGTGCCGGCCGTCGCGGTCGGTGTCGACGGGAGCAGGGCGGGTGGACGTGCGCATGGGGTCCCTCGCGTTCGCCGGTGGCAGGTGCGGGGTCCGCTGCGTGTTGAACGGATCGGACGGTCCGGCGGCGGCGGTGCCGCGGGCGAACCGGATCATCGACCGTAACGGTGAGGATCGGGCGGGCACAAGCCCGCGGGGGAGAGGGTCCTGCACCTCGGCGCGGGCAGGACCCTTTCCCCGGCGGATCAGGCGTTGGACGCCTCGACGACCTCGGCGCCCTCGGCGGCGCGCTGCACCGACTCGCAGCCCTTCTTCGCCGCGGCCTTGTTCTCGTAGGCCTCGCCGGTGGCGACGACCTGACCGTTCGACGCCTTCAACCGGAAGCGGAACTTGCCGGCGCGGTCCTCGTACACCTCGAACTTGCCTGCCATGACGGCCTCCTCGTCTCGTGCCGGACCGGCCGGACGCCGGTCCTGCCGACGGCCGCGGAGGCTAGCCCATTCGGTGTAGTGATGCGGCGCGAAACGCCGGGCTCGTTACCCCTGCCGCACGACGGGGCGCAGCGTCCGGCCCAGGACGCGGCCGAGCACCGCGGCCTCGGCGGCGAGGGCGTCGCGGGGGAGGGTGGTCCCGGGGAAGGGGGCGACGAGCAGGTCGGCCCCGCCGTCGCCGGGGCCGTCGCCGCCGGTCTCCCAGGTCCCCGCGACCCGGCCGCGGTGCAGCACGACCGGCGCGATCCAGCCCGCGGCCCGGCTCACCCGCGACCGGTGCGCGGGATCGAGGACGTCCGGGTCGGCGGTGCCCGGGCCCAGCAGGAACTGGTCGAACGCGGGCAGCAGCCGGAGCTCCTCGTGCGGCCGCGCGGCGGCCAGGCCGTCGACGTCGGCGGTCCGGGCCCAGCGGGTCCCGCCGCCGACCCGGACCGGGGTGATGAGGCCGCGGGCGGCCACGGCGTCGAACCAGCCGCGTAGCACCCGCTTGCCGACCGCGCCGCGCAGCAGCCACGCCCCGAACGTCTCCGGGGTCGCCGGACCGTGCGCGCCCAGGTAGGCGGGGATCGCGACGGCGGCTGCGTCCTCGACCGCCGGGAGCCGCCCGGCCCACGGCGGCGCGGTGAACCGGACCGTCGTGCCGTCCGCCGGGCCGGCGGCCGCATGGCACAGCAGGCCCTGCCAGGCGAGCGGTTTGAGGACGGCGCCCCAGCCGGAGCCGAGCCGCTCGGCGAGCGAACCGTCGCCGGTGCGATCGGCGTAGGCGCCGGCCAGCTCGGCCCGGGTGAGCCGTGCGCCGGGCAGCACCTCGGCGGCGACCTCGGCCAGCGCGGCCACCTGCCCGGCCGTGGCGAACTCCCGCTGCCACGGCGGCCGCTCCCAGCTCCGCACGGACGCCAGCAGCGCCAGGTACGAGGGCGCGTCCGCCGGGTGCAGCAGGTGCAGCGTGCCGCGCTGGCCCCACACCCGCACCAGGGCACCCGACGCCAGCGCCTCCGCGGTCCCGCCGACGGCCTCCGCGCGCCGGACCGCGACCGCCTGCTCGGCGGCCGAGGGCACCTGGGCCTGGACTCCGGCGAGCCGGCGCACGACGTCCGCGGCGGCGAGGCCGTGCGGGCGGTCGAGGTGCTGGCGGCGCGAGCGCCAGGCGAGCACCGCGGAGACGTCGATGTCGCGGCCGGGGCCGACGCCGGCTTCTGGACCGCCCGTCGCGCCGGGCGTCCCCGCCGGCCGTGTCCGCGGCATCGAAATCCCCTCTCGTCCGGCCGGAACGCTACCCGGGTGCGCGGCGTTCTCAGGGCCACCACAGCGTCCCGCGCCTACCGTGCGCGGCATGCCGACAGCACTGGTCACCGGGGGAAGCCGCGGGCTCGGCGAGGCCTACGCGCGCGAGCTCGCCGAGCGGGGGTACTCGATCGTCCTCGTCGCCCGGGACGCCGACCGGCTCGCCGACGCGGCCGAACGGATCGGGCGGGCCACCGGGGCGATCGTGGAGACGCTCGCCGCCGACCTCACCGACCCCGCCGGGCTGGCCGCCGTGGAGCGGCGGGTCACCGACCCGGCGGTGCCGGTGGAGCTGCTCGTCAACCACGCGGGCGCCGGGACCGGCCCGGTGGTCGCCGGCGCGTCGTCCGACGCGCTCACGGCCGGGGTGGAGCCGGCCGTGGAGGCGGTGCTGCGGCTGACCCGGGCGGCCCTCCCGGTGATGACCGCCCGCGGCCACGGCGGTGTCCTCAACGTCGCGGGCCTCGCCGGCTACCTGCCGTCCGGCGGCCACGCCCGGGCCGCCGCGCAGTCGTGGGTGCTGGCCTTCACCGACGGCGTCGCCGCGTCGCTGCGCGGCACCGGGGTGACGGTCACCGCCGTCGTCACCGGCCGGATCCGCGGGCCGCACGAGCCGGGCGGGCCGTTCCGCCCGGCGCCGGAGACGGTCGTCCGCCGGTCGCTCGACGACCTGGCCCGCGGCCGCACGCGGTCCGCTCCGGGCTGGGCCTGCCGCGCCCTCGTCGGGTACCTGGAGGCGCCGCGGACGGTGCTGCGGCTGGCGGCGAGGGTCACCGGCCGGGGCCGGGAGCGGCCCGCCCGGCCCGGTGAGGGTCCCGCCGCCACCGGGCCCACCCGCCCGTCGCCGGTGCCGACACCGTTCCGCGACGCGCACCTCCCGGTGCGCGCGCTGCCGCCCGGTGCCGGCTCGCTGCCCGCGCTGCCCGAGCTCCCGGCCTGCCCGGCGCACGTCCCGGCCGAGCGGCTCCCGGCGCCCCGGATCTCGGGCACCGGCCCGCTGCCCGTGGTGACCCCGGCCCGCCCGCACGGCCGGGCCGGTGTCCGGCGGCTGCCCGCGCCGCCGCGCCCGGTCCAGCCACCGGCCCGCGACGCGCGCACCGTGCGGCTCGCCGCCGGGTGAACCGGGGCCGGACCGGGTACACGGCCGGTGCCGGCGATGCGGTTGTGCCAGCACGGATGGGGAGCGGGGTTTTGTCCGGTTCGATATCATGTGCGGGGTACGGGTAGCTCGGATCGTCGGTGTGGGCCGGCACCGAGGAGGAAGATCATGTCTGTCACGCCACCGCTTCCGCCCCCGCCGCCGTCGCAGCCGCCCGGTGGCGCCCCGGACCCCGGGCCGCGGCCGTCTGCCCGCCCGCTGAACCGCACCGAGGAACGCACGCTGTCCCGGCTGGAGCAGGAGCTGCGCCGGTCGTACCCGGACCTCGAGTCCGAGATGTCGTCGCTGGAGTCCGCAGGGGCCGGGCGCGGCGAGGCCCCCGGCGTCCCGCTCGACCGCATCCTGCAGGCCGTCGCGATCGGCGTGATCGTGCTGGCGCTCGTCCCGAAGGAGTGGCTGGCGGCGCTGCTGTCGATCGGGCTGCTGCTCGGCATCCCGTTCGCGATGGCGCTGATCGCGGTGCAGGCCAAGTGGGACGGCCTCGGTGAGGACGGGAACGGCGAGGGAGAGGACCGCCGCCCCTGACCACCCGCGGGCCGGTGGTGCGGACGGCGCCGGTCCTCAGCTCTCCGGGAAGGCGAACAGCTCGAGCGCGATGCCGTCGGGGTCGCGGAAGGAGATGCCGCTGCCGTAGTGGGCCGTCTTGATGCCGTCGTGGGCGATGCCCAGGTCGGTGAGCCGCTGCGCCCACCGTTCCAGCTCGGCCCGTGAGCCGACCGCGAAGCCGACGTGGTCGAGGCCGGTGCGTTCCTCGTCGAAGCGGTCGCGGGACTCGCGGCCCTGGTGGGTGTGCAGGCCGAACAGCATGCCGCCGTCCAGGGCGAACACGGTGTGGTGGAAGCGCCCGCCCTCCTCGTCCTCGTCGAGGACGGGGTCGGCTCCGAACAGCCTCGCGTACCACTGCGTGCTGCGCTCCAGGTCGCTGACGGTCAGTGCGACGTGCTGCAGTCCCGGGAAGGCCACCGTGAAGCTCCCTCGCTTCTCGCGTGCAGATGTCGCGATGTGTCTATCAGCCGGGTCCGGGCCGTGTGCCCCTCCGAGTGGAGGGGATCAGCCCAGGCGCAGACCGTCGCCGGTGATCTCGAGATCCGCGCCGGGGCCGGCCTCCGCCGCGGTCGGCGCGGGCAGCGCCGTGTCGGCGCCCAGTCCCTTCTCGGCGGCCGCGGTGCGGACGGCGTCGACGACGAGCAGCAACGCGGCCCGCCGCGCGGAGTTCGTGCGGTAGGCCAGCGAGACGGTCCGGGTGAGCGGCTCGGCGAGGGCGACGACGTCCACCCCCGGGGGGCGCAGTGCCAGGCCCAGGTCGGACACGAGCGTCACGCCCAGCCCGGCGGCCACCATCGCCATCGCGGTCGCCTGCTCCTCCACCTCGTGGTCGATCCGCGGCGCGAACCCCGCTGCCTGGCAGGCCAGCCGGGCCGCCTGGCCGAAGTGCGAGCGGGCCGGCGACATGATCCACGGGTGTTCGGCGAGCTCGGCGAGCGTCACGCTGGCCGCGGGCACCGCCCCGGCCGGGACGGCGGCGTAGAGCCGCTCGACGGCGATCACGGCGCGTTCGAGGCCGTGATCCCAGGTCATCGGGTAGTTCGAGTAGTCGAGGACGAACGACAGGTCGAGCGCGCCGTCGCGGACCGCGGCCGCCGTCTCCTCCGGGGCCAGCTCGCGGGTTCGGACCACCACGCCCGGATGGCTGCGCGCCAGCGCGGTGAGCGCGTCCGGCAGCAGCCCGGACGCCACCGAGGCCCACACCCCCGCTGTGACCTTCGCCGCTATCGACTCCCCGGCACCCTCGAGCGCCTGCGTCGCCCGCTCCACCGACGCGAGGATCTCCTCGGCGTGCTCGGCCAGCAGCACACCGAGGTCGGTGAGCTGGACGCGGCGCCCGCGCCGCTCGAACAGCCGCGTCCCCACGTCGCGCTCCAGCTGCGCGAGCTGCTGCGACACCGCGGACGCCGTGTAGTGCAGGGCGGCCGCGGCGGCGGTGATCGTCCCCCGCCGATGTAGCTCACGCAGCATCCGCAGACGCGGGAGCGAGAGGTCCATGCGAACGAGCCTAGGCGCCTCTGCAGGAACCCTGAACAGTGCCGTGAATGATCCGTAAATGGACGCCGCGGCGGAGGCGGCCGCAGGCTGAGGTGGACGAAGGAGGTGGGTCGCCATGACGACGATGCAGAACCCGGCGGGGGGCACTCCGCAGCTGACCGCAGGGGCCGTTCCGCACGCCACCGGGGCCGCCGCGGTCGCCCCCGCGATCCGCCGCTCCGAGCCGTACCTGCGGCTGCAGTGGAACGACTCGGTCACCGGGGCGGTCGGCTACCTCGTCGTGCACACCCTGCGGGCCGGCCTGGCCACCGGCGGCACCCGGATGCGGGCCGGCTGCACGCTGAGCGAGGTCGAGGACCTCGCCCGCGGCATGGCCAACAAGACCGCCACCTTCGACCTGCCCGTCGGCGGGGCCAAGGGCGGCATCGACTTCGACCCGAAGGACCCCCGTGCCGTCGAGGTGCTGGAGCGGTTCTGCGAGGCCATGCGCCCGTGGCTGGACCGGCACTGGGTGACCGCCGAGGACCTCGGCGTCCCCCAGCACCTCATCGACGAGGTGTTCGAGAAGCTCGGCCTGGGCCAGAGCTTCCACGCCGCGATCAGCCGTGCCGACGACCCGGCCGCCACCCTCGAGCGGGTCCGCCGCGGGCTGAACGCCGAGGTCGAGGGCGGGTTCCTGCTCGGCGACGTGATCGGTGGCTACGGCGTCGCCCACGCCTGCCTGGCCGCCGCCGTGTCCTGGGGCCAGATCCCGGCCGAGACGACCGTCGCGATCCAGGGGATCGGCACGATGGGCGGGGCGTGCGCGTACTACCTGCACGAGGCCGGCATGACGGTGACGACGGTGGCCGACGCGGCCGGCACCCTGCACTGCGCCGACGGCCTCGACGTGCCCGCGCTGCTGGACCTGCGCGACGGCTACGGCGAGGTCGACCGCTCCCGGCTGCCCGCGGGGGTCGAGCAGCTGCCGCGCGCCGCGATCCTGTCCGCCGACGCCGACATCCTGGTCCCGGCGGCGATCTCCTACGCGATCACCCCGGACAACTCCTACGACGTCCGGGCACGGGTGATCGTCGAGGCCGCGAACGCCGCCACCACCCCGGAGGCGGAATCCATGCTGGCCGCCCGCGGCATCCCGGTCCTGCCGGACTTCGTCGCCAACGCCGGCGCCGTCGCCTGGGCCTGGTGGCTGCTGCTCGGCGAGGTCGACGACGACCCGGAGACCTCGTTCGACCGGCTCCGCACCGTGATGCACGCCAAGGTCGCGCAGCTGCTCGCCGCGTGGACCGATGAGGGCGTCACCCCGCGGGAGACCGGCCACCGCTGGGCCGACGACCCGGCGCCGAGCACCGAGCCGGTCGTCATTCCCTGACCGCTCGGCCCACTTCTCCAGGCACACACTCATGGAGCTTCGGTCCCGTGGCACAGGACCGAAGCTCCATGAGTGCGAGGGGGCTAGGCGCGCACCCGCCCCACAAACTCGGCGACCGCCGCCCGGGACGAGACGCCGAGCTTGGCGAAGACCTTCGCGAGGTGCGTCTCGACCGTCCGGTCGGACACGAACAGGGCGCGGCCGATCTGCCGGTTGGTCCGCCCGTCCGCCACGAGCTCGGCGACCTGGCGTTCCCGCCGGCTGAGCGCGTCGACGCCGCCGGCCGGGCCGGTCCGCCGCCGTGGCCGGCCGCCGCGGGCGACGGGCCGGCCGAGGCGGCGCAGCTCGCGCGCGGCCTCGTCGCGGAGGCGGCGGGCACCGCAGGCGGCCGCGGTCGCCTCGGCCGCGCCGAGCTCGTCGACGGCACGCGCGGTGCAGCCCTCCCCGGCCAGGGCGCGGCCGGCGAGGATGCGGGCGCGCGCACCGGCGAGCGGCGCGCCGGCCAGGTCCGCGAGGTCCCCGGCACGCCGCGCCGCCACCGTGGCGGCGCCGTCCGCGGTCGCGAGCGCGACGGCAGCCCCGGCCAGGGCGGCCTCCGCCGCGCGGAGCGGGATCGGGACGGGCCCGTCGGCAGCCTTCCCGGCACGCTCCGCCCAGCCGGTGGCCGCGGGCAGGTCGCCGACCGCCAGCTCGGCCCGGGTCAGCAGCTCGTACCACCGGGGCCGGTACGCGCGCTCGATCAGCGGCAGGTCCGGGCCGCCGGCGGCGCCCAGCAGCTCGTCCCGGCCGCGCTCCGGCTCGCCGGCCTCGACGCGGGCCTCGGCCAGGGCGTACCGGGCCGTCGCGGTCACGACGTCGGGGTCCTCGCCCGCGCAGGCGACCGCGTCCTCGCCGTGGCGGACGGCCGCGTGAACGTCCCCGGCCAGCAGGGCCGACCACGAGCGAGCCGCGGTCGCGAGGACCAGGAACAGGGTGTTCCCCGAGAACAGGGAGGCGTCCAGCGCGGTGTCGGCCGACCGGCCCGCCTCGGCGAGCCGTCCGCTCCAGACCAGGGCGTACACCCGGCCGACCTCGACCAGCGGGACCAGGTGCGCCTGCCCGGAGGCGCGGGCCGCCGCCGCGACCCGGTCCAGACCGTGCAGGGCACCGGGGAGGTCACCCAGGTGCGCCTGCGTCCAGCCGAACCAGGTGAGCGCCACGAGGTGGGGGCTCAGCGCGTCGTCGTCGACCGTGTCGAGCAACCGGACCGTCTCGGCGGCCGCGGCCCGGGCGGCCCCGATGTCGGCCGTGAGGTACTCCGCGCCGGCGACGAGCCCGGTCGCGGCGGCCAGGAGCGCGGGGTCGCCCAGCGCGATCGCGTCCTCGCGGGCGTCGCGCTCCCAGCGGCGCATCTCGTCGAAGTCGCCGGCGTAGTAGCAGCCGGCGGCCAGGCCGATCCGGACCCGCGCGGCCTCGGCCCGGTGCCGGTCGTCGAGCGCGCCGAGCGCCTCGAGCAACCGGGCCCGCGCCCGGCCGGGCTGGCCGAGCAGGTTGTCCAGCCCGGCGCAGGTCGCCAGCATCCGGGCCCGCCGGGCGACGTCGCCACCGGGCAGCATCGCCAGGCCGGCGTCGAGAACGGTCCGGGCCTCGGCCAGCCGCCCCGCGGCCGACAGGGCGCGGCCGCGGTCCAGGGTCAGCTCGAGGCGCCGGGCCGGATCGGTGCCGGCCGGTAGCGTGCGCAGTGCCGCGGCGAACCAGTGCGCCGCATCCGCGGGCGCACGCCCCATGCTGCTCGCACCGGCCCGCGCGAGCAGGTCCGCCGCGGCCGGATCCGCACCCGCGGTGGACCGCTCGACGTGCGGAGCACGCACGACGACGTCCGCCCCGGCCGCCGCGAGGGCGCGGGCGGTCCGGTCGTGCGCGCCCAGCAGCCAGCCGGCGCCTGCCGACCCGTAGACCGCGGCGCGCACGATCGGGTGCCGGAACGCGAAGCGACCGGGCAGCTGGGTGGGCCGGATCAGGCCGGCGGCGGCCAGCTCGTCGAACGCGGCGAGCACGACGTCGTGGCCCAGCTCGGCCGCGGCCGCCACCAGCTCGGGCGCGAACTGCTCGCCGACCACCGCCGCGGCCTGCGCGACGTGCCGGGCGGCCGGGGTGCGCTCGGCGATCTCCTCGGCGGTGGCGGCGGCCACGACCGGTGGCACACCGGGCAACCCGGTGCCGTCACGTGGGCCGCCCCGGTCGGCGCCGGACCGGCCCAGTTGCAGCAGGTAGAACGGGTTGCCGCCGCTCGCGCGGTAGACGGCGGCACGCCCGTCCGGATCGAGCCGGAAGTGCTCGGCCAGCAGCGCGTGTGCCGCGCCAGCCGGGAGAGGCTCGAGCTCGAGCCGGTGGCCGTCGCGGGCGCGCCCGTCGTCCCGGTCGGCCGTGGCCAGCGCCGTGGCCAGCACGGGCGGCATCGTCGCGGTGCGGGCGGCGAGCGCGAGCAGGACCCGCGCCGCGGGTGGGCGGCGCAGCAGGAAGGCGACCAGCTCGACGGTCGCGGCGTCCGCCCAGTGCAGGTCGTCCAGCGCCAGCACGAGGGGGCGGGGGCCGGCCAGCCGTTCCAGCAACGCGCGGATCGCGCGGTGCGTGCGGTACCGCTCGGCCGGCGCGACGGCGGCGGCGGGCGGTGTGCGCGGGCCGAGATCCATCGCCGCCAGCGCGGGGAACACGGCCGTCAGCTCGGCGAGCCGCTCGCGACCGAGCACGCTCAGCCGGCGCGGCTCGAGCGAGCCGAGGTAGTCGTCGAGGGCGTCCACCAGGACGCCGAACGGCAGGTCGCGTTCCAGGTCCACGCCGTGGCCGTCCAGCACGAGGTGCCCGCATGCGTCCGCGTGCCGGCACAGTTCGGTCAGCATCCGGGTCTTGCCGATACCCGGCTCGCCGCACACGGCCAGCCACCGGGAGCGCCGGCACCCGTCCAGCCGGGCGACGGCGTGCTCGAGCGCGGCGAGCTCGGACACCCGCCCCTGCAGGTCCGGCTCCCGGCGAGCCGGGTCTCCGGTCGTCATGGTCGTCGGTCATCCCTTCGGCGTCGCCGCCGACTTCGTGGCGCGAGCGGTCGGCGTTACCGGGGGACACGGGGCATTTCCCGGATGTTGTGCCCGCCGGATCGGCGGAACGCTCTCCCCGGTCCGGCCCGCCGCGGCCGGTCGGGGGAAGGAGGGCCACCGATGCGGGCATCCGTCATGGACGGCCGCGGCCGGGAGCCGGCGGTGATGGCGACCGGTCCGGGGCGGTCGCCGTGACGCGGTTCCTGCTCGCGCACCGGCACGAACCGGCCGACTGCCGGTTCACCTACGCCGCGTGGCGGGGGTTCGACAGCCCGCTGCGCAGGCGGCCCGCCCTCTCGAGCTGCCGCTCGGGCGGGCACCAGCTGTGGTGGGTGGTCGAGGCCGCCTGCACCGCCGAAGCGCTCGCGCAGCTCCCGCCCTACCTCGCTCGGCGGTCCGACGCCACCGAGGTCGAGCACGTACCGATCCCCTGACCCGGCCGGGTCGGGAACGACGTCCGAGGAGGACGGAATGGCCATCACCCTGTTCCAGGACAAGAACTTCCGCGACCGGTCCATGGTCGTCACCCGCAGCGTCGCCGACCTCAAGGACGTGTCCATCGGTGCCAACCCGAGCTCGGTGCGGCTGACCGGTCCGGACGAGGCGGTCCTGCTCTACACCCAGCGGGACTGGGACGGCGACGTCCACTACATCCGGGGGCCGGCCTCGGTGGCCGACCTCGGCGCCGCCGCGTCCGGCGGCGAGTTCGGGTTCGGCAACAACGTCCGGTCGGTGCGGATCACCCCGTTCCGGCTCCGCCTCAACGTCAACGTCATCCGTAACGAGTCCGGCGAGCTGCCTGCCCGGTGGGCTCCGGGCACCGAGCGGCAGCGGGCCGCGGCGATCGTCGCCCGGGCGAACACCCTGCTGTTCGCGCAGCGGACCCTGCTGACCCTGGAGATCGCGCGGGTCACGCTGCGGACCTCCAACGCGAAGTACAACCTCTCGCTCACCGACCAGTTCCACTTCCCGAACGAGTGGCGCAACCCGCACGAGGTCGACGTCATGATCGTCAACCAGTTCGAGAAGGACACCCTGGTCGGCGTCGGTAAGTTCCCGCACTTCGGGCGGACCGTGATGGTCGCCGCGACGTTCGTCGACTCCGCCGGTGCCGAGCACGAGCTGCCCGACGCGTTCATGGGCCTGGTGCTCACCCACGAGCTCGGCCACTACCTCGGCCTGCAGCACAACACGGCCGGTGGCTCCGCCGCGAACCTCATGGCACCGGAGGCCGGGGGCAGCGTGCTCACCGCGGAGCAGGTCGAGGAGATGCAGCAAAAGTTGACCAATCCGCTGGCCAGGGGCGGCGACCGTCACGAGTGAGGGAACCGGGGGGCACGATGCGCCGGACGGGGGAGCGGCCGGCCGCGGCCGGGGAACCGCTGGTCGAGCAGGCCGGCCGGCCACGGATGGCCCGCGTGGAGTCGTTGCGGGCCCTGGCCGTCCTCGGCGTGGTGCTCGCGCACACGATGTTCTGGTCGTCCACACCACCGCGGGCCGCCGACCCGGTCGAGCGGACCCTCGTGCTCGGCTCGCAGGTCGCCCCGTTCGTGCTGTTCGTGCTGTCCGGGTGCCTGCTCTACGGGCCGTTCGCCCGGCGGGACCTGGGCTCCGGCGGGCAGATCTGCCTGCGCCGGTACGCGCTCAACCGGGCCGTCCGCATCCTGCCCGTGTACTACGCGGCGCTGGTGGCCGCGCTGCTCGTCAGGGGTGGTGGGACGGCACGCGAGTGGCTGCTCTACGCGACGTTCGGCCAGAACCTCGTGATCGCGCCGAACGACCAGGTCAACCGGGTGATGTGGTTCATGGTCATCGAGGTGCACTTCTATCTCGCGCTGCCGCTGCTCGCCGCCCTGGTCGGCCGGCTGGCGCGGGGGTCGCGGGCGCGGGCCGTCGTCGTGCTGGCGGTGTCCGGCGCGGCGAGCTTCGGACTGTTCCACGTCGTCTGGCACGTCGACCCGGACCCGTGGACGGCGCTGCAGTTCTCGCTGCCGTCGACGTTCTTCTTCCTCGCCGCGGGGATGGCACTCGCCGTGCTGCGCCTGCACTGGGACGAGCGGCCCGGCACCGTCCCGGGCGGCGTGCTCGGGTCGGCCGACGTGTGGATCGGGGCGGCGGTGCTGCTGGTCGCCGTGCTCGTCGTCGGGCGGCTGCAGGTCCCGGCCACGGGCGCGATGGCCGTGCTGACGGCGATCGGGGTGCTGCTCGTCGGGGCGTGCGTGCTGCCGCTGCGCCCCGGCCCGCTGGTCCGGATCCTGCGGGCGCGCCCGCTCGCCGTGGTCGGCGTCGCCTCCTACAGCCTGCTGCTCTGCCACGAACCGATCCTCGAGGCTCTCGCGACGTCCGGCTGGTCCCCCTCGTGGTCCGGACTGCTCGCCGTCGGGCTCCCGCTGAGCCTGCTGACCGCGTGGCTCGGCTACGTGCTGATCGAGGCGCCGTTCCTGCGGCTGCGGCGCCGGTGGATCGGGACCGGCTCCGCCACCCCGGCCCACCCCGTCCCGAGCCGCACACCGGAGGGAGACAACCCATGAGGACACCCGTACGGACGGTGCTGATCGGCGCGGCCGTCGCCGCGCTGCTCGCCGTGGGTGGCTGCGCCGGCGCGGCGCCCGCGCCCACGGCGTCCCCGCCCGCCGCTGCCGCTCCTGCGGCGCCGGCCGCGACCGGTGTGCAGGAGTTCGTCGGCCCGGTCGGCGACGGCGCGTTCTACGTGGCGTTCGCGCTGAAGCCCGGCGGTGCGGTGGAGGCCTACGTCTGCGACGGGACCGGCCAGGCCGAGAACTTCACCGGCAACGTCGTCGGCGACCGGATCCAGCTCACCTCGGCCGACGGCGACTCGACGCTCACGGCGACCTCCGCACCGGACCGTGTGACCGGCACGCTCGTCCGCGCCGGGGCGACCCGCGAGTTCTCGGTGCCGAAGGTGAACCGTGCCGGTGGGCTCTACGACCTCGACGCCGTCGTCGACGGCGGCACGGTCCGGCTCACCGGGACGTCCCGGGGCGGGAACGTGGTGACGTCCGAGATCCGCGGTGCGACGGCGACCGGAACGATCGCGCTGGTGAGCGGCGGGACCGCGCCGCTCGACCCGATGGCCGGCCGGACGCCGCCCGAACTGAACGACTTCCAGGCATACCGCGTGCTCATCGCCGACGACGGCACCCGGCGTGGCAACCCGAAGCCGGGTGCCCGCAAGACCACCACCGGCGGGTCGTACACCTGCCCCTACCTGATCGACTAGCGGCGCCGGCCGGTCAGCCCGTCCGGTCCTCCCGGCTGCGCTCGTCGCCGTACAGCTCGTCGAACCGCATCCGCGCGTCGACGTGCTGTTCGGCGCGCCGGGCCTCCCTCGTCGCCGCGGCCGCACCCACCGGGTACCCGGCCTTCATCACCCGGGTCTCGGACGCCTCGACCACGTAGACCATGGAGTAGAAGTAGCCGATGACCGCGCCGGACGCGACCGCGCCCAGCCGGACCCACGACGGGCCCGGGACGACCAGGTAGAGCAGCGCGACCAGCGGGACCAGCTGCACCGTCGTGCGGGCGAGGTGGCGCAGCCACCAGGTGCGGCAGGTGACGTCGTGCAGCACCCAGCGCCGGTGGCGCTCAGGCAGCCGGGCGCCGAAGGCGTACGCCAGCCAGCGGAAGGGGTTCGGACGGTCCATGGCGGCCTCCAGTTTAGGTGAGCCTCACCAGCACGACGAGGCGGCACCTGACGTTCCCCGGAGCCGGATTCCCTGATCGGGGGCGCCCTACACCCAGGGTTCCACGAGCGTCCGGTCCTCGCCGGGGTTCCGCGCCTCCGCCGATCACCGGTGAGAAGCACGCATTCGCCCTCGGCGGGGCCGGATCGTGCTGATCGACCCGTGCGCGGCGTTCGAGACGCGCGTTGTCGCCCTGTCCGGGGCATCAACGTGCAGATCGACCCGACCCGCACGCCGGGGCTGCGCGTCGTCGCCCGGTGCGGCCTACCGCCGCGCGGGCGTCCGGGGCAGACTCGGCGATCATGAGCACCGCCGCTCCCGCCTTCACCCAGATCGCCTACGACGTCGCGGACCGGGTCGCGACGATCACCCTCGACCGCCCGGACCGGCTCAACGCGTTCACCCCGACGATGGCCCGGGAGCTGATCGCCGCCTACGACCTGGCCGACACCGACGAGGGCGTCCGCGCCATCATCGTCACCGGGCGCGGGCGTGGGTTCTGCGCCGGCGCCGACCTCGGGCGGGGCGGTGCGACGTTCGACGCGACCGACCCGCAGCGGGCGGCCGACCGGGCCGGGGTCGGGACGATCGGCGGCGCTCCCCGGGACGGCGGCGGCACCGTCACGATGCGGATGGCCGCCCTGCGCACGCCGGTGATCGTCGCCGTGAACGGCCCGGCCGTCGGGATCGGGGCGACCATGACGCTGCCGGCCGACATCCGGCTGGCCGCCGCGTCCGCGAAGTTCGGGTTCGTCTTCGCCCGCCGGGGGATCGTGCCCGAAGCCGCGTCCAGCTGGTTCCTGCCCCGCATCGTGGGGATCTCGCAGGCCATGGAGTGGGCCGCGACCGGGCGCGTGTTCGGCGCCGAGGAGGCGCTGGCCGGGCGGCTCGTGTCGCGGGTCGTGCCGGACGACGAGCTGCTGCCCACCGCCCGCGGGATCGCCGCCGAGATCGCCGAGAACACCTCCGCGGTGTCGGTCGCGCTGACCCGCCAGCTGCTGTGGGGGATGCTCGGCTCCCCGACCCCGTGGGACGCCCACCGCGCGGACTCGGCCGCGATCTTCCACCTCGGGCAGGGCCGGGACGTCGCCGAGGGCGTGACGTCGTTCCTGGAGAAGCGGCCGCCGGAGTTCCCGGACACCGTACGCGACGACTACCCGGCGCACGTCTGGCCGCAGTGGCCCGCGCCGCCGCAGGACCTGGGGGAGTAGGTATCCGGGTGCGTGGCCCGCCCGGTCCCCTCGGTGGACGGCGGGGTGCTGGAGATCGTCCGCCGGGAGCGCGCACTGGTCGACGGCCCGGTGCGGCCCTACCAGGAACTGGTCGACGCGGTGTTCACCGGCCGGGGCCGCTGGGTGGTCGACGTCGTCGGACGCCGGTACGGCCGCGGGGCCGCCCGGGCGTGGGCGGACCGCCGCGGCGTCGACGCCCGGGCCCTACCCCGTGACCTGCGCGCCGAGGACTGGGCGGACCTCCATCGCCGGGTCCGGGCACCACGGGCATGAGGGCGGCCCCGGTCACTCTCCGTTGCGCCGGGGACCACCGGTCTGATCGGCTGTCCGGGTGGAGTGGACGGAGCTGACCCGGCGGCGGTGGCTGGACCACGGCCGCCTGTCGTCGCACGGCTGTCGTTGAGGGCGCACGTCCCGTCACCGACTCCGCAACCGGGCCGTCCGCGGCCCGTCGAACCTCCGGCAGGTCACCCGTGTCCAGCACGTCCCTCGCGGCGCGCCCCGGTGCCACCCCGCACCGGGCCGCCGTCGCCAGCCTCGTCGGCACCACCATCGAGTGGTACGACTTCTACCTCTACGCCACCGCGGCCGCGCTCGTGTTCGGGCCGCTGTTCTTCACCGACGCCGACCCCGCCACCGGGGTACTGGCCTCGTTCGCCACCTACGCCGCAGGCTTCGGCGCCCGGCCGGTCGGCGCCGTCGTCGCCGGGCATCTCGGCGACCGGATCGGCCGGCGCGCGGTCCTGGTCGGATCCCTGATCCTCATGGGGGCCGCCACCACCCTGATCGGCGTCCTGCCCACCTACCCGGCGGCCGGCCTGCTCGCGCCGGTGCTGCTCGTCGTCCTGCGGCTGGCCCAGGGGGTCGCGGTCGGTGCCGAGTGGGCCGGCGCGGTGCTGATGGCCGTCGAGCACGCCGCGGGCGAGCGCCGCCGGGGGCTGTTCGGCAGCTTCCCACAGATCGGCTCGTCGGCCGGGATGCTGCTGGCGTCCGGCGTGTACGCCTCGGTGCTCGCGATCGCCGGGAAGGACGCGTTCCTCGCCGGTGCGTGGCGGATCCCGTTCCTGCTCAGCATCGTGCTGGTGGGCGTGGGCCTGGCGATCCGGCTGACCCTGGCCGACCCGGCCGTGTTCGCCGAGGCCCGGGAGACCGGCACGCTCGCGCGGCGCCCGGTGCTGGAGGTCCTGCGGACCGAGTGGCGCACGGTGCTGCTGACGATCGGCAGCCGGATCGCGCAGAACTCGGTCTACATCCTGGCCACGACGTTCGCCCTCACCTATCTCGCGCAGGGAACCGAGGCCCCCGAGGGGGCCGGGCTGACCGCCGTCATCGTGGCCTCGGCGATCGGGCTGTTCTCGACGCCGCTGTGGGCGGTGCTGTCCGACCGGGTCGGCCGGAAGCCGGTCTACCTGGTCGGCGCGGTCGGGGCGCCGCTGTTCCTCGGCGTGTTCTTCCTGCTGCTCGACACCGGCTCCACCGCGCTGATCGTGGTCGCGATGGTGGTGCTGGTGAACCTGTTCCACGACGCCATGTACGGCCCGCAGGCCGCCTGGTACGGCGAGCTGTTCGCCACCCGGGTCCGCTACAGCGGCGCCTCGCTGGGATACCAGATCGGGTCGGTGATCGGCGGGACGACGCCGCTGGTCGCGACCGCGCTGCTGCTGGCGGGCGGCGGGCGGCCGTGGCTGATCTGGGGGTACTTCGGGCTGCTGTTCGGCGTCACCATCGTCTCGACCGTGCTGTCGCCGGAGACCCACCGGACCGGCCTGGGCCACGACGCGAGGAGCTCCGCATGACCGGCCGCATCCTGCTCAACGCCTTCGACATGGCGTGCGTCGGCCACCAGTCCGCCGGGCTGTGGCGGCACCCGTCCGACGAGGGCCACCGCTACACCGACCTGGACCACTGGACGTCGCTGGCCCGGATGCTGGAGGACGGCGGGTTCGACGCGCTGTTCCTCGCCGACGTCCTCGGCGTCTACGACGTCTACGGCGGCTCCCGGGACGCCGCCGTCCGCGCCGCGGCGCAGGTGCCGCTGGCCGACCCGCTGCTGCTCGTCCCGGCGATGGCCGGGGTGACCTCACGGCTCGGGTTCGGCGTGACCGTCTCGGTCGCCTACGAGCACCCGTACGCCCTGGCGCGGCGGTTCACCACGCTCGACCACCTCACGCGGGGGCGGGTCGCGTGGAACGTCGTCACGTCCTACCTGGACTCGGCCGCGCGGAACCTCGGCCGGTCCGGGCAGATCCCGCACGACGAGCGCTACGAGCTCGCCGAGGAGTTCCTGGAGGTCTGCTACAAGCTGTGGGAGGGGTCCTGGACCGACGACGCGGTGGTCCGCGACCGCGAGCGCGGGGTGTTCGCCGAGCCGTCCCGGGTCCGGGACGTCGGCCACCACGGCCACTGGTTCGACGTGCCGGGGCCGTTCCTGTGCGAGCCCTCGCCGCAGCGCACGCCGGTGATCTTCCAGGCCGGGGCGTCGCCGCGCGGGGCCCGGTTCGCCGGCACGCACGCCGAGGCCGTGTTCGTGTCCGGTCCCTCACCGGCCGTGGTGCGCCGCTCGGTGGACGCCGTCCGCGCCGAGGCCGGGCGGGCCGGCCGTGACCCGCGCTCGGTGAAGGTATTCGCGATGCTCACCGCGATCGCCGGTGAGTCCGACGAGGCCGCGGACGCCACGCTCCGCGAGTACCTGGCACTGACCGACCCGCGGGCCGCACTCGCCCTGTTCGGCGGCTGGTCCGGTGTGGACCTGTCCGGGGCGTCGCCGGAGCAGAAGCTGGAGTACGTGCAGACCGAGTCGACCCGGTCGGCGCTGGCGTCGTTCACCGGGCCGGACCGGGACTGGACGGTCGGCGAGCTCGCCGAGTTCGTCACCGTCGGCGGGCGGGGCCCGGTCGTCGTCGGGTCCGGGGCGACGGTCGCCGACGAGCTCGAACGGTGGGCCGACGAGGCGGACCTGGACGGCTTCAACCTCGCCTACGCGGTGACGCCCGGGACGATGGCCGGTGTCGTGACGCACGTGGTGCCCGAGCTGCGCCGCCGCGGGCGGGTCCCGGAGCCGGCCGCCGCCGGCGGTCCGACCCTGCGGGAGCGCTACGGCACCGGCGACGGGGCCCGGCTCGGGAAGGACCATCCCGCCGCGCGGTACCGCCCCTGAGCGGCCGTCCGACGTGACCGGGATCGCGCCCGGCCACGCCCGGGCTACCCACGTCCGGGTGGACGCGGTGTCGCGCGGCCCGATCTCCGCACCACGCCCGTGACCTCGTGATCGTCTCTCCCCGATGGGGATCGGGGAGCACGGAAGGGCCAGGGCGGCGGCGCACGGCCGGGTCGCGGGACTGATGACCGCGGCCACGATCGCCGCGCTGCTGCCGTCCGATGTGGGCGGTCCGGACGTGCACGGCGGGTCCGGGACGCACCACGCGGCCGGCGGCGGTGCCCGCACGGCCGGCGCTCGTGATGCGGGTGCGGACCCCCGCGTGGCGGCGGCAGAGCCGGGAGCAGGCGTGCCGGGCGTCGGGGTCACGCGGGGCACGGTCGCGGCGCCGGGTGGTGCCCTCGCCGTGCCCGGCGGCCGGCACCAGGCGTTGCCCGTCGCGGGCGTGGCCGGGGTGCCGGGCGGCCCGCGGGCCGGGGCGCCCGTGGCACCAGGAGCCCCGGTGGCACCGGGAGCCCTGGCAGCCCTGGGAGCCCCGGCCGCCCTGGAAGCCCCGGGAGTCCCGGGAGCTCCGGCTGCACGGGGAGGGCCGGGGGCCCCGGGAGCTCCGGCCCCGGCCCCGGCGGCCCCTGCGGTCACCCACCGGGAGGAGCGGATCACCACCCCGGCGGGGCCGGTGACCACCGACGTCGTCGTTGCCGACCTCCGCCGCCCGGGCGTCCGCGCCGGCCTGCTCACCGGCGCGACCGTGGGGGAGCGGGCCACCGTGCCCGTGCACGGCGAGCGGGCCGGTGCGGTCGCCGCCGTCAACGGGGACTTCTTCGACCTGGCCCGCAGCAACGCCCCGGCCGGGCCGTCGGTGCGCGACGGCCGGCTGCTCACCTCGGCGGTCCCGCCCGGGCGGCGGCTCGCGCCGCCGGTGCCGGGCAGCGCACCCGGCGACGTGCTCGCCGTCGACGCCACCGGCACGCCCCGGCTGGACCGGCTCACCCTCGCCGCGACGGCCGCCGGGCCCGGCGGCACCCTTCCGGTCCGCACGCTCAACGCCTACGCCGTCCCGGTCGGCGGCATCGGCCTGTTCACCGGCGACTGGGCGGGCGACCGGGCCGCTGCGCTCTGCGGCAGCGACACCGACCACCGCGCTCCGTGCGCGCCGGACCGGGTCGAGATCGTCGTCCGCGACGGCGCGGTCACCGCGGTCCGCCCGCCCGGCGCCGGACCGATCCCGGCCGGCGAGCAGATCCTCGCGGGGCGAGACGAGGGCGCGGCGGCGCTGCGCCGGTTCGCCGTCGGCGACCGGGTCGCGCTGCACCTGCGGGTCACCAGCGCCTCGGGCGTGCCCGCCGAGACCGCCGTCGGCGGCAGCCCGATCCTGCGTGACGGCGCGCCCGTCCCCGGGCTGGACGACCGGCGGCGGGATCCGCGCACCGCCGCCGGCATCACCGCGGAGGGACGCCTGGTGCTGCTCACCGCGGACGGCCGCGAGTCGACGAGCGCCGGCATCACCCTCGCCGAGACCGCCGAGCAGCTGCGCCGGGCCGGCGCGGTCGACGGGGTGAACCTCGACGGTGGCGGCTCGTCGACGATGGTGTTCGGGGGCCGGGTGGTGAACGCGCCGTCGGAGGACGCCCACCGGCTCGTCCCGAACGCGCTCGGGATCCTCACCGGTGGCGGTCGGTGACCTCCAGCATCGCGAGGAGCTCCGCCACCAGCCAGTCCCGCAGCACGGTGCGGTCCGGTTCCCGGCCGGACTCCAGCCAGGCCAGCACCGAGCCCTCGACCAGCGCGATCCAGCCGCGCAGCGTCATCAGCTGCAGCGGTGCCGGGTCCGGCACCCCGCCGCGTTCGCAGAGCAGGGCGACCATGTGGTCGCGCACCTCGTCGACGAGCGCGTCGGTCGCCCCGGTCGAGACGACCGAGCCGCTGCGCAGCAGCGCCACGTAGGCGCGGGCGTGCCGCTCGACGACGTCGAGGAACACGTCCAGCGCGCCCGCCAGCTGTGCGTCCGGCGGGCCGTCGCCGGACAGCGCGACCCGGGAGACGAGCTCCTCGGTGACCGTGCCGAGCACGGCGACGTGCAGCTCCTCGATCCCGGAGAAGTACCGGTAGAACAGCGCCCGGGAGACGTCGGCGGCGCGGGTCACGTCCTCCACCGCGACGTTCTCCGGGGAGAGCCGGCCGTAGAGGTCCAGCGCCGCGGACACCAGCTGGGCACGCCGCGCCTCCGGCGCCATCCGCCGGGGGGAACGGGTCGGGGAGCTCATCGCCGCCGAGGATACTGAGGCCCGGCGGTCGAGGGCCGAAGCATCAGTACTGAGGCCCGGCGGTCGGGGGCCGACGCCGACACCGCGGCCCGGCGGTCGGGGCCGACGCCGACACCGCGGCCCCGCGGTCGACGGCCGGCGCCGATACCGCCCTACCGGCCCAGGTCGACGACGACACGGTAGCCCTCCGCCCGGCCGACGCACAGCGCGGTCCGGCCGGGCCCGGCCGGGTCGCCGGTCGTCGTCCCCTCGACCAGCCGGACGTGGCAGGTCCCGCAGAACCCCTGCCGGCACGAGTACGGGATGTCCGGGCGCACCTCGCGGACCGCGTCCAGCGCGCTCCGGTCGGCCGGCACCGCGATCTCCGGGCCGCCGGCGATCCGCACCGTGAACGGCCGGCCGTCCCGGATCGGAGGCGGGGAGAACCGCTCGGAATGGAACCGCCGGTCGGCGGGCAGCGCGCGGCGCACCGCCTCGATCATCGGCGGTGGCCCGCAGCAGTAGACCGCCGCGTGGGCGTCCACACTGGACAGGAGGTCGTCCGCGCCGGGAACGGAGCCGTCGTCCGGCCGGCGCACCACGCGGTCCGGCGCGAGCGCGACCAGCTCGTCCGACAGCGGCATCGAGGCCAGGTCGCGTCCGGTGTGGACGAGCCGCCACGGCAGCCCGGACGCGTGCACCGCCCGCACCATCGGGGCGATCGGGGTGATCCCGATGCCGCCGGCGAGGAACAGGTAGGACGGTGCCGCGGCCAGCGGGAACGCGTTGCGCGGGCCGTGCAGCCGCAGCCGCGCCCCCGGCGCGAGCCGGTGCACCTCGGCCGATCCCGCGCCGCCGGGCACCGCGCGCACCGCGATCCGGTACGCCGAGCGGTCCGCCGGGTCGCCGCACAGCGAGTACTGGCGCCTCCGCCCGGACGGGAGGTCGACGTCGACGTGGGCGCCCGGCCGCCAGCCCGGCAGGAGCGCCGGTGCCACCGGCACCAGCTCCAGCTCGGCCACGTCCGGGCACGGTCGCCGGACGGCGCGGACCTCGACCGGCAGCGTCCGGTCGACCGGGCCGGCCGGGCGGCGGCGCCGGCCGCTGCGGACCGCCATCCGCTGCGCGGCCGTGGTGACCGTGGCGAGCGCCGTCGCGCCGCGGTTCGGGTACGGCGGCGGGGAGATCGTCATGCCGCGCCGTCCGCCTGCTCCTCGGCACGCCGGGCCGCGGGGGACACCGCGAGGTACGCGACGGCGGCGTCGGTGTCGCCGTGCCGGGCGGGATGGAACCGCGGGCTCAGGTAGGTCAGCACGGCCCTGGCGAGCAGCCACGGTCCCGGCACCAGGCCCCGGCGGGCGGCCCGGAGGTAGTCGCGGAGCCGGACCTTCTGCCGTGGTGTCCCGCGCAGCTGCGGGTCCCGGGCGCACAGCTGCGCCACCCCGTCGGCCCACAGCTTCGCCAGTGCCGGCCCGCTGACCGCCATGGACCGGATCCGGCGCAGGTAGCGGCCGTCCAGGTGGGTGTACAGGTCGTGCGCGACGCTGCGGTGCTCGACCTCCTCCGCGCCGTGCCAGCGCAGCATGTCGAGCATCTCGGCGTCGGCGCCCGCCGCGTCGAGCGCGGGGGAGTCCAGCACCCACTCGCCGAGCACGGCCGTGAAGTGCTCGATCGCCGCGATCAGCCCGACTCGCTCGACCAGCCACTCCCGGGCCTCGTCGCCGCTCAGCCCGCGGTCCCCGAGCAGCTCGTGGAAGATCCACTCGACCTGCTCGACGTAGCGGGAGACGTCCACCCCGGCCTCGAGCAGGTGGTCGAGGGCGCCCTGGTGGGAGGCCGCGTGCACCGCCTCCTGGCCGATGAACCCGCGGACGTCCTCGGCGACGGCGTCGTCGCGCACCAGCGGCAGCGCCTGCGAGAACACGTCGACGAACCACCGCTCGCCCTCGGGCAGCAGCAGGTGCAGCACGTCGACGAAGTGCGAGGCGAACGGCTCGCCGGGGATCCAGTCGGTGCGCAGCCCGGTGAAGTCGAACCGGACGTCGCGGGCGTGCAGCGCGATCCGGTCGTCGTCGGCGGTGGTCATCGGGTGCTCCTCTCGTGGGTCAGCGGGGGGCCTCGACGCGGGCGAGCGCGCGCACCAGGCCGGGGGACAGCCGGGAGGCGAGCAGCCCGGCGTGTGCCTCGGCGGTGACCGGGGCGAGCGGCCGGTCGCGTTCCACGGCCCGGACGAGCCGGGCCGCGACCCGCTCGGGGGTGTAGCCGCGCCGGGCGTACGCGGCGGCGGCCGCCTTCCGGCGGGCGTCCTGGGTGGACGCGTCGGTGCCGGCGAACCGGGTGGCGGTGGTGATCGGGGTGTTCACGAACCCCGGGCAGAGCGCGGTGACGCCGATACCCCGGCCGGCCAGCTCGGCGCGCAGGCACTCCGAGAGCATGAGGACGGCGGCCTTGGTGGTCGCGTACGCGGGCAGCGCCCGGGACGGCAGGTACGCCGCGGCCGACGCGGTGTTCACGAGGTGCCCGCCCTCGCCGTGCTCGGTGAGCAGCCTGCCGAAGTGCCGGCAGCCGTGCACCACGCCCCACAGGTTGACGTCGACGATCCGGTGCCACTCGTCGAGGGTGGTGTCGGCGAACGGCCCGGCGACGGCGATCCCGGCGTTGTTGACGACGACGTCCGGCACGCCGTGCTCGGCGGCGACCCGGGCGGCGAGCTCGGCGACGGCCGCGTCGTCGGAGACGTCCACGGTGTGCGCGACCGCGCGGCCGGCGCCGTGCCGGCGGGTGATCAGCTCGACCGTCTCGGCGGCGCCGCGCTCCGAGAGGTCCGCGACGACGACCCGGGTTCCGCGGTCGGCGAACGCGCGGGCGGCCGCCCGGCCGATCCCGCTCCCGGCTCCGGTGACGACGGCGAGCCCGCCGTCCCAGCGCACGGCCCGGTTCCGGCGCCCGCCGGAGGCGACCAGCGCGGCTCCGCGGGCCCGAGCCCTCGTGAGCGCGGGCGCGATCCGGGCTCCGGCGCCGGCCGCGCTGTCGCCGGTGCGAGCCGCGGCGGGGCCGTCGCCGGTACGCGCTGCGGCCGGTCCGCCGGCGGTGGGCGGCGCGGGCGGTCCGGGTTCGGCCGGATCGGACCGGGCGTCGCCCGGGTACGCCGCGACCATCTCCCGGACGCACCGCGCGATCACGTCGGGCCGGTGCCGGACGATCCAGTGCCCGCCCGGCAGGTACCGCACCCGCAGGTCCGGGGCGAACTCCGCCGCGGACGTCGCCAGTGCCGGGGTCACGTAGGCGTCCCCGCGCGGCGCGAGGACCTGCACCGGGACGCCGGTCCGCCGGGGCTCCGGCCGGCCCAGGCGCCGGGGCAGGTTGCGCCGGTACAGCTCGAGGCCGTGCACGGCGTCGCGGACCGACGGCCGGGGAACGGCCTCGGTGCGGGCCAGCACCCGGCCGAGCAGGCCGGTGCGGATGAGCAGCTCGGGCAGCACGGGCAGCCGGAACGCGAGCGTGTACCAGGAGTGCGCGGCCTGCGCGAGCACCGGCCGCAGGTCCCGGCGTGCCCGGCGGCGCAGGAACGCCGCTACGTGGTCGAGGCAGGGCCCGGAGATCGAGGTGAACGACGCGACCCGGCCGGCCAGCGCGTCCCCGGTCACCGCGTGCCAGGTCTGGATCCCGCCCCAGTCGTGCGCGAGCAGGTGCACCGGCTCGTGCGGGGAGACCGCGTCGCACACCGCGCGCAGGTCGGCGGCCAGCAGCTCGAGGTCGTAGCCGGCCCGGCCGTGCGGCGCCTCGGAGGCGCCGTGGCCGCGGACGTCGTAGGTGACGACGTGGTGGTCGGCGGCGAGCAGGCCGGCGACGGCGTCCCAGACGTGGCGGTCGTCCGGGTAGCCGTGCACGGCGACCACCGTCGGCCGGGACCGCTCGCCCCGCTCCTCGACGGCCAGCCGGAGCCCGTCGGGGGTGAGGACCGTCCGGGTGCGTTCCGCCACCACGCTGTGAGACACATTGTCATCATAGAAAGTGTGTCAACAAGCCGATGAGGATCTACGGTGACGGCATGACTGAGCAGTCAGCGGTGACCGTTTCCGAGGTTCTGGTCGAGCGGCGCGCCGGCGTCCAGCTGATCACCCTCAACCGGCCGCACGCGAAGAACGCGATCAACGAGAACGTCGCGCGAGCGGTCGCCGCTGCCGTCGACGAGCTGGACGCCGACGACGACCTGCGGGCCGGTGTCCTCACCGGCGCCGGCGGCGTGTTCTCCGCCGGGATGGACCTCAAGGCGTTCCTGAAGGGGGAGCGTCCCTCGCTGCCCGGCCGCGGGCTCTGCGGGATCACCCAGACGCCGCCGCGCAAGCCGATGATCGCCGCCGTCGAGGGCTGGGCGCTCGCGGGCGGGTTCGAGATCATGCTGGCCTGCGACCTGGTGGTCGCCGGCCGGGGTGCCCGGTTCGGGGTGCCGGAGGCGAAGCGCTCCCTGGTCGCCGCCGGCGGCGGGGCCCTGGAGCTGGCGAACCGGGTGCCGCGCGCGCTGGCACTGGAGATGCTGCTGACCGGCGACCCGATCGACGCCGCCCGGGCCGAGTCCGCCGGGCTGGTCAACCGGGTGGTCGACGACGGCGGCGCGCTCGACGCCGCGTGCGAGCTGGCCGGGCGGATCGCCGCCAACGGACCGCTGGCGGTCGCCGCGTCGAAACGGGTCGTGCTGGAGAGCCCCGGCTGGGGGCAGGATCGCTGGGAGCGGCACGCCGAGATCGTCGAGCCGGTGCTCGGCTCCGAGGACGCCCGGGAGGGTGCGACCGCGTTCGCCGAGAAGCGCGACCCGGTCTGGCGGGGGCGCTGACCGCGCAGGTCGCGGCGCACGACAGCGGTCAGGGCAGGTACAGGTCGCAGCGCCCGGCGTCGACGGCCTCGACGGCGCCGCCGGTGTGCGCGGCGAGCCAGTCGGCGAACCCGTCCGTCCCGGACGGTTCGACGGCCACCGTGAACGTCACGTCCGCGCCGTGCGTCACGTCGCGCAGCCGGTACGGCGAGTGGCGCAGGTCGTGCTCCAGCCGGCCCGCCCGGTCGTGCGGCACGGCGAGCAGCAGCTCCCGGTGCGGGACCCGGCGGAGCACGCCGACCACGTCGAGCGTCTCGGACAGCGCGCCGGAGTAGGCGCGGACCAGGCCGCCCGCGCCGAGCTTGGTGCCGCCGAACCACCGGGAGACGACGGCGACCACGTCGGTCAGCTCCCGGCGGGTCAGTACCTCCAGCATCGGGACGCCCGCGGTGCCGGAGGGTTCGCCGTCGTCGCTCGAGCGGGCGGTGAGGTCCCCGGTCGCCGGGTTCCCGACCCGCAGCGCGGTGCAGTGGTGGGTGGCGTCCGGGCCGGCCCTGCGGACCCGCTCGACGACGGCTGCGGCGTCGTCGACGCCGGACACCCGGGCGACCGTGCAGCGGAACCGGGAGCGCTGGATCTCGATCTCGTGCTCCCCATCCCGCGCTATCACCCGCACGGCGGTACCGGGGTACAGGTCACAGCGTGACCGCGCTCGCGATCGGCGGCGCTACGGGATCGATTCAGCGCACACTGGGGACGTCCGGTGAGGAGGCCGCCCGCCTCACCCGGCGGGGCGTCCCCTCGCATCGCACCGATGAAGGGAACTCCACCCATGAGCACCACCCTCCGCAGCCTGCGCACCGGTCTCGTCCGGATCGCCCGCCGTATCGATGCCTACACCCTGCAGGCGTTCAACCCGGTCTACCCGACCCCGGCGACCACGCAGCGCTGACCCCGGTCGCCGTGACGCCCCGCCCTCGTGACCACACGCCACGAGCGGGCCGTTCGTGGCACCAGCTGCCACGAACGGCCCGCTCGTCGGAGAGGGGCGGACGGTGCGCTCAGTCGCCGGGCGGCGGCGCCGACGGCAGCTGCAGCGGGCGCAACCGCACCCACAGCACGAACAGGGCACCGATCACCACCATGACGATCCCGGTGCTCAGGTTCAGGTTCAGCCCGCCGGTCTTGGCCAGGTTCTCCGGGTCGTTCCCCGCGACCAGCCCCATGATCACCAGCACGATGCCGTAGACCCCGAACAGCAGGGCGATCACCGAGCGCAGGTCGAACAGGTTGGTCGCGGTCGCCGAGACCGGGGCCTCGGCCCCGGCCCGGACGTCGTCGGGGTTGTCGTCGCTCATCGGAAGTCTCCTCCGCTCAGCCGGTCACGACGTAGAGGACCACGGTCAGCACGAGCACCGCGACGGCGAGCATCGCCGGGGAGCGGTACCAGCCCGCGTCGTCACCCTCGGTGGTGTGCGTGCGGGCCTCCTTCGGGGTGAGGCTCCACACCAGGCCGGTCAGCTCGGCCTCCGGGCGCGGCGCCGTCACCATCGAGACCGCGCCGGCGACACCGACGCCGACCACGAACGCGGCGATCGCGCCGAGGAAGCTGCCGGCCTGGCTGGACATCGCCAGCACCTCGAGCCGCACCAGCAGGTCGATCGTGACCGCGGCGGCGGTGCCGGACAGCAGCCCGATCCAGGCCGACGGCCCGGTCATCCGCTTCCAGAACAGGCCGAGGATGAAGATCGCGAACAGCGGCGCGTTGAAGAAGCTGAACAGGGACTGGATGTAGTCCATCAGGTTCTCCGAGCCGGACGCGATGAACGCCGTGCCGATGGCCAGGATGCAGCCGATGATCGTGACCAGGCGTCCGACCTGCAGGTAGTAGTGGTCGTCGCGGCCGGTCCGGACCCAGTCCTGCCAGATGTCGTAGGTGAACACCGTGTTGAACGAGCTGATGTTCGCCGCCATGCCGGCCATGAAGGCGGCGAGCAGGCCGGCGATCGCGACGCCGAGGATGCCGTTCGGCAGCACCTCCTTCATCAGCAGCGACAGCGCGTTGTTGTACGTGATCCCGTCGACCGCCTCGCCGCCGCCCGCCTTGACCTGGCTGATGTGCGGCACCAGGATCCCGGCGATCATGCCGGGGGTCACGATGACCAGCACGACCAGCGCCTTCGGGAAGGCGCCGATGATCGGCGTGCGCCGGGCCGCCGACATGCTCTTCGCCGACAGCGCGCGCTGGACCTCGGCGAAGTTCGTCGTCCAGTACCCGAAGGAGAGCACGAAGCCGAGGCCGAACACGATGCCCAGCACCGACAGGAACGGGTTCGCGACCTCGGTCAGCGGGGTGCCCGGCCAGGCGTCGAGGTCGGCACCGCCGCTGGGGCCCTCGGTGACCCCCCGGATCAGGCCGTCCCAGCCGCCGACCCGGGCCAGCCCGGCCACGGTCAGCGGGACGAGCAGCGCGAGGATCACGAAGAACTGCAGGACCTCGGTGTAGATCGCCGCGGACAGCCCGCCCAGGCTGATGTAGGCGAGCACGACGACCGCGGCCACCGGGACGGCGACGTAGAGCGGCCAGCCGAGCAGCGCCTCCAGGACCAGCCCGAGCGAGAACAGGTTGACCCCGGCGATGAGGATCGAGGCCACGGCGAAGACCACGGCCTGGACCCGCTGGGTGGTCTTGTTGAACCGTTTGAGCAGGAACTCCGGGACGCTGCGGGCCTTCGAGCCGTAGTAGAAGGGCATCATCACGATGCCGAGGAACACCATCGCGGGGATGGCGCCGAGCCAGTAGTAGTGCACGGTCGGCACGCCGTACTGGGCGCCGTTGGCGACCATGCCGATGAGCTCGATCGCGCCGAGGTTCGCCGAGATGAACGCCAGCCCGGTGATCCAGGCGGGCATCGACCGGCCCGACAGCAGGAAGTCCAGGCTGGACGAGACCGAGCGGCGCGCCGCGTAGCCGATGCCGAGCACGAGTGCGAAGTAGAACGCCACCAGCAGGTAGTCGACGATGTTCGGGTCCAGGCGGAGGATCTCCGAGGACGTCATGCCCCGACCCCCCGCCGTCCCTCCCGGGCCCGCGCCGGGGCCGTCCCGCAGTGGTCCATCTCGGACTCCTCGCCGTCGAGTGTCAACGTGCTGCCGGCGGCGCCGCCGCTGCGGGCGGGTGGCCACAGGCCACCGCACAAGCTAGACCGAGGTCGGACAGAAGTGAACACGTTCGCTCGGATCCGATACCGAGCAGTGATCTTTACGCCCGAATCTGCCCGCTCGGGCGGATCCGGGACCGGAACGGCGTCTTGTATGCCGTTCGGATTTGTTGCATTCTGTGCGAGTGATGGCTGTTCCCGCGCGGGCGAGGAGAGGCCGCGACGACGAGCGGCGGGAGCGATGAGCCTGCTCGCCGAGCAGCGGCGCGAGGTCATCGTCGAGCGGGTCCGCTCGCAGGGTGCGGTCCGGGTCTCCGAGCTGGCCGAGCACCTCGGCGTGTCCGAGATGACCGTGCGGCGCGACCTCGACGTGCTCGCCCGCCGGCGCCTGGTGGACAAGGTGCACGGCGGCGCGACGGCGATCGGCGAGCACACCACCGAGGAGCCCGGTTTCTCGGCGAAGTCGGTGCGCGAGCTCGAGGAGAAGGACGCCATCGCCGCCGAGGCCGCCCGTCTCGTGACACCGGGGTCGGCCGTCGGCCTGTCCGCGGGGACGACGACCTGGCGGCTCGCGCACCGGCTCGCGAGGATCCCGCGGCTGACCGTCGTCACCAACTCGCTCGCGGTCGCCGAGGCGCTGCACACCGGGGGCGCGGAGTCCCGCGGCACGACGGTGATCCTCACCGGCGGGGTGCGGACGCCGTCCGAGGCGCTGGTCGGGCCGGTCGCGATCGCCGCGCTCCGCTCGCTCAACCTGGAGATCGTCTTCCTGGGCGTGCACGGGATGAGCGCCGCCGCGGGGTTCTCGACGCCGAACCTGACCGAGCGCGACACGAACCGGGCGCTGGTCGACGCCGGTCAGCAGCTCGTCGTCGTCGCCGACCACACCAAGTGGGGCACGGTCGGCATCTCGACCATCGCCGAGCTCGGCGAGGCGGACGTGCTGGTCACCGACTCCGGCCTGGCCGACGCCGACCGCGCGGTCCTCGAGGGCGAGGTCGACCGCGTCGTCATCGCCCGGACCGCCCGACCTGGAAGGCAGTGATGGAGAAGGTGCAGAAGCTCTCGACGCGGATGGCCGACGGGCGGGAGATCATCTGGTTCGACGGCCCCGGGCACCCTCCACGTGACCCCGCGCGGCTGGCCGACCCCCGTGACCTGCCCGCGGTCACCCCCGCCTCCCAGCTGCGCCACGACGCGCTGGCCGGGGAGTGGGTGACGATCGCCGCCCACCGCCAGGACCGGACCTACCAGCCGCCGGCCGACCAGTGCCCGCTGTGTCCGAGCCGGGACGGCCGGCACACCGAGGTCCCGTCGCCCGAGTACGAGGTCGTGGCGTTCGAGAACCGGTTCCCGTCCTTCGGGTCCGCGCCCGGGACGCCGCCGCCCGCGGACCTGGCCACCCCGGTCGCCACCGCGGGCCGCTGCGAGGTCGTCTGCTTCACCGACGACCACGCGATGCCGTTCTCCCGGCTCTCCCCGGAGCGGGTGCGGCTGGTGCTGGAGGCCTGGGCGGACCGGACCGCCGAGCTGGGTGCCCGGCCCGGGGTGCGGTACGTCTTCCCGTTCGAGAACCGCGGCGCCGAGATCGGGGTGACGCTGTCGCACCCGCACGGCCAGATCTACGCCTACCCGTACGTGCCGCCGTTCCCGCAGCGGATGCTGGCGCACGTGGCCGCGCACCGCGCGGCGACCGGCGAGAACCTGTTCGACGTGCAGCTGGCGGCCGAGCGGGCGGGGACGCGGGTCGTCGTCGCCGGCGAGCACTGGACCGCGTTCGTCCCGGAGGCGGCGCGGTGGCCGGTCGAGGTGCACCTCTACCCGCACCGTCCGACGCCGGACCTGCCGGCGCTGGACGAGGCGCAGCGCGACGAGTTCGCCTCCGTCTACCTCGACGTGCTGCGCCGCCTCGACGCGCTCTACGACGACGAGCTGCCCTACGTCGCGGGCTGGAACCAGGCCCCGGTCCGGGAGGCCGACGGCCGCGCCGACGCCCGGCTGCACCTGCGCGTGCACTCGATCCGCCGGGCCCCCGGCAAGATCAAGTATCTGGCGGGGTCGGAGTCCGGGGCGGGGGCGTTCATCTCCGACGTGCTGCCGGAGGCGGTGGCGGAGCGGCTGCGGTCGCTCTAGCCGCGTCCGGGTAGGCGTCGAGGCCGGTCCCTCCCCAGGGACCGGCCTCGGACGACAGTGGACGTCAGACCCGGACGGCGTTGTGGAACGGCATGTCGTCGATGTCGGAGTACTTCACCGGCTCGCCGCTCGTGGAGGCGTGCAGGACCTTGCCGTTGCCCGCGTAGATGCCCACGTGGCTGACCGGCGAGTAGAAGAACACCATGTCACCGGGCTTGAGCTCGTCCTTCGAGACGTCCTGACCGTCCATCTGGGACTGCGCCTTGGAGGTCCGGGGCAGGTCCACCCCGACCTTCTCGAACGCCCAGACCATGAGACCGGAGCAGTCGAACGCGCTCGGGCCGGTGGCACCCCACTGGTACGGCGCCCCGAGCTTGCTCTTGGCCGCGGCGAGGGCCTGCAGGCCGTTCGCGGAGCCGCTGAGGTCGGTGACCGGGTCGCCGGCGACCGTGCCGGTGCCGGCGCCGTCACCCGAGGAGGACGCAGCGGACGACCGGGCCTGCGCGGCGCGCTCGCGGGCGTCGGCCTCGCGCTGCTCGGCCTCCCGCTTCGCGACCGCCGCGATCCGGGCGGCGTCGGCCTGCTCGAAGGCCTGCGGGACGGCGGCGGTGACGTGCTGCAGGCCGCTGTGGACGGTGCTCGCCGCCTGGCTGGTGCCCGCGCCGCTGCCCCGGTCGGCGCCGGCCGCCGGCACCGAGAGCTTCATCGTGGCCTGGTTGTCCACTCCGGCCAGGTCGACGCCGGAGGACTGCTCGTCGGCCGCATCGTCGGGGGAGCCGAGGCTGGACACGACGCCCAGCACGGCCGTCGCGCCGACGAGGGTCGCCGACATCGTCGCGGCGACCGCGCGCGGGCGGGTGCCCAGCGGACCGGTGTCGGACGGGCCGCGGACCAGGCCGATCGCCGACCGGGCCGTGACACCGGCGGGCAGGTCGTGGGTGACGACGGTGTCGCCGTCACCGGGGGCGGTCTCCGGTCCGGCGGTGGTGCCGGGCGCGGGGAGCTCGGCCGGGGTGTCGATCCGCTCGAGGTCCGGACCGAGGGCGCCGCCCTCGCGGGCCGTCCGGGCGGCGCGGCGGCCGCCGGAGGCGGGGGTGTCGAAACCGGCCTCGGCGTACCGGGCGAGCAGCTCGCTCGCCGAGATGCCGGCGGCCGCGTCGCGGTCACGACGACGGCGCGGAGTGAGGGTGTCGGCCGTCGGGGCGTCGGCCGGATGCCGTTCGGTGGTCTGCAGTGCTGTGGTCATGCGGGTTCCTCGCCGCCCCGGCCACACCGGCTCTTCGGGGTCGAGCCGGACGCGTGTCCGCCCCCGCCACGTGCTGGGTGGGCGCCAGGGGGAACGTCGGCGGGCGGGGGAGCGGGCGGCCGACCAGGCGCACCAGCCGACGTCTCGCCGGCCAGCACGAGGGACCGTAACCGGTCCGTGACTGACATGCGTGTCGGCACCACCGCGCGTGCGACGAGCGGACGCTCCTGCGCGATCCGCGTGGTGATCTCCCGCTGAACGGTCGGTCCGCTACGCCGTTCGAGTCAGGCGGGTGATCGTCTGCGACGAGCGGTCGGCGCGACCGGGTGACAGGGCCGGGCGTGGCAGCGGCGAATCCGCCGGACGGGGGGACACCCGCTCGGCCGTACGTGCGGGCACGGCGTTCCGCACGGTATCCGGGGGCGGTCGTGACGGGCCCGTGAACGCCTTCTGCCACGATCGTGGCGGAGCCGTGCCGGCGCCGAGCCGGAACGTCGTCCCTGCCCGTCCCGAGTTGAGACCGAAGACAGCCGACTACCGGCGGAGGCCTACCGCAGTGCCGGACCGATCACCCGGACCGATCTGGGTCGGGGAGACCACCCATCACCGGGCCGCGGGCAGCGCCCCGGCGCCGGACCTGCGCGTCCCCGCGCGGTTCGCGGCCGCCCGGCTGCTGGTCACCGACTGCGGCGTGCCGGTGGGGCAGGTCGACGTCCCGCTGCGCGACGGCCACGCGACCGCGCAGGAGGTGGCGCGGGCCGCGGCGGCGGTCGCCGGGGATGCGCCCCCGGCGTTGCCCCCGACCTCCGGCGAGCCGGTGACGGTCGTCGTGGCCACCCGCGGGCGCCCGGACAGCGTGCGGCGCTGCGTGCGCGCGATCCTGGCCGGCGACCACCCGGCGGTGACGGTGCTCGTCGTCGACAACGACCCCCGGGACGACCGGACCCGCGCCGCCGTCGAGGCCGTCGCGGACACCCGGGTCCGGTACGTCCGCGAGCCCCGCCGCGGGGCCTCGGTCGGCCGCAACCGGGGCCTGCACGAGGCACGGACCGGCATCGTCGCGTTCACCGACGACGACACCGAGCCCGACCCGCGCTGGGCGTCCCGGATCGCGGGTGCGTTCGCCGCCGATCCGCAGCTCACCGGCCTGAGCGGGCCCGTACTGGCGGCCCGGCTGGATACCCCCCAGGAGCGGGCCGCCGACGTCGCACTGGCCTGGAACAAGGGTTTCGTCCCGCGCCGGTTCCGGCTCGACGACCCGCCGTCGGACACCCCGGTGTTCCCGTTCTCGCCGGGCCTGTTCGGGATCGGAGCGAACCTCGCGGTGCGGGCCGGGCCGGTCCGCGCGCTGGGCGGGTTCGACGAGGCGCTCGGCCCTGGCCGGCCGACCCGCGGCGGGGAGGACATCGAGCTGCTCGTCCGGATCGTGCTCGCCGGCGGCACGCTCGGCTACCTGCCCGCGGCCTACGTGTGGCACCACCACCGTCCGTCCGACGAGGAGCTCCGCGACCAGCTGGCCGGCTACGCGCTCGGACTGGGTGCCTTCCTGGGCAAGGTGGCGATGGACCCGCGGGCGCGCCGGCTCGCGATGCGCCGGTTCCCGGCCGGGATCGCGCGGCTGCGGGAGATCGTCCGCCGGGAGTCCGCGGGGCGCCCGGGGGAGGGGGCGCCCCGGTCGGCGTCCGGTGCCGGGTCGAGGCGGGCCCCGGTGGGCGGCGGTGTGCCGGTGGACCCGCCGGTCGGTGGACCGGGCGCGCAGCCCGTGGATCCGGAGGTCGGTGGACCTGGCGCGCAGCCCGTGGATCCGCCGGTCGGCGCGCCGTGCCCGCTGCGGTCCGTCGACCCGCCGGTCGGTCCCGGCTCGAGGGTGCTGCCGGCCGACCGGGCGGTGTCCGGGGTGCCGGTGCCCGGCGGCGGGCCGGGCGGCGCCGCCCCGGCCGCGATCGTGCCGGCGGAGGCCGGACCCGGCCGGCCCGCCGGCGAGCCCGGCGGCGACGCGGCCGGCGCGGCGGCCGAGGTCCCCGTGGGCCCGGCGCGGCGGCACGACGAGACCGTCGCGCTGCCGGGCGGCGCGGCGCGCCGGAAGCTGCGCGGCCTGGTGTCCGGTCCCGCGCTCTACCTGCGCACCCGCCGCCAGGTCCGGGACGAGGGCGGGGTGTCGCCACCGCTCACCGGCGGGCCGCCGGTCCGCTGACCGGGGCCTACCGGGCCGGACCGGCCGGCCCGTGCCGCGACGCCGGCGACCGCGGGTCAGCCCTGCGCCACCGGTTCCGGCGAGTCCAGCTCGGCGGCGGCCGGGGCGTCGGCGTACCCGAGCGCGCTGCGGTAGACGTCGCGCAGCCGGGCGGCCCAGCCGGAGGCCTCGAACCGGTCCAGGAACCGGGCCCGCGCGGCCGTGCCCCGGCGTGCGCGGAGCTCCGGATCGCGCACCATCCGCACCAGCTCGTCCGCGATCGGGGACGACGACACCGGCGTCAGCGCGCCCGTCTCCCGCGTGACGATCTCCGGGATGCCACCGACCCGGGTCGCGACGGCCGGGGTGCCGGTGCCCTGCCCCAGCACCAGCGCCCGCGGCATCGTGTCGTCGCGGGTGGTGTGCAGCTGGACGTCGGCGGCCCGCAGCAGCTCGACCGGTGCGGCGGCCCGGCGGAACGTGACCCGCGCGGACAGTGCCGGGTCCGCGGCCACCCGGGACTCCAGCCACGGCCGCAGCGGGCCGTCGCCGCAGAGCACGACGGTGACCGGCTCGTCCGGCGGGAGCTCCGCGACGGCGTCGAGCAGCATGTCCTGGCCCTGCCCGCGGCGCATCGGGGCCACCGACACCGCGACGACCTCGTCCGCGCCGACCCCGAGCTCGCGCCGGAACCGGGTGGCCTCCTCCGGCGTCCCGACACCCGGGTCGGTCGCGCCGTCCGGGATGACCGACAGCCCCGCCGTCGAACCGGCGACCTTGCGGTACCAGTCGCGCTGCAGCGCCGACGTCGCGATCGTGCGGGTCATGAACCGCTTGCGGGCCAGCACCTTCGCCGTCCGGCGGAGCTGGTCGCCGCGGTCGGCGGGCTGGGCGTGGATGTGGTGCAGCGTCGAGATCGCCGGTATCCGCAGCCGGGCCGCGGCGGCCGAGCCGACGAGGTCCGGCCGCGCGCCGTGGGTGTGCACCAGGTCCGCACCGTGCGTGCGCAGCACCCCGACGACCTGGAGCACCGCCCGCGGGTCCCACGGGGCCACGTTCAGCTCCACCGGGGCCGCGCCTGCCCGTTCGAGCCGGCCGGTGACCGCGGAGTGCGCGGACGGGGTGAGGGCGACCACGACGACCTCGAACCCGGCGGCGGGGCCGGCCTCGGCCAGGTCGGCCAGCGCCGCGGCCACACCGCGGTCGTCCAGGGACTCGACGAGATGTGCGATCTTCACGTGCGCGGCCTCCCGGAGGTGGAACGGGGATGAGGGTCGGCAAGCCCTTCACCCTACCGAGTGGTATCGGTGCCGCGGACCGCATCCATTACGGTCACCGGTGTGCGCACGGTGCTGGTGATCGGGATCGGGGCGGGCGACCCGGAGCACCTGACCCTCCAGGCGGTCGCCGCCCTGCGGCGGGCCGACGTCGTCTTCGCCGTCGACAAGGGCGACACCAAGGACGACCTCCTCGCGCTGCGCACCGAGATCCTGCGCCGGCACCGCCCCGACGACGGATACCGGCTGGTCACCGCGCCGGAGGTCGACCGCGACCGCGGGGCCGAGGTCGCACGGGACGGCGGGCGGTACCGCGACGTCGTCGTCGACTGGCAGGACCGCCGGGCCGAGCTGTACCGCGCGATGCTCACCGGCGAGCTCGCCGAGGGCGAGACCGGCGCGTTCCTGGTCTGGGGCGACCCGTCGCTCTACGACGGCACGCTGCGCCTCCTGGACCGGGTCCTCGACGGGATCGCGGGGGAGTGGGCCGTCGAGTCGGTCGCTGGCATCTCCAGCGTCGCCGCGCTCGCCGCGGCGCACCGGCTGATCCTCAACCGGGTCGGCCGGCCGGTCCTGATCACCACCGGCCGCCGGATCGCGGACGGGATGCCCACCGACGTCGACGACGTCGTCGTCATGCTGGACGGCCGCACCGCGTTCGCCGCGCTGTCGCCCGACCAGCGGGCGGAGCTGCACATCTACTGGGGCGCCTACCTCGGCACCCCCGACGAGCTGCTGGTCGCGGGGCCGCTGGACGAGGTGTGCGACGAGATCCTGGAGACCCGCGCGGCCGCGCGGGAGCGCAAGGGCTGGATCATGGACACCTACCTGCTGCGCCGGGGCGCGGACGAGCGCTGAACCGCCCGCACCCCGGTCACGCCCCGGCGCGCGGCCGGTCGCGGCCCCGGAGCCGCATCACACAGCTCGCGTCCCCGTCAACCGGCATCGTTCGATGCACGAGCAGGTCGCGCCCGGTCCCGCATGACGGGGCCGGTGGCGGGGTACGCCCCGGCAGTCCGTGAACGAGACCTCCGCCGACCGACGCAAGGAGACCCGCTTCCCATGGCCGCTGGCGAGCAGAACGAGCCCCAGCCCGAGGCGCCGGACATCGCGTCCGCGCTGCAGCTCGACACCGACGAGGCGCTGACCGGCCCCTCGGACACCGATCCGCTGGACTCCGGCTACGTCCCGCCGGACCGTCCGTACGGGACCGAGGACACCGCCGTCACCCCGGCCGGGGAACGGGCCGGCGAGAGCCTCGACGAGCGGCTGGACCAGGAGGTGCCGGACGACGTGCCGCCCGAGGCGAGCGACCGGTCCGGGCGCCTGGTGGCGGACGACTCCGAGACCCAGGCCGCGGACGTCGGCGTCGACGGGGGCGCGGCCGGTGCGGAGGAGGCCGCCGTACACGACGCGGACGAGCCCCTGACACCGGTCGACGACGAGTCCCCGGCCGAGGATCCCGAGGTCAGCGCGCAGCTGGCCGAGGACGCCGCGCGGGCCGACGAGGCGGCCGCCGACGCCGAGTGGGACGAGGACCGGAGCGCGCGGGAGGACCCGCTGCGCTGACCGGTCAGGCGGCGCTGCCGATCAGCCGGGCGATGGCGGTGTCCAGGTCGAGGTGGTCGTTCTCCTCACCCAGGTCGACGATCTCGAGCGTCGCGTCGACGAACTGGGCCAGCAGGTCCCGGTCGACCTCGAGAACGGCCGAGCCACCGTCGGACCGGATCTCGATCTCGATGACGTCGTAGCCGTCGACCCGGCGGGGTGCCAGCCGGATGTCCCCGATGCCGGTCGCGGTGGTGAGGCCCTCGATGACCAGGTCCCGGGCGACGAGCCACTCGATCCAGCGGTCCGGCGAGCGGCGCACCGAGAACGAGATCGCGAACGGGTCGGACGCGCGGAACGCCCAGCGGCTCACGATCGGGGAGGCCTGCCCGTGCAGGACCGTGAAGACGTCCTGCTGGATCGAGTCGCTGGTCATCGTGCTCGCCCTCCCGGAGGCCGCCCGGTTGCAGTGGTGGTGTGGCGGTCTCATCCCGAACATCGTCGGAAAGGCCACCGACGCTGCACGTTCCGCGCTGATTCACCCGTTCGCGCACGTGTCGGCCGGGTCACGCCCGGACGGGCGCACAGGGTGTCACGGCTGCGCGTACCCGGCGTGACCCGGGTGCGGTCCGGCTCTCCGGTTCAGCCCCGGTCGACCTTGGTCACGAGCCAGATCCCGCCGGGCCCCTTCCGGACCGTCTGTTCCAGCGTGACCGTCACCCGGGCGGCGGAGCGGCCGTCCGAGGCGGCGTAGATCCCGGTGCCCAGCCGGGTGACCGTCGGGTCGCGGAAGCCCAGCTCGGCGCCCACGTAGGAGATCGTGACCTCCTCCGGGTCGAGCAGCCACGGGTCGCTGCCGCGGTCGGCCTGCTGCTGCATCCGCTGCGCGGTGGCCGCGTCGCCGGCCGGCCACAGCGGGGTGGAGTCGCGGGGGTGCGCGTGGTTCCCGCCGGCGGCGCCACCGCCGCCGTGGCCGCTGCCGTGCCCGCCGTCGTGCCGGCCGCCGGACCAGGTGCCGTCCGGTGTGGGCGTCTCGGTCGTCGCGCGGGTCGGCGTGGGGGTCGTGCGGGTCGTGGTCGGGGTGGGCTGCGGGGTCGGTGCAGGCGTCGTGGGCGGCGGTGCCGTCGTCGGAGCGGGCGCCGGTGGCGCCGCCGGCAGCGCACCGTTCCCGCAGCCGGCGAGCAGCAGCACGAGCACCAGGAACGCCACGGCGACCAGCCCGCCGCGCAGCAGCTGGCGCGGGCCGTAGGGACCGATCCGCACGCGCGACGGTCCGGACCGCCGCACGGTCGCGGCCGGCGCGGCGGACGGCGTCACCCTCGGCAGGTTCGGCGCGGTCACGCGGGCAGCCTACGAGCCGGGACCGCCCCGGCGGGGCAGTTCCGACGACCACGTTCCGGTGATCACGACGGGCGGTACGCGTGCTCGGCGTGCGCAGCCCTGACTCCGGCGTCCCGGAGTGATTAGGGTCCCCGTGACGGCCGGGACCGGCCCGGAACACGCACGAGCCCGACGAGGTGCACGCACATGACATCGGCAACCGGAGCTGCCGGAACGGAGGCGACGGAGAGGTTCCTCGCCGCCCGTGACTTCCTGCTGGCCCATCGTGAGGACTACGCGACCGCGCAGCGGGACTTCCGCTGGCCGGAACTCGACGAGTTCAACTTCGCGCTCGACCACTTCGACGTCGTCGCCGCCGATCCCGAGCGCGGTGCCCGGCGGGCACTGTGGATCGTCGAGCAGGACGGGTCGCAGGCGTACTGGACGTTCGCCGAGCTGGCCGAGCGCTCGAACCGGGTCGCGAACTGGCTGCGCGCACAGGGCGTGGCCCGCGGCGACCGGATCATCCTCATGCTCGGCAACCAGCTGGAGCTGTGGGAGACGTTGCTCGCGGCCATGAAGCTGGGCGCGGTCGTCATCCCGGCCACCACCCTGCTCACCCCGGCCGACCTGCAGGACCGGGTGGACCGGGGCCGCGCGCGGCACGTCGTCGTCGGGGTGGGGGACACCGGGAAGTTCGACGACGTCGCCGGCGACTACACCCGGATCTCGGTCGGAGGCTCGGTCGGTGGCGCTGCCGAGGGCTGGCGGGACTACACCGAGGCCTACGACGCGCCGGCCGCCTTCCAGCCCGACGGCGTGACCCGCGCGTCCGACACGCTTCTGCTCTACTTCACCTCCGGCACCACGGCGAAGCCGAAGCTCGTCGAGCACACGCACACGTCCTACCCGGTCGGGCACCTGTCCACGATGTACTGGATCGGGCTGGAGCCCGGCGACGTCCACCTCAACATCTCCTCGCCCGGCTGGGCCAAGCACGCCTGGTCGAACGTGTTCGCGCCGTGGATCGCCGAGGCCACGGTGCTCGTCATGAACTACGCGAAGTTCGACGCCGAGTCGGTGTTCTCGGTGCTCACCGGCTGTGGCGTGACGAGCTTCTGCGCGCCGCCGACGGTGTGGCGGATGCTCATCCAGGCCGACCTCTCGTCGGTGCCGACGCCGCCCACGAAGGTCGTCGGGGCGGGGGAGCCGCTCAACCCGGAGATCATCGAGCAGGTCGAGAAGGCCTGGGGGCAGCGGATCCGCGACGGCTTCGGGCAGACCGAGACCACCCTGCAGATCGGCAACCCGCCCGGGCAGCCGGTGAAGCCGGGTTCGATGGGCCGGCCGATGCCGGGCTTCGTCGTCGCGCTGGTCGACCCGGCCACCGGCCGGCCTGCCGAGGAGGGCGAGATCTGCCTGGACCTCGGCCACCGCCCGACCGGGCTGATGGTCGGCTACGCCGACGACCCCGAGCGCAACGCCGAGGCCATGGCCGGTGGCTTCTACCACACCGGCGACGTCGGCTCCCGCGACGAGAACGGGTACATCACCTACGTCGGCCGCGCCGACGACGTCTTCAAGGCCAGCGACTACCGGATCAGCCCGTTCGAGCTGGAGAGCGTGCTCATCGAGCACCCGGCGGTCGCGGAGGCCGCGGTCGTGCCGTCGCCGGACCCGGTGCGGCTCGCCGTCCCGAAGGCGTACGTGGTGCTCGCCAAGGGACACGAGCCGACCGGGGAGACCGCCCAGGACATCCTGCGGTTCGCCTACGACCACCTCGCGCCCTACAAGCGGATCCGCCGCCTGGAGTTCTTCGACCTGCCCAAGACGATCTCCGGCAAGATCCGCCGGGTGGAGCTGCGCACCCGGGAGGGCGAGCTGCACGCCGACCCCCAGGCGCAGCCGCCGACCGAGTACACCCTGTAGCCGACGAACGGCCGGGTCACTGCCCGAAGTGGCCCGGCCAGTCCTTGTACGGGATCCGGGTGATCTCGAGGATCTCCCCGAGCCGCGACCACTCGTTGCGGCCGAGCCGGGCCAGCGGGGCGAGCCTGCGGACGTCGGGCAGCGAGTTGCCGCGGGCGTCGGTGACGAACACGTCCTCGTCGATCGCGGCGTGCGTCACGCGGCCGATCACCACGGTGGAGTTGCCGAGCTCGATGTTGGCGTGCAGCACGCACTCCAGCGCCACGGGTGATTCGGCGACCCGGCTCGGCGTGACCGTCGCGCTCGGCTCCGGCGTCAGCCCGACCGAGGAGAACTCGCTGATCTCGGTGGGGAAGTCGGTGGCGGTTGCGTTGATCTTCTCGAACATCGGCTCGCCGGCCAGGCAGACCACGAACTCCCGGGTGGCGGACACGTTGCGCAACGAGTCCTTCTTCCCGACCGACGTGAACTGGATCATCGGCGGGTCCACGCAGGACACCGTGAAGAACGAGTGCGGGGCCAGGTTGTCGACGCCGTCGGGCGAGCGGGTCGACACCCAGGCGATCGGGCGGGGGACGACGACGCTGGTGAGCAGCTTGTAGAACGGGCCGGAGCCCACCTCGTCCGGCTTCAGGTCCGTGCGCATGGGGGAGATCCTGCCTCCTGCGGTCACGGCGGGCCGATCTACGGTCGGTGGCGTGCGTGGACGTGCCCGGGCGGCCGGGCTGACGGTCGGGATCCTGGCGGACGCCGTCCTGGGCGATCCGCGGCGGGGCCATCCGGTCGCCGGGTTCGGGATGCTCGCCGCCGGACTGGAACGGCGTGTCTACCGCGACTCCCGTGCCGCCGGTGCCGGCTACACCGTGGTGCTGGTGGGGGGCGCGGTGCTGGCCGGCGCCGGCGCGGAGCACGCGCTCGCCGGGGCGGCCCGGAGCCGGTGGGCGTGGCGCGGTGGCGCCGGCGGTGCGGCAGGCGGTGCCGGCCGCATCCGCGCGGCGGGGCGTGGTACCGGCCGGACCCGCGCGGCGGGAGGTGGCAGCGGCCGGGCCGGTGCGGTGACCGGTGGCGGCCGGGCCCGCGTCGCGGCGCAGGTCCTGCTCACCGCCGTGACGACGTGGGCCGTGCTCGGCGGGACCTCGCTGACCCGGGAGGGCGCGGCGCTCGCCGGTGCCCTCGACGCGGGAGACCTCGCCGCCGCGCGGGCCCGGATCCCGAGCCTGTGCGCCCGCGACCCGGAGCTGCTCGACGCCGCCGGGCTGGCCCGCGCGGGGGTCGAGTCGCTGGCCGAGAACACCTCGGACGCCGTCGTCGGCCCGCTGGTCTGGGGCGCCGTCGCCGGGCTGCCCGGCCTGCTCGGGTACCGCGCCGTGAACACCCTCGACGCGATGGTCGGGTACCGGTCGGTGCGCCACCTCCGGTTCGGGTGGGCGTCCGCGCGGCTCGACGATCTGGTCAACCTCGTGCCGTCCCGGGTGGCGGCACTCGTCACGGTCGCCGTGGCACCCCTGGCCGGCGGCTCGCCGCGGGCGGCGCTGCGGGCGTGGCGGCGGGACGCGGCCGGGCATCCCAGCCCGAACGCCGGCCCGGTCGAGGCCGCTGCCGCCGGGGCGCTCGGCCTGCGGCTGGGCGGGACCACGACGTACGCCCACGGGGTGGAGGAACGCCCCGTGCTGGGCGACGGACATCCACCGGGCCCGGCGGACCTGCACCGTGCCGTCCGGCTGTCCCGCCTGGTCGCGGGGGTGAGCGCAGCACTCGCGGTGGGGACGGCGTGGGCGCTCGCCGCCCGCCGGGCCGACACCGGCCTCCGCCGCGCGGTGACCAGGGCGCCGGGGAAGGCGGCCACGTGCAGTGGGGCTACCGGGAGATGAGCTGATCTGCACGATCGCGCCCCCGAGAGGGCACCGTCGTGCGTGTGGGGTCGTGGGCGCGGGTCGATCTGCACGGTCGCGCCCGGGCGAGGGCGGGATCGTGCCTCCCGAGCGTCGAGGCCGGCCCGATCTGCACGGTGTGGCCGCCGGTAGGGCGTGATCGTGCCGCCCGAGCGCCGTGCCCGAGTCGATCCGCGCGATCCCGCCCTCCCCGGGACGAGTGCGTGCCACTCGGCTCGGTGCTCGGCCTCGGGTGGCGCCGGGCTCAGCGACGCCCGGCGCCCGGGGCCGCCCCGTCCGCGCCGCGAGGGCTGTCCGCACGGCCGGCCTCGTCCGTACGGCTCGCCCGCCCCGGCAGGCCTGCCCCGTCCGCGCGGATCGGGTCGTCCGCCGCGGCGTCCTCGGCGGGGCTCGACCAGCCGTCCCGCCCGGACAGCTGGTCGCGCAGGCTCCCGGCGCGCTCGCGGCGCCCGCGCCGCTGCAACAGCTCGAGGCGGATGAACAGGCCGAGCGCGACCAGCGCGACCAGCCCGAACGTCAGCCACTGCAGCGCGTAGGAGAAGTTGCTGAACGGCGCGCCACCGCCGGGCGGGGTGACCGGGATCGGAGTGAGCACCCCGGCCTGGCCCGCTTCCAGCGACACGACGCCCTCGAGCGGGGTCGTGCCGGTCGCCCCGGCGAGCGCACGGGAGTCCGCGGCGTAGATCTGACGGGTGCCGCCCTCGTGCAGCGGCGGGCGTCCCTGCGGGTCGCTCTCGTTCAGCCGCAGCCTGCCCTCGACGGTCACCGATCCGGTCGGGGCCGGCGCGTACTCCGGGACACGTCCGCCGTCTCCGGCCGGTACCGACCCCCGGTTGACGACGACCAGGCGGCCGTCGGTGAGCCGCAGCGGCGTCAGCACCTCGTAGGCGGGGGCGCCGTCGACGACACGGAGCCGGACCAGGGTCTCCGCGGCGCGGTCGTACGTGCCGGTCAGCGTGACCCGGCGCCACACGTCGTCGCCGGACACCCCCGCGCCGGCCGGGACCAGCTCGGCGAACGGCACCGCGGGTGCCGCGTCGGCGGCGGCGATCGCGCGCTGCTGGGCATCCCGCTCGGCCTCCCGGCCGAACTGCCACGGGGCGAGCAACGTGTAGCACGCGACCACGAACGCCAGCACGGCGACGACGGCCGCGATCCACCCGGGACGCAGCAGGAAACGCACGCTCCCAGGGTAGACACGGCCGCCGGGGCGATACTGCTCGCGTGGTTGATCTCAGGGGAGCGGTGCTGATCGCCGGGACGACGTCGGACGCGGGCAAGAGCGCCGTCGTCGCCGGCATCTGCCGCTGGCTGCACCGGCGCGGGGTGTCGGTGGCGCCGTTCAAGGCCCAGAACATGAGCAACAACTCGGTCGTCACCCCGGACGGCGGCGAGATCGGCCGCGCCCAGGCCATGCAGGCGTTCGCGTGCGGGATCACGCCCGGGGTCGATCTCAACCCGGTGCTGCTCAAGCCGGGCAGCGACCGGACCTCGCAGGTCGTCGTGCGGGGCCGGGCCGACGGGCAGGTGTCGGCGCTGTCGTACCGGCACCGGACGGCCGCGCTGGCCGAGGTCGTCGCGGACGCGCTTGCCGGGCTGCGGCGCCGCTACGACGTCGTCGTCTGCGAGGGAGCGGGCTCCCCGGCGGAGATCAACCTGCGCGCCACCGACCTGGCCAACATGGGCTTCGCGCGGCGCAACGGGCTGCCGGTGCTCGTCGTCGGCGACATCGACCGGGGCGGGGTGCTCGCGCACCTGTTCGGCACCCTGGGCGTCCTCGACCCTGCCGACCAGGCCCTCGTCGCCGGGTTCGTGATCAACAAGTTCCGGGGTGACCCGCGGCTGCTCGCGCCCGGGTTCGCGCAGCTGCGCACGCTGACCGGGCGGCCGACGCTGGGCGTCCTGCCGTACGCCGACGGGCTCTGGCTCGACGCCGAGGACTCGCTGTCCGCCCCGGCCGACGGGGTGCTCGGCCGGCCGGCCCCACCGCGCGGCGGGCAGTGGCTGCGGGTGTCGGTGGTGCGGTTCCCGCGGATCTCGAACGCCACCGACGTGGAGGCGTTCGCCTGCGAGCCGGGCGTGGCCGTCCGGTACGTGACCGAGCCGTCCCGGATCGCGGACACCGACGTCGTCGTCCTGCCCGGGTCGAAGTCGACGGTCGCCGACCTGGCGTGGCTGCGGTCGTCCGGGATGGCCGACGCCGTGCGGGCGCACGCCGCGGCCGGACGCCCGGTGCTCGGCATCTGCGGCGGCTACCAGATGCTGGGCCGCGCGATCACCGACCCGGACGGTGCCGAGGCCCCGCCCGGCACCCGCGTCGACGGGCTGGGCCTGCTCGACCTGGAGATCGCGTTCGACCCGGTCAAGCACCTCGGGACCCCGGCGGCGACGGCCTGGGGGGAGCCGGTGACCGGGTACGAGATCCACCACGGCCGGGTGGTGCGCTCCGGCGATCCCGGTCTCGTCGGCGACGAGGGCAGCGACCGCGGGCACGTCCTCGGCACGCACTGGCACGGCCTCGCCGAGAACGACGGCTTCCGCCGCCTGCTGCTCGCCCGGCTCGCCGCCGAGGCCGGCCGGGACGGGTTCCGGGTGGCGGACGACACGTCGTTCGCGGCCGAGCGGGCCCGGCAGGTGGATCTCCTGGCCGACCTGGTCGAACAGCACCTCGACACGTCGTCACTTGAGCATGTGATCCGAAACGGGGCGCCCGCCGATCTCCCGGTGCTGACCTCGGGTCTGGCAGCCTCGCACCCGTGCGCACTGCCGTGAGCTCCCCCCGCTTCCCGTTCTCTGCGGTCGTCGGCCACGACGACCTGCGGCTGGCGCTGCTGCTCAACGCCGTCCACCCGGGCGTCGGCGGGGTGCTCGTGCGCGGGGAGAAGGGCACCGCGAAGTCGACGGCGGTGCGGGCGCTGGCGGCACTGCTCCCCGAGCTGCAGGTGATCGAGGGCTGCCGGTTCGGCTGCGACCCGGCCGAACCGGACCCGGCCTGCCCGGACGGGCCGCACCCGGCCGCGCCGGTGCCGTCGCGCACGACCCGGCCGGCCCGGCTCGTCGAGCTGCCGGTCGGCGCGACCGAGGACCGGCTCGTCGGTTCGCTCGACCTGGAGCGCGCGCTGTCCGAGGGCAAGCGGGCCTACCAGCCCGGCCTGCTCGCCGAGGCGCACCGCGGCGTGCTCTACGTCGACGAGGTCAACCTGCTGCACGACCACCTCGTCGACCTGCTTCTGGACGCCGCGGCCATGGGGCGGGCACACGTCGAGCGCGACGGCGTCTCCGTCTCGCACGCGGCACGGTTCCTGCTGGTCGGGACGATGAACCCGGAGGAGGGCGAGCTGCGCCCGCAGCTGCTCGACCGGTTCGGGCTGACCGTGGAGGTGCGGGCCTCCCGCGACGTCGACACCCGGGTCGAGGTGACCCGCCGCCGGATGGCGTTCGAGGACGACCCGGCCGGGTTCGCGTCCCGGTTCGCCGGCGCCGAGGCCGACACCGCCGAGCGGCTGCGGGCCGCCCGGGAACGGGTCGGGTCGGTGCGGGTGTCCGACCGGGAGCTGCACCGGATCGCGTTCGTGTGCGCCCGGTTCGACGTCGACGGCATGCGGGCCGACCTCGTCATCACCCGGGCCGCGGCCGCGCACGCCGCCTGGGAGGGCCGGGCCGCCGTCATCGAGGACGACGTCCGCGTCGCCGCCCGGCTCGCGCTGCCGCACCGCCGCCGCCGCGACCCGTTCGACGAGCCCGGCCTGGACGAGAAGGACCTCGAGGAGGCCCTGCGGGACGCCGAGTCCGAGCTGGGGCCCGAGGATCCTGACGACGACCCCGGCGGCCCGGACGGGGGTGGCCGGCCCGGCGACACCCCGGATGACGCGTCCGGTCCCGATGACGCGGGCGGTTCCGGCGGCCCGGACACGTCCGACGGTTCGGACGCCTCAGACGGCCCGGACGGTTCCGGCGGCGCCGAGTCCCACGGCGGCACCGGCGGCTCCGGGCCCGCCGACGCGGGTTCCCGGCCCCCGTCCGACCCCACGAGCGGACCGGTCGAGGGAACGGACGCCACGAACGGGCCGTTCGCGGCATCCGACGATCCTGCGCCGGAGGGGTCCGGGTCCGGTGGCGACGGGGAGGGCCGCGCCGTCGTCCTCGGGGACACCGCCCGGCTGCGCCGCGCGACGGTCCGCGCGTTCACCGTCCCCGGCCTCGGCGCGGGCGCGCCCGGCCGCCGGTCCCGGGCCCGCACCGACACCGGCCGCGTCGTCCGGCCCACCGGGTCGGCCACCACCCGGGCCGCGGACCTGCACCTGCCCGCGACCGTCGCCGCGGCCGCCCCGCACCAGGCCGCGCGCGGCCGCCGCGGGCCGGGCCTGCTCGTCCGGCGGGGGGACCTGCGCCGTGCCGAGCGGGAGGGCCGAGAGGGCAACCTGGTGCTGTTCGTCGTCGACGCATCCGGGTCGATGGCCGCGCGGAAGCGGATGACCGCCGTCTCCGGGGCGGTCCTCGGTCTGCTCCGGGACGCCTACCAGCGACGGGACAAGGTCGGGCTGGTGACGTTCCGGGCCCGGGACGCCGAGCTGGCGCTGCCGCCGACGTCGTCGGTGCCGGCCGCGCAGCAGCGCCTCGCGACGCTGCGCACCGGCGGGCGGACCCCGCTCGCCGCGGGGCTGCTCAAGGCCCGTGCCGTGCTCGCCGCCGAGCGGCGCCGGGACCCGCGGCGCCGCCCGCTGCTCGTCCTGCTGACCGACGGCCGCGCCACCGTGCCGGTCCTTCCCGGGAGCGACCCGGTGGCGGACGCGCGCCGGGCCGCCGGGCTGCTGGCGGCCGACGGTGTGCACACCGTCGTCGTCGACTGCGAGGGCGGGCACGTCCGGCTCGGGCTGGCCGCGCCACTCGCCGCCGCGGCCGGTGGCGAGCGGGTCACCCTCGACGACCTGACCGCCGACAGCGTGGGGGACCTGGTGCGGTCCGCCCGCGCTGCATGACCGAGAGGAGAGCGCCGTGCCGCAGGGACAGGTGAGCGTCACCCCCGACGACGGGCTGACCACCCGCCAGCGCCGCAACCGGCCGTTGCTGGTGGTGCACACCGGCGTGATGAAGGGGAAGTCGACGGCCGCGTTCGGGATGGCGCTGCGCGGCTGGAACCAGGGCTGGTCGATCGGCGTGTTCCAGTTCGTGAAGTCGGCCAAGTGGAAGGTCGGCGAGGAGGAGGCGTTCCGCGCGCTCGGGACGGTGCACGATCGGACGGGGCAGGGCGGGCCCGTCGAGTGGCACAAGATGGGCTCCGGCTGGTCCTGGTCGCGCCGCAAGGGCACCGAGACCGACCACGCCGCCGACGCCCGCGAGGGCTGGGCCGAGATCCGCCGCCGGCTGGCCGGCGAGCGGCACCGGGTGTACGTGCTCGACGAGTTCACCTACCCGCTGAAGTGGGGCTGGATCGACGTCGACGAGGTCGTCGAGGTGCTCACGACCCGGCCCGGGAACCAGCACGTGATCATCACCGGCCGGGACGCCCCGCAGCAGCTGGTCGACGCCGCCGACCTGGTGATGGAGACGACGAAGATCAAGCACCCGATGGACGCCGGTCAGAAGGGGCAGCGGGGGATCGAGTGGTGACCCCTCGCGCCCTGGTGGTGGCGGCGCCGTCGTCGGGGAGCGGGAAGACCACGATCTCCACCGGGCTGATGGCCGCGCTGCACCGGCGCGGCACCCGGATCGCGCCGTTCAAGGTGGGGCCCGACTACATCGACCCCGGCTACCACACCCTCGCGGCGGGCCGGCCCGGGCGGAACCTCGACGTCGTGCTGCAGGGCCGGGACCGGCTCGGGCCGCTCGCCCGGCACGGGGCCGCGGGCGCGGAGCTCGCCGTCGTCGAGGGCGTGATGGGGCTGTTCGACGGCCGCATCGCCGACGGCGCCGGATCCACGGCCGAGGTCGCCGCCGCGCTGGGTGCGCCGGTGGTGCTGGTCGTCGACGTCCGCGGGCAGTCCCGGTCGCTGGCCGCGTTGCTGCACGGGTTCTCCTCGTTCGACCCGTCGGTGCAGGTCGCGGGCGTGATCCTGAACCGGGTCGGCTCGGAGCGGCACGCCGAGGTGCTGCGGGCGGCCGCCGAGGAGGCCGGGCTTCCGGTGCTCGGCGCGGTACCGCGGCGGGCCGAGCTGGCCGTGCCGTCCCGGCATCTCGGGCTGGTCACCGCGGCCGAGCACGGGGCCGCCGCCACCGCGGCCGTGGACGCGATGGCCGGGCTGGTCGCGGCCCACGTCGACCTGGACGCGGTCGTCGCGCTGGCCCGCCCGCTCCCGTCGGGCCCCGTCTGGGACCCGGCCGCCGAGATCGCCGCCGCGCGTGCGGTGGCCGGGGGAGGCGGGGGCGCGGTGCCGCACGCAGGACGGCGCCGCCCCGTCGTCGCCCTGGCCGGCGGGCCCGCGTTCGGGTTCGGCTACGCCGAGCACGCCGAGCTGCTCGCCGCGGCCGGGGCCGAGGTCGTCACCGTCGACCCGTTGCGGGACCCGGCGTTGCCGGACCGCACCGCCGGGCTCGTCCTGCCCGGCGGCTTCCCCGAGGAGCACGTCGGCGCGCTCGGGGAGAACGCGCCGCTGCGGGCCGAGGTGGCGCGGCTGGCCGCGTCCGGTGCGCCGGTGCACGCCGAGTGCGGCGGCCTGCTCTACCTGTGCCGCGAACTGGACGGCACGCCGATGTGCGGGGTCCTCGACACCACCGCCGCGATGACGCCGCGGCTCACCCTGGGCTACCGGGACGCCGTCGCCGTGTCCGGGTCGGCGCCGTTCGCCGCCGGAACCCGGGTGGGTGCGCACGAGTTCCACCGGTGCGCCGTCACGCCGCGGGCCGGCGCCACCCCCGCCTGGGCGTGGCGCGGCGGCGAACCCGAGGGCTTCGTCGCGGGCGGCGTGCACGCCTCGTTCCTCCACACCCACCCGGCCGGCGTGCCGGAGGCGGTGGCCCGTTTCGTCGACGCCGCCGCATGATCACCGTTTCGGGAGCGTGGCGTTCGCCTGCCGGGCGCAGCACTCCACAACGCGCGATCATCGCGGTCGGGATCGGGCTGCGGCCCGGCACGGGGGCGACCGCCGTGCGGGCGCTGCTGGAGCAAGTGGCGGCGACGCACGGGCTGGGCCTGGGCTCCGCCGTCGTCGCGACGCTGGACCGGCGGGTGGACGAGCCGGGGCTGCGGGCCGCCGTCGCCCCGCGGGTGCCGCGCGGCTACCCGGCCGCCGCGCTCGCCGCCGTGCCGGTCCCCAACCCGAGCCCGCGTGTGGCGGCCGCCACCGGGACGCCGGGGGTCGCCGAGGCGGCGGCGCTGCTCGCGGCCGGGCCGTGCGCCGAGCTCCTGGTGCCCCGGACCACCGGCGACGGCGTCACGGTCGCCGTCGCCGCCCGCCGGCGCCGGTGAGCCCGGTGTGGGCTTGGCCTCCGTGGTCTCTGCCCACGCATGCGCGGGTCGTTATCCTCGATCGTCGCCGCGGGCGGCGGGTTCGCTGTAGGCGGTCGGGCGCGGACGCCCCGGGAGAGGAACGTCGTTGAGCGCGCAGCACGAGCAGTACCTGGTCGGCCTGGACCTGTCCGGCCGGCGGGTCGTCGTCGTCGGCGGGGGACAGGTCGCTCAGCGCCGGGCCGCCCGGCTGATCGCGGCCGGGGCCGACGTCGAGGTCGTCTCGCCCGAGGTCACCCCGGCCGTCGAGGGCATGGCCTCGGCCGGCGAGATCACCTGGAGAGCCCGGCGGTACGCCGACGGCGACCTCACCGCGGCCTGGTACGCCATCGCGGCCACCGACGACCCGGCCGTCAACGAGGCGGTCGCCGCGGAGGCCGAGCGGAACCGGGTCTTCTGCGTCCGCGCCGACGACGGGGCGCGGGGCACCGCGGTCACCCCGGCCACCGGCGGGTACGACGGGCTGACCGTCGGCGTCCTCGCCCGGGGCGCGCACCGCCGCTCGGCCGCCGTGCGGACCGCGTTGATCGAGGCGCTGCAGTCCGGGCTCGTCGACGAGGACGCCGAGCTGCCGCAGGCCGGTGTCGCGCTCGTCGGCGGCGGGCCCGGCGACCCCGAGCTGATCACGGTCCGCGGGCGCAGGCTGCTGTCCCGTGCCCAGGTCGTCGTCGCCGACCGGCTCGGGCCGCGGGACATCCTCGACGAGCTGTCCCCCGACGTCGAGGTGATCGACGCCTCCAAGATCCCGTACGGCCGCGCGATGGCCCAGGAGAAGATCAACGAGCTGCTGGTCGGGCACGCCCGTGCCGGGAAGTTCGTGGTCCGGCTCAAGGGCGGGGACCCGTTCGTCTACGGCCGCGGGTTCGAGGAGGTCCAGGCGTGCGCCGCCGCGGGCGTCCCTGTCACCGTCGTGCCCGGTATCACCAGCGCGTTCGCCGCGCCCGCCGTCGCCGGGACGCCGGTCACCCACCGCGGTGTGGCGCACGAGATCGTCGTCGTGTCCGGGCACGTGGCGCCGGACGATCCCCGCAGCCTCACCGACTGGACCGCGCTCGGCCGGATGACCGGGACGATCGTGCTCATGATGGCGGTCGAACGGATCGGCCGGTTCGCCGACGCCCTGATCACCCACGGCCGCGCCCCGGACACGCCGGTGCTGATCGTGCAGGACGGCACCACCCGCATCCAGCGCTCCGTGCGCACCACCCTCGAGGCCGCCGAGAAGGTCGCCGCCGAGGAGGGCGTCAGCCCACCGGCGATCGTCGTGATCGGTCCGGTGGCCGGGCTGGAGGCACCCGTCGGCCGCGGTTGACCCCCGGCCGCCTGTGTGGTTGTTGACCGCCCACCCACCCGCGTGGTGGGCTTTGGACTGACGACGGTGCAGGAAGCCGGTGCGAGTCCGGCGCGGTCCCGCCACTGTCACCGGGGAGCGCGTCCCCACCCATGGCCACGGCCCGACCAGGGCGGGAAGGCCGGGGGCGCGCGACGATCCGGGAGCCAGGAGACTGACCGTCGTCGCCGGAGATCCCACCGATGAGGGCGAGGACCCTCGAGGAGGTCATACGAGTGAGCGACGACGCGCGCCCCGTTCTGATCGTGCTCGGCACCGACCCGGCCGGCGCGGCCGGATCCGGCGGGGCCGACGACCTGCTCGCGGAGGCCGACACGGTCTTCGCGTTCCCGCACGGACCCGAGTCGGTCGCGCTGTTCTACGCCGAGGCGTGGCGGGTGGAGCGGATCGCTCCGCGCGGCGCGGTCGAGCGGCTGACCGCGTGGGCACACGCGGGCCCGGGCCGCGCCGGTGTGCTGCTGGTCGCGGGGGAGCCGGGCGGCGACGTCGCACTCGGGGCCGTGCTGGACGGGCTCGCCCGCACCTGCCCGGAGCTGGACGTCCGCGTCCCCGCCGGCACCCGGGTCGCCCCGCCGCACCGCAGCCCGCTGATCGGCTGACCCGGGGTCGCCACGGGCGTCAGGCCGGAGCCCGCCAGCTCCCGAGCGGGTCGGCGCGGGTCAGGTCCGGGTCGGCGGCGTCGAGGGTCCGCGACGGGCCCGGGCCGGTCTGGGCGGTCTCGAACCGGATGGTGACCCGGCCGTGCCCGGCGCCCTGCACCCAGCCGTGCCCGTGCCCGGGATGGTGGACGTCGTCGCCGGCCCGCCACGGACGGTTCGGGTCCGGCGCCCGGTCCGGACGAGTGGGGCCGGGCCCGAGCGTCGGCTCGGCGGTGACGACGGCCTGCCCGGCGGCGGTGACGGTGGCCGGCCCGCCGGCGGCGACCGCTTCCCCCGGTCCATCGCCGGCCGCCGATTCACCCGTGGCGGCCGGGTCTCCCGCGGCCGCCGGGTGTCCCGCAGCGACCGGTGTGCCCGGGTCCGGCGGGCCCGCGGAGCCCGGATCGGCGGGCGCGGCCGTCCACCCCTGCTCGGAGGGCACCGCGTCGAACAGCGCCAGCGGCGGCTCGTCGCCGAAACCGGACACCGAGACGCCGAGCAGCCGGACCCCGCCCTCGCCGACGGCCGCGTCGGCGAGCCGCCGCGCCACCGCGGTCAGGGTGGACAGCTCCCGGCTGGGGAACGGCGTCGTCTCCGAGCGGGTGTGGGTCACGAAGTCCCCGGTGCGGGCCTTCACGGTCACGGTGCGGGCGGCCCGCCCGTCCGCGACGAGCCGCCGGTGCACGGCCACGCAGATGGACTCGACGGCCTCGTGGACCGCGGACATGGCGGTCAGGTCGGTGTCGAACGTCGTCTCCGCGCTGATCTGCTTCGCCGCGCCGCGCGGGGCGACCGGGCGGTCGTCGATGCCGCGCGCCAGCCGGTGCAGCTCCGCGCCGACCGCGGTGCCCAGGACGCCCGCGAGCTCCCGGGTGTCCAGGGCGGCGAGCTGGCCGATCGTCTCGACCCCGATCTTGCGCAGGGCTTCCCCGGACACCGGGCCGATGCCCCACAGGGACCGCACCGGCAGCGGGGCCAGCACGTCGTCCTGCTCGGCGTGCGCGACCACGCGCAGCCCGTCCGGCTTCGCGAGCTCGGAAGCGATCTTCGCGACCTGCTTGCCGGACCCGGCCCCGACCGACGCGGGCAGCCCGGTCCGCTCCCGCACCGCGGCACGCAGCGCGGTGCCGAACTCCTGCACGATCGCCGGGTCGGCCCCGGCCAGTGCCGGCGGCTCCAGGAACGCCTCGTCGACCGACACCGGCTCCAGCACCGGCGAGAACTCGCCGAGGATTCCCATCACCTCGTCGGAGATCGCCTTGTACAGCGGGAACCGGGGCGGCAGCACGGTCGCGTGCGGGCAGCGGCGCCGGGCCTGGCTCATCGGCATCGCCGAGCGCGCCCCGAACACCCTGGCCTGGTAGCTGGCGCCCGCGACGACGCCGCGCGGGCCGGCCCCGCCGACCAGCACCGGGCGATCGGCGAGCGTCGGCCGGGTGAGCTGCTCGACTGAGGCGAAGAACGCATCCATGTCGAGGTGCAGCACCCAGCGCGCGGCGCCGGTTCCGGACGTCGTCACCGCCCCATGATGTCGTGGACCCCCGACAGGACCGCGTCGCCGTCGGCGACCTCGATCCGCGGTGCCGCGGGGCCGGCGCCCGCGACGGCGCCCGGGTGGTCGTCGTGCGGGGTCGCGACGTCGGCGACCCACCACGCGCCGGCGGCGCCGGGCCAGTCCAGGATCCGGGCGGGCCCGCCGGGCGCGGTCAGCGTGATCGCGTCCATCGGGCTGGCCAGGCCCTCGCCGGTGGCCTTGAGCAGGGCCTCCTTGCGGGCCCAGGTGACGAGGAAACCGCCGGCCCCGACCGGGCCGGCTGCCCGCTCGGCGGGCGAGAGCGCGTGCCGGGCGAGGCCGTCCAGATCGGACAGCGTGCGGTGCCGCTCGACGTCGATCCCGACCGGCCCGGCGCCCACGGCGACCCCGACCAGTGCCCCGGAGTGGGTCAGCGAGAACCCGGGGTCGTCGGCGCGGCCGGCCAGGCGCGGCTTGCCGTGCGGCGCGCCGCAGCGGCAGGTGCGGTCGAGGTCGAGCGCCGCCGGGTCGGTGTCCAGGTGCGTCGCCAGCACGAGGCGGGCCAGCGCGTGCGCGGCCAGGTAGCGGGCGCGGTCCTCGGTGCGGCGCAGCGCACCCATCCGGGCGCGCTCGTGATCGTCCAGCAGCGGGACGAGGTCGGAGCGCGCCTCCGGATCGACCGGCGCGGCCCACCAGACGGTGACGGTCATGGGGCACACAGTGCCTCGTGAGTGGTTATCAGGGCCACAGCCCTGATAACCACGCACGAGGCGCTAGCCCGTCCGGCGGGCGGCGAAGTCCGTGCGGACGTGTGCGGGCTTCGCGTGCGGTGCCGGACCCGCGGTGCGGGGCGCGGCCGGCCCGAACCCGTGCCCGGCGTCGCGGCCGCGCTTCGCGGCCCGGCGCTCGGCGCGGTTGGCCGGCCGCGGCGGCGCGGCGTCCGGGCCCACGGCACCCGGCGCCCCGAGGGCTCCGGTACCCGGGGCCGGAGCCGCCTCGGTCCGGGGACCCGTGGGCCGGTTCGTGTCCGGCGAGCCGGAGCTCCGCAGCCCGCCAGGCAGGTGCGCGGCGAGGGACTCGGTGGCGGGCCGCGGCGCCGGACCGGTGGCGGCGCGGGATCGGGTGGTACGCATACGGGCCTCCTGGAGATGGTGGGTCGGGCGAGGACCGGGAAGGCCGGTGACGTGCCGGAACGGCCGGAGACGCGCAGCATCGGTTCCGGTCCCGGGGACGACGTCACGGGCCGGCGGGCGCGCGGCCTCCGTCGGAGGAGGAGGCCGGGCGGGCCGCTCAGCGGAACCGGATCAGCATGGTGAGGACGGTAGGGAGCGCCGCGGCGCCGTGCCACCGGTTTTCGCGCCGCTATCGTCGCCGGTGATGGACGGGCACGAGACGGACCTCGTCGTGATCGGCGGCGGCATCGCCGGGGTCTCGGTGGCGTACGAGCTGGCCGCGCACGCACGGGTCGTGCTGCTCGAGGCCGAGCACGACATGCCGGTGCACGCCACGGCCCGCTCCGCCGCGACCTACATCCCCGGGCACGGGTCGGCCCCGTTCCGCGCGCTGATCGCCGCGTCCGGGCCGCGGTTCGCGGCACTGCCCGACGAGCTGGGGACGCCACCGCTGCTGTCCCCGCGCCCGGTGCTGCACGTCGCCACCGACGACGCCGGGGCGGCCGCCCTCACCGCGATGCTGGCCGAGCAACGCGGCGAGCCCGGCGCCCCGGTCGCGCTGGACCCCGCCGAGGCCCACCGCCGGGCACCGGTGCTGCGTGACCCGCCGCGGGCGGCCGCGTGGACCGCCGGCGCCGCCGACGTCGACACCGCCGCCCTGCACGACGGCTACCGGCGCGGGCTGCGCGCCCGCGGCGGCACCGTGCTGCGCGGAGCGCGGGTGGTCTCGCTGGCGCGGGACGGCAGCGGCTGGGTCGCGACGACGGCCGCCGGGCACGTCGTGCGGGCCGGGGCCGTCGTCGACGCGGCCGGGGCGTGGACCGACGAGGTGGCCGCACTGGCCGGCGTCCCCCGGATCGGGCTGGTCCCGTACCGGCGCACGATCGCGGCGTGCCCGGTCGCGGACCCGTCCGTGCTGCGGGTGGACGGCGCCCCGCTCCCGCTGATCGCCGACGCCGCCGAATGCTGGTACCTCAAACCGGAGGCCGACACGGTCCTGGTGTCACCAGCCGACGAGTCACCCCAGCCGCCGGGCGACGCGCGGCCGGACGAGCTCGACGTCGCGCTCGCCCTGGACCGGGTCGGTGCCGCGACCACGCTCGGCCTGCGGTCCGTGCGCACCGCCTGGGCCGGCCTGCGGACCTTCGCCCCGGACCGGGCGCCGGTCCTCGGGGAGCGGCCGGGCCATCCCGGGTTCCACGTCGTCGCCGGGCAGGGCGGCTCCGGTATCGAGTCGGCGCCGGCGCTCGCCGCCCTGGCCGCAGCGGTGATCCTCGGACGCCCGGCACCGGACGACGTCGGGAGTGCGCTGGCGCGCTCGTGAGTGGTTGGTGGGGCCGGGGCCCGCGTATCCACTCACGGGCGCGTCAGCGCAGCGGTGCGCCGGTCTTGTCGCGGATCTCGGTTTCGGTGACGCCGGGGGCGGTCTCGACGAGTTGCAGGCCGTCGGGGGTCACGTCGATGACGGCGAGGTCGGTGACGATCCGGGTCACGCAGCCCAGCCCGGTGATCGGCAGGCTGCACCGTTCGACGATCTTCGGTGATCCGTCCTTGGAGACGTGGTCCATCATCACGATGACCCGGCGGGCGCCGTGGACGAGGTCCATCGCCCCGCCCATGCCTTTGATCATCTTGCCGGGGACGGCCCAGTTCGCGAGGTCGCCGTTGGCGGCGACCTCCATTCCGCCGAGCACGGCGACGTCGAGCTTGCCGGCGCGGATCTGGCCGAAGCTGTCCGAGGAGCCGAAGTAGGCGGCGCCGTCGTTGACGGTGACGGTCTCCTTGCCGGCGTTGATCAGGTCCGGGTCGACCTCGTCGTCTGTCGGGTAGGGGCCGACGCCGAGGATGCCGTTCTCGGAGTGCAGGATCACCGTGCGACCGGCCGGGATGTGCCCGGGGACCAGGGTCGGCATGCCGATGCCGAGGTTGACGTAGGAGCCGTCGGGCAGCTCCTCGGCGACCCGGGCGGCCATCTCGTCGCGAGTGAGAGCCATGATCAGCGCACCGTCCTGAATTCGACCGGCTTGTCGGCGTCGGGGACGTGCACGACGCGCTGGACGTGGATGCCGGGGGTGTGCACGTGGTCGGGGTCGATCTCGCCGGGTTCGGCCAGGTGCTCGACCTGGGCGATGGTGATCTGCCCGGCGGCGGCGGCGTCGGGGTTGAAGTTGCGGGCCGAGCGCCGGTAGACGAGGTTGCCGTGCCGGTCGCCCTTCCAGGCGTGGACCAGTGCGAAGTCGGGGGTCAGTGCCCGCTCGAGGACGTAGGAGGTGCCGTCGAACTCGCGGACCTCCTTGGTCGGTGACAGCACCGCGACCGAGCCGTCCGGGTGGTAGCGCCAGGGCAGGCCGCCCTCGGCGACGAGCGTGCCGACCCCGGCCGGGGTGTAGAACGCCGGGATCCCGGCCCCGCCCGCGCGCAGGCGCTCGGCCAGGGTGCCCTGCGGGGTCAGCTCGAGCTCCAGCTCGCCGGCGAGGTACTGGCGGGCGAACTCCTTGTTGTTGCCGACGTAGGAGCCGATCGTGCGCCGGATGCGGCCGGCGGCGAGCAGGGTGCCCAGGCCGAAGCCGTCGACGCCCAGGTTGTTCGAGATCGTCTCCAGATCGGTCGCGCCCTGCTCGAGCAGCGCCGCGATCAGCGCCGTCGGCACGCCGCACATGCCGAACCCGCCGACCGCCAACGACGCGCCGTCACCGATGTCGGCGACCGCCTCCGTCGCGGATGCCACCACCTTGTCCATCACGCACACACCTCCGTCGCCGACGACCGTACATGAGTGTTCGTCACACGCACAAGCGTTCGTTATGCGAACACGACGGCGTGCGCTCTTCCCGCGACGAAAGGGTCGTTCGTGGGACGGCGGTGACGCGGGGAGCGGCGACCACCTCGCCGGCGCTCACGGAGCCCGGCCACGCTCGCGCGACCGGGTGAGCGGCACCGGATCCCGTGAGCGGCGCGGACCGGGCCTCGCCGGTGCGGGGTCAGGGCGGGGTGGGGGTGCTGTGGCCGTCCCCGACGGCGATCTCGCCGTCCGCGGTGACGTCGGCGTAGACCCCCGCGCACGCCCACACCCCGCCGACCTGCGGGATCTCGATCCGGTTGTGCTTGGCGACGGTCCGGAGGACGCCGGCGTCACGCGGCAGGTCACCCTGCGCAAGGGTGGTCATCACGCACCGCATCGTGGCGAACGAGTACCGCACGCCGGTGCTGCCGATGGTCCCCACCGACCCGGGCCAGTCGTTCTCGACGAAGCCGGTGCCCGTCCCGTCGAGCACGACGTTCGGCCGGTACCGGCGGACGTCGAACGTGACCTCCGGTGCCAGCTCCCGCAGCCGGTCCAGGGTGGACTCGGTGAGGACGTGCAGTGTGGACAGGTCGAAGAAGGTCCCGGGCGCGCCGAACGCCGAGACGTCGAACCGGCTGACCCGCTCGCCGGACTCCTCCCGCCGCGCGGTCGTGCCCTCGATGAGCTGCTCGGGGGCCAGCTCGCCGACCGGCAGGTCCTCGAACTCCGGCCAGACCTCCTCGAACTGGCTGCCCTCCGGCGGTTCGGCGACCAGCCGCACCTCCCGGCCGAGCACCGTGGACAGTGCGATGTCGACTCCGGCGTCGTCGGAACGCAGCATCGAGCCGTCCGGGAACCGGATCTCGACCTCCGGCAGCGGGCGCCCCGGCTCCGGCTCGGCGGCGAACCGCGCCGAGAAGCCGAGCAGGCCGGCCCACAGTCGCGGCACCTTGGCGCTCGCCACCGTGCCGGACTCGACGTCGTACACCGCCAGCGCGCGGTCGCCGAGCAGGCCCCGGCCGGTCACCACCGACCGTTCCACGGACTCGCCGAGCATGGACTTGACCGGGTACCGGTGCAGGGAGACGACCGTCATACCCGGGTGTCTACCCGCTCCGGGCCCGGCTCGCGAGATCGTCCTCAGCCGAGGAGCGCCACCCGCAGGTCGTCCGCGGATGCGTACACGGTCTCGGCGCCCGCGGCCACCAGCTCGCCCGGCTCGGCGTAGCCCCAGCCCGCACCGAGGCAGCGCAGGCCGTGCTCGGCCGCGCCCTCGACGTCGTGCAGCCGGTCGCCGACCATCGGCGGGACGTCCGCACCGGACGGGTGGCCCAGCCGGCGCAGCGCCTCGGCGACGACCGCGCCCTTGGTGGGCCGGTCGGCCGCGCGGGTGTCGCCGACGATCTCGGTGAACAGGTCGGTCCACCCGTGGTGGGCGAGGATCTTGAGCGCGGACGGCTCGGCCTTGCTGGTGGCCAGCGCCATCGTCACGCCGGCGTCGAACAGCCCCCGCAGGAGCGTCTCGACGCCCGGGTAGGGCGTGCAGTCCAGGCAGCCGTCCTCGTCGCCGTAGATCCGCCGGTAGATCGGGAGGACGGCGGCGGTGCCGGCGTCGCCGAGGATCGGCGGCAGCGAGCGGTAGAGCGGCGGCCCGAGCAGGTGGGTGCCCAGCGCGGAGTCGGGGACGTCCAGGCCGGCCTCGTCGATCGCGCGGCGCAGCGAACCGAGGATGCCGGGGGCGGAGTCGACGAGGGTCCCGTCGAGATCGAGCAGGATGTGGGTCAGCACCCGACCATTGTCCCTGTGCGCCGGCCGTACACTCGTCCGCATGGCGAACTCGCTCTTCGGGCCGCTCTCCGGCACCGACCGGGTCGACGGGGTGCTCGACGACGCCGCCTGGATCGCGGCCCTGCTGGAGGTCGAGCTGGCGCTCTCCGCGGTCGCCGCCGAGCAGGGGACGGTCGCCGAGGCCGACGCCGACGGGGTGGAGCGCGCGGTCGCCGCCGTCGCCGGAGTCGACCCGGCCGAGCTCGCCGCCGCGTCGGTGGAGGGCGGCAACCCGGTGATCCCGCTGGTCAAGCGGCTCAAGGCGGCCGGCGCGCGGATCGCGCCGGGCACCGAGCGGGCCGTCCACCCCGGCGCGACGAGCCAGGACGTCCTCGACACCGCGCTGGTGCTGCTGACCCGGCGGGCCGGCGCCCGGATCGTCGACGACCTCACCGCCTGCGCCGACGCCGCCGCCGGCCTCGCCGGAGCCCACCGCGACACCCGGTGCGCGGCCCGCACCCTCGGCCAGCAGGCCCTGCCGACGACGTTCGGGCTGGTCGCGGCGAACTGGTGCGCCGGGCTGGACCGGGCCCGGGTGCGGCTCGCCCAGCTCCTCGACGACCTGCCCGTCCAGTACGGCGGCGCCGCCGGCACGCTCGCCGCCGCCCACCCGTACGGCCCCGCGGTCGCGGACGCCCTGGCTGCCCGGCTCGGGCTCGCCCCGCAGGGCGTGCCGTGGCACACCGAGCGCAGCCGGATCGGCGAGCTCGCCGGGGCGCTCGGCGTCGCGGCGGGGGCCTGCGCGAAGCCGGCGACCGACGTCGTGCTGCTGTCCGCGACCGAGGTCGGCGAGCTGTCCGAGGCCGCGCCGGGGGACTCGTCGTCGATGCCGCACAAGCGCAACCCGGCGGCCGCGGTCACCGCCCGCGGGTCGGCGAAGCGGGCTCCCGGGCTGGTCGCGACCCTGCTCGCGGGCGCCGAGCAGGAGTTCCAGCGCGCCGCAGGCGCCTGGCACGCCGAGTGGGGGACCCTCACCGAGCTCCTCCGCGTCACCGCCGGGGCGGCGGCCCGGCTGCGGGTCTGCCTGGAGGGCCTGCAGGTGCACCCCGAGGCGATGGCCCGCAACCTCGCCCTCGCCGCCGGCGCGCAGGGCGGCGGGCCCGGGCACGCGCCCGAGCTCGTGGACCGGGTGCTCGCGGGACGGCCGCGATGAGCGACGGGGAGCGCCGGGAACAGGTCCGCTCGCTGGCCCGCGGCCTGGCCGTGATCCGCTCGTTCGACGGCGACCGTCCCCAGCAGACACTCGCCGAGGTCGCCCGGGCGACCGGGCTCACCCGCGCCGCGGCCCGCCGGTTCCTGCTCACGCTCGCCGACGAGGGCTACGTCCGCACCGACGGCAGGCTGTTCACGCTCACCCCGCGGGTGCTCGAGCTGGGCTGGTCGTACCTGTCGGCGATGGGACTGCCCGAAGTGGCCACCCCGCACCTGGAACGCCTGGTCGCGACGGTGCGCGAGTCGGCGTCGGTGTCGGTGCTCGACGGCGATCCCGAGTCCGGTTACGACGTCGTCTACGTCGCCCGGGTGCCCACCGCGCGGATCATGACGGTGACGATCACGATCGGCACCCGCTTCCCGGCCTGGGCGACGTCGATGGGCCGGGTCCTGCTCGCCGCGCTGCCGCCGTCCACCCTGGACACCTATCTGGACGGCCTGCACCCGGAGACGCTGACCGAGCACACCGTGGCCGGTGCCGGCGCGCTGCGCGCGGAGCTGGACCGGGTACGGGCCGACGGGCACTGCGTCGTCGACCAGGAGCTCGAGGCCGGGCTGCGGTCGATCGCGGTGCCGGTGCACGACCGGGCCGGACGGGTGACGGCCGCCGCCAACGTGTCCACCCACGCGTCCCGGCGGGACGCCGCCGCCCTGCGCACCGAGATCCTGCCGGAGCTGCGGGCGTGCGTGTCGGCGATCGAGGCCGACCTGCGGGCGTCCGGATAGGGGATCATCTCCCGGCATGGAGCACGTGACACCGATCACCGTCCGGGAGCGGCGATGACCCCGCTGCTCGATCCGGCCGACCCCCGGCACGACCACGCGGCGGCCCGGCTGGCAGCCGAACCGATCATCTGGCTCACGACGGTCGGCGAGGACGCCCGGCCGCACTCGGTGCCGGTCTGGTTCCTGTTCGCCGACCCCGAGATCGTCCTGTTCAGCCGGCCGGACACCGCGAAGGTCGGGCGGCTGCGGGAACGCCCCGGCGTGTGCCTGGCGCTGGACACGGCCGCGTCCGGCACCGACGTCGTCCTCGCCGACGGGGACGCGACGCTCACGGGTGATCCCGCGCCCGCCGAGCTGAAGGCGTTCGGCGAGAAGTACCGGGACATGCTGCGCGGCCAGGACCTGGACTCCTGGCGGGCGGTGTTCGCCCAGCCGGTCCGGGTGCGGCTGCACCGGATCGTCGCCTGGCGCGCCGGTCCGGACGGCCTGGAGCAGATCGTCGCCGACCGGCACGGGTGAGCCCGGGGACCATCGCCGATCACCGGGGCGGCGCCCGGACCTGATCGCGGTGCCCGACTCGCCACATCCCGCCGACATGCACCTGAGCGCGAATTGTCGATCTTCGCCGAACGCTGGAGTGCATCTCGGCGAGGAGCCGGCGACCCGCGCGACGCGGGGGTCGCACCGCATCTCGGCGGGGCGTCCCGCGGGCGCGCCGGATCCGTGGCCGGGCAGACTCCGGTGCATGCGCCTGCTCACCGCGGACGACTCGCTGCGCGCGCTGCTCGCCCGCCAGCTGCTGCTGGAGCGGTCCGGCCTCCCGGTCCCGCGGGCGCTGGAACGGTTGTGCGGCCTGCAGACCCAGCACGCGCCGTCCGGCTACCTGGGCCTGTGGTCCCGGCTCGCCGGCTTCGAGCGCGACTCGCTGACCGCGATGCTGGGAGACGGCCGGGTCGTCCAGGCCTGGGCGATGCGCTCGACCGTCCACATGCTCTCCCGGCGCGACCACGACGTGTTCACCGCGGCGGTGCGAGCCGAGCAGCGGGCGAACTGGCTGCGGATGCGCCGCGACGTCACCGAGCACGACATGGTCGCGGCCGCGGCCGTGGTACGGGAGTTCCTGGCCGGCGGGCCGCGCCGGCAGGCCGAGATCACCGCGGAGCTCGCCGCGCGCGGGGTGCCGGCGGGCACCTTTCCCGGGGTACAGCACTGGGTCGGGCTGGTCCGGGTGCCGCCGGCCGGGACGTGGGAGGCGCCCCGGGCGCACGTGTACGGCCTGGCCGCCGGGCCGGGAGCGCCCGGGAGCGGACCCACCGACGACGAGGTCCGCGCGGCGCAGGTCGAGCTCGCCCGCCGGTACCTGAGGGCGTTCGGCCCGGCGTCCGCGCCGGACGTCGCGCGGTTCGCCGGCTGGCCGGTCGGCGTCGCCCGTGCCGCGCTGGGCGAGCTGACGCTGCGCCGGTTCGCCGGCGAGGACGGCGCCGAGCTCGTCGACGTCCCGCACGCCCCGCTGCCCGGCCCCGGCACCCCGCTCCCGGTCCGCTTCCTCGGCCCGTTCGACGCCGTCCTGCTACTCGGGCACGCCGCCCGCACCCGGATCCTGCCCGCCGAGCACCGCCACCACGTGTTCGCGACGAGCAAGCCGCGGTCGGCGCCGGTGTACCTGGTCGGGGGCCGGGTCGCCGGCACCTGGACCTACCGGGACGGGCGGGTCGTCACCGACCCCTTCACCGAGCCGGACCAGGACCGGGACGACCGCCGCGCCGTCGCCGAGGAGGCCGAGCGGCTGGCCGTCTGGCACCGGTCCTGACCGGATCCCGACGACGTCCGGCAGGATCTCGCTGGACCTGCCGGTTCCTGCCGCCTACCGTCGGCCCATGCTGCGCAGCGTCTCGGTCCTGGTGCTCGACGAGCTGGCGGTCTTCGAGTTCGGCGTGCTCTGCGAGGTCTTCGGCCTCGACCGCTCCGACGACGGGCTGCCGGTGTTCGACTGGAAGGTGTGCGGTGTCGAGGCCGGGCGGCCGGTGAGCACCAAGAGCGGGGTCACGATCACCCCCGAGCACGGGCTGGACGCGCTGCCCGGCGCCGACCTGGTCTGCGTCGCCGCGACGGCGCTGCGCGAGTTCCCGCCCGAGGCGCTCGACGCGGTCCGGGAGGCCCGCGCCCGCGGCGCGATGGTCATGTCGATCTGTTCCGGCGTGTTCGTGCTCGGCGCGGCGGGGCTGCTCGACGGCCGTCGCTGCACCGTCCACTGGATGCACGCCGACGAGCTGCGCCGGGCCCACCCCGAGGCGCTCGTCGAGGACGACGCCCTCTACGTCGACGACGGCGACCTCGTCACCGGGGCCGGCACCGCCGCCGGGATCGACGCCTGCCTGCACCTGGTGCGCCGCGAGCTCGGTGGCGCCGTCGCGAACGGGATCGCGCGGCGGATGGTCGTCGCGGCGCAGCGCGAGGGCGGGCAGCGCCAGTTCGTCGAGCTCCCGGTGCCGGAGTGCACCGCCGACTCGCTCGCGCCGGTGCTGGCCTGGATGCTGGAGAACCTCGACGCCGAGCACACCGTCGCCGCGCTCGCCCGGCGGGCCGCCATGTCCGAGCGGACCTTCGCCCGCCGGTTCGTCGAGGAGACCGGCACCACGCCACACCGCTGGATCTCGGCGCAGCGCGTGCTGCACGCGCGCACCCTGCTCGAGGAGACCGACCTCGGGATGGACGCCGTCGCCGCCCGGGCCGGGTTCGGCAGCGCCGCGCTGCTGCGCCACCACTTCCGGCGGGCGCTGGGCGTCGCCCCCGTCGACTACCGCAGCACGTTCCGCTGCCACCGCGCCGCGACCCCGGCGTGACCGACGGCACACCCGCGCCCCACCCGGAGGTCCCGCCCGGTCCCGCACGATGACGGGCATGACCACCACCACCGACCCCGGCCGCAGGACCCGGGGCCACCTCGGGCTCGGGCCGGTCGATGCGGGACTCGGGGTGGTGCGCGACCCGTCGCCGCTCCCGGACGGCCTGCGGCTGCGTGCCGCGCTGCACGACGGTGTCCGCGCCGGCGACGGCGGGGTCCGGCCCGTGCTCCCCGCGGTGCTCGCCGACTCCGGGATCGGGAAACTGATCTTCTCCGCCGCGCGCCTGACCGCGGGTGCGCCCACCGTCGACCTGCGGATCGACCTCGCCGGCCCGCCGGCGCCCGGTGCCGGGGAGCTCGTCGCCGACATCACCCTGCTGCACCTCGACGACGAGATCGGCGCCGGCCGGGCGGAGATCCGGGACGACACCGGGGTGCTGGTCGCGCACGCCGTCGCCACGATGGCGCTCAGCGGCGTCCCGGACCGCCCGGGCGGGCTCGCCGGGCCGGAATCCGCGAAGCCCGGCGACGGCGCCGCCGACTTCCGCGCCGGGATCCCGCCGTTCGACCCGGCCCGGCTCGAGCCGGACCGGCTCGGCACCGACGACGGTGATCCCGTGCTCACCCCCGGCCCGTCCACGATGAACCTCAACGGCACCACGCACGGGGCCGTGCTCGCCGGGTTCGCGCAGTCCGCGCAGGCCTTCCACCTGCGACGGTCCGGTCCCGGCCCGGCCCGGCCGCTGTCGTTGACGGTCGACTACCTGCGCCCGGTGCCGGTCGGCGCGCCGCTGCGCGCCCGCTCCGAGACGGTCCGGGACGGCCGGCGGTTCTGGACCGTGCACACCGAGCTGCTGCTGGCCGACGGGCGCCTCGCGGCGCGCGCGGTGGGCGGGGGTCTCCGCGCGCTCCGATGATCGCCCGGGGCGTCGTGGGCTGTTAGCGTCGTCACCACACGTTCCACGGAGGTGCCGACCGTGTCGTCCCCGCACAGCCCCCGGCCGTACCGGGTCGCAGTGATCGGGTCCGGCCCGTCCGGCCTGTACACCGCCGAGGCGCTGCTCGAGGGCGATCCGGGGGTTCACGTCGACGTCGTCGACCGGCTGCCCGCCCCGTACGGCCTCGTGCGCTACGGCGTCGCCCCCGATCACCTCAAGATGAAGTCGGTGGTCCGGGCCCTGGTGGCCACCTTCGACGACCCCGAACGTGTCCGGTTCCTCGGGAACGTGCACGTGGGGGAGGGCGGGATACCGCACGAGGCGCTGCGCGAGCACTACCACGCCGTCGTGCACGCCACCGGCAGCACCCACGACCGCAGCCTCGGCATCCCCGGTGAGGACCTGGCCGGCTCGGTCGGTTCCGGCGCGTTCGTCTCCTGGTACTGCGGCCACCCGGACGCCACCGGGGCCGGGCCGGCCCTGGACCGGCCCGGTGCGGTCGTCGTCGGTGCCGGGAACGTCGCGCTCGACGTCGCCCGGATGCTGGCCCGTCCCGCCGAGGACCTCGCGGCGACCGACCTGCACGACGCGGTGCTGGACCGGTTCCGCGACAGCGCCGTCGAGCGGGTGGACGTGCTGATCCGGCGCGGCCCGCAGCACGCCCGGTTCACCCCGGCCGAGCTGCGGGGCCTCGGCCGGCTCGACGACGTCGAGGTGCGGGTGCACGACGACGGCGTGCTCGCCGCCGGGGTCGAGGAACCCGCGGAACGCCGGATGCGGCAGGTCGTCGACACGCTCACCGAGTGGTCGGCCCACCCGCCGGGCGCGGGCGGGCGGCGGCGGATCGACCTGCGCTTCCTGCGCAGCCCGGTCCGGCTGCTCGGGGAGGGGGGCCGGGTGCGCGGCGTCGAGGTGGAGCGCAACGAGATCGGCCCGGACGGCCGGGTCCGGGGCACCGGCGAGACCGAGGTGATCGACGCCGGGCTCGTGGTCCGCGCCATCGGCTACACCGGCGAGCCGATCGACGGGCTGCCGTTCGACCGGTCGACCGGCACCGTCCCGCACGAGGCCGGGCGGGTGCTGCTCGGCGGGGAGCCGGTGCGCGGCAACTACGTGACCGGCTGGATCAAGCGCGGCCCGACGGGGGTGATCGGCACCAACAAGGTCGACGGCGCGGAGACCGCCGCGTCGGTGCTGGCCGACCTGCCCCGGCTGGGCACCCCGCCCCGGCCCGGTGGTGACGCGGTCCTGGCCCGGCTGCGCGAGTACGGCATCGACCCCGTGCTGTGGGACGACTGGCAGCGGCTCGACGCCGCCGAGATCGCCCTGGGGGAGCGCCGCGGCGGCACCGAACGGGTCAAGATCGCCGAGCGGGCGGCGATGCTGGACGCGGCCCGCGGGCGGACCAACGCGACCCCCTGACGACGGTCGCCCCCCGGTGACGGGCGCGGCCGGGATCAGTACGGGTCGACGGCCAGGACGTACGGCATCGCGCGCATCCGGGTCTCGAACTCGTCGGCCTCCGCGGGCGTCATCGACATGGTGCAGGTGACCGAACCGTAGGCGACGCCCTCGCGGACGTCGACGGAGAACTCCCGCAGGGGGCGGCCGCAGGTCTGGAGGGCGGTCGCGACCTGCATGGCCCCGTGCAGCCCGTCGGCGGTGACGACGGTGTGCCGGCGCGGCATGCGGGCCGCGATGTCGGCGGGCCCGCCCGATCCGGCGGGGAAGGTGAAGGTGGTCGGGCGGTCGGCGGTGATGCTCATGATCGGTGGCTCCGTGCGTGGCGCGAGAAGATGCTCGGACGCGAGCCAGGTCTCGAGAAGGAAGGGGAGCGCCGGGATCGGGCGCGGCGCGTCGGCAGCCTGGATCAGCCGACGCGCAGGGCTACTACCGCGAGAAGTCGTGCGGGCAGCGCTGCGACCGGAGCAGGGGTGTGCTCGACGGAACGCATGCGGGCACGGTAGCAAAGCCCGTGCGTCGTGCGCCACATCGATCTCCTACCGACTAGCCTGATCGCCGACGCCGACCACCGTCCCGAGGGGGAACCCGCCGTGATCACCGCGATCGTCCTGGTGCACACCGCCACCGACCGGATCCCCGAGACCGCGCAGGCGATCGCGGACATCCACGGCGTGTCCGAGGTGTACTCGTGCGCCGGCGACGTCGACCTCATCGCGGTCGTGAAGGTCCGCGAGCACGAGCAGCTCGCCGACGTCATCGCCGGCAAGCTCAGCAAGGTCGAGGGTGTGATCGCGACCGACACCCACATCGCCTTCCGGTCCTACTCGAAGGCCGACACCGACGCGGCGTTCGCCATCGGGCTCGACTGACGCGCGACGTGAGCGGGCGCGTGGGCGTCGGCGTCGTCGGCGCCGGGGTGATCAGCGAGCAGTACCTGTCCAACCTGACCGGGTTCCCCGACCTGGACGTCCGGTACGTCGCCTCCCGGGACCCGGCCCGCGCGAAGGCCCGGGCCGCGCAGTTCGGCGTACCCGCCTTCGGCGACCTCGACGGCCTGCTCGCCGACGACGGCGTCGACATCGTCGTCAACCTCACCGTGCCGTCGGCGCACGTCGAGGTGGCGCTGGCCGCGCTGCGCGCCGGCAAGCACGTGTGGAACGAGAAGCCGCTCGCCACCGACCGTGCGGGCGCCCGGCTGCTGCTCGACACCGCCGCCACCACCGGGCTCCGGGTCGCGGCCGCACCGGACACCGTGCTCGGCGGCGGCATCCAGACCGCGCGGCGGCTCCTCGACGCCGGCGCGATCGGCACCCCGCTGACGGCACTGGCCCTGATGCAGCAACCCGGGCCCGACCAGTGGCACCCGGACCCGGCCTTCCTGTTCGCCGAGGGTGCCGGCCCGCTGCTCGACCTCGGCCCGTACTACCTGACCGCGCTGGTGCAGCTGCTCGGCCCGATCACCCGGGTCACCGCGCGCACCGCCCGGTCGCGGGAGGTCCGCACCGCCGGCTCCGGGCCGCGGGCCGGGCAGGAGTTCCCGGTGACCGTGCCGACGCACGTCGTCGCGCTCTACGACTTCGCGGGCGGCCGCTCCGCGCAGTGCACGTTCAGCTTCGACTCGCCGCTGCGCCGGACCCTGCTCGAGATCACCGGCACCGAGGCGGTGCTGGCCGTGCCGGACCCGAACCGGTTCGACGGGAACCCCGCCGTCGTCGCCGAACGCATCGGCATGGAGGCGACCTCCCGCAGCCGTGTGGAGTACGAGGTGCCCGGGCGGCAGGCCGGCCGGGGCACCGGCGTGCTGGAGCTGGCCCGGGCGATCGCGGCGGGGGAGCCCGAGCGGGCCTCCGGTGCCGTCGCGCTGCACGTGCTCGACGCCATGCTCGCCACGCTGGAGGCCGGTGAGCGGGGGGCCGCGGTCGACGTCACGAGCACGGTGACGGTCCCACCTGCCCTGCCGGCGGACTGGAATCCCTTTGCGCTGACGCGCTCGTGAGTGGCTAGCAGGGCCCTGGCCCTGCTTGCCACTCACGGGGCGATACCCGTTCGGACTATTGCCGCTCCGGACAGAGATGTCCATAGTTCGACATCACTGTCGAAGGGAGTGGCCATGACACAGGTGTCGGCCATCGAGATCGAGGTCGAGGGGCAGGTTCTGAGCGGCCGTGCCGCCGAACCGGACACCGCCGCGCGGGCGATCGTGTTCGCGCTGCACGGCGGGTCCTACTCGAGCCGGTACTACGACCTCTGCTCGGCGCCGCGGGCGTCGGCGCTCCGCAACTACGCCGACCTCGGCTACCGGGCGATCGCGCTGGACCGCCCCGGCTACGGCGCGTCGGCGGGAATCGCGCCGGAGCGGTGCGGTTTCCGCGCCCAGGCCGCGCTCCTGCACCGCGCGATCGACCGGCTCCACGCCGACCGCGGCGACGGGCTGCCGGTGTTCCTCGTCGGCCACTCGATCGGGGGCATGCTCGCGATGACGGTCGCCGCGGCCGCCGCTGACACCGCCACCCCGCTGCACGGGGTGATGGCGTCGGGGATGGGCATGGTGTGGCAGCCGGGGATCCACGCGATGTGGGCGTCGCTGGTCGGCGACGACCCGCACGTGGCGGTGCCGAACGAGGCCCGCGACCAGATCATGTTCGTCGCGGACCCGGCCCTGGTGGACCCGGCCGTGCAGCAGGAGGTGGGGGAGGACCTGCACCCCATCCCGGCCGCGGAGTTGCGCGACGCACTCGCCTGGCACGAGGCGATGCCCGAGGTCGCCGCGGGCATCCGGGTCCCGGTCCTGCACGTGCTCCCCGAGTACGACGGGATCTGGAGCGCGGACGAGGACGCGCGCCGGCAGGCCGCGACCGCGCTGAAGGGCGTCGAGGGGGCCGCCGTGACCGTCCAGCGCGCCGCCGGCCACTGCCTCGACGCCCACCGCACCGGTTACGCCCACCACCTCACCACCGCAGCGTTCTTCGAGACCTGCCTCGCCGTGCGTGCGACGCGGGCCGACTCCGGGAGGTCGTCATGACCACACCGTCCACCAGTCCCCGTGCGGCGTCGGCAGCGGTCGGCCTGTGTTTCGGCGCGATCGTGTTCGACGGGTACGACCTGATCGTCTACGGCTCGGTCATGCCCGCCCTGCTGCAGTACGAGCCGTGGGGGCTCACGCCCGCCCAGGCCGGGGCGATCGGCAGCTACGCGCTGCTGGGGATGTTCATCGGGGCGATCGCCTCGGGAACGTTGACCGACCTGATGGGCCGGCGGCGGTTGTTCATCGCATCGCTGACCTGGTTCTCGGTGATGATGCTCCTGGTTGCGGCGGCTCCGGACCCGACATGGCTGGGCCTGTTCCGGTTCCTCGCCGGGTTGGGGTTCGGCGGTATCCCGCCGACCGCGATCGCGCTGGTCGTCGAGCTCGCGCCGGTCGCGCGCCGGCAGGTTCTCAACGGTCTGATGCTGTGTGGGTTCCCGATCGGCGGGGTGCTGGCCGCGGTCCTGGCGATCGCGCTGCTCGAACCGTTCGGTTTCCGCACGCTGTTCGCGATCGGAGCGCTCCCGCTCGTCACGCTGGTGCCGCTGGCGGTGTGGCTGCTCCCGGAGTCGCCGAGCTTCGTCCGGCGGGAGCGCCGCACGGCGCCGGGACGGCAGCGACGGGAGCTCCTGGAGCTGGTCCGGGGCCGGGCCGGGGTCGCCACCGCGCTGTTCGTCGTCGCGAACTTCTGCGGGTTCCTGCTGGTCTTCGGGCTGAACACCTGGTTGCCGCAGCTGATGCGGGGTGCGGGATACGAGCTGGGGTCGGCGCTGGCGTTCCTGCTGGTGCTCAACGTCGGCGCCGTCGCGGGCGGGCTGGGTGGTTCGGCGCTGGCCGACCGCTACGGCAGCCGCTGGGTCGCGACGATCCTGTTCGCCCTCGCGGTCGTGTCGCTGGGGCTGATCGCGGTACCGCTGCCCGCCGCCGTCCTCTACCTGCTGGTGTTCGTCGCGGGTGCCGCGACCACCGGGAACCAGATCGTGGTCTACGGCTACGTCGCGGCGCACTACCCGCCGCTGCGGCGCGCGACCGCGCTGGGGCTGAGCAGCGGCATCGGCCGGCTCGGTGCGGTGGCGGGGCCCGTCGTGGGCGGCTCGCTGGTCGCCGCCGGCCTCGGGCTGGGCTGGAACGCCGGTGTCTTCGCCCTGGTCGCGGTGGTGGGGGCGGTTGCATGTGCGCTCGTCCCGCGCCCGGCCGAGGTGTCCGCGGACCGGGTTCCGGCCGGGCCGGATCGCCGCCCGCGCGCGGACGGGGGACCCGCGCCGGTGCGTGAGCGGGAAGGTGCGTCGTGAGCGCGGAGGCGGACCTGCGTCCGAAGCGGCTCGCCGCCGTGGTGCAGGATGGCGGCGGACGCAGGTCGGACGAGCAGGGTGGGACAGCGATGGCGCGGCAGCACAATCGCCGGCAGCTGGTGTCCCACGAGCTGCTCGAGCACTCGGCCCGCCTGTTCGCGGCCCAGGGGTACGCGAACACCTCCTTCCAGGACATCGCCGACGCGATGGGGATCAGCCGCCCCGCGCTGTACCACTACGTCAGCAACAAGGAGGAGATCCTCGCCGCGCTGGTGCGGGACGTCCTCGAGCGGGTGGTCGAGATCCTCGAGGAGGCGCGGGCCCGCCACGACCTCGCCGAGGACGAGCGCGTCGAACAGGCCCTGCGCCGCATCATCGTCAACAACGCGCGCAACACCACCCGGTTCCGGCTGCTCGACCGCAGCGAGCCCGACCTGCCGGCCGAGATCGCCGAGCTGCACCGCCGGGCCCGTCGGCGCGTGCTGGAACTGCTCACCGCCCTGATCGAGGACGCGACCCGTGCCGGCCGGTTCCGGCCGCTGGAGGCCCGCACCGTCGCCCTGGGCATGCTGGGCATGGCGAACTGGGTCGCCTGGTGGTACCGCGCCGGCACCGACGGGGACGCGGAGGCCGTCGCGGATGTGCTGCTCGATCTCGTCATGGCCGGTGTCCGGCGGGGCGACGACCGGCAGGTACAGCCCGGCCCGTGGGCGGCGCTCGCCCTCCTCAAGGAGGACATCGCCCACCTGGAGAGCGCCCTGTCGGAAACCGGTGGCGCGGGCCCCGCCCCGGGCGCGGCCACCGAGCCGACCACCGCGGACCCCGACCCCGCGGACCCGAACGCGCAGGCCTGATCCGCCGTCCCGGCCGGTCGGGCGCAGCCGCAGGTCGCGCTTGACACTGCTGTCGATAGTTCTACACTCTTGTTCTCATCCCTGGGGAGTTGCCATGCCGGTCGATACCGAGATCCCGCCGACCCCGCCGTCCTTCCCGCTCGAACGCGCCGAGGCCTACCGGCGCCGCGGGCTGTGGACGGGCGAGACGCTGGGGGAGGCGCTGCACCGGGCGGCGCGGGCGCATCCGGGCCGGACCGCACTGGTCACCGTCGAGGGCCGGCTGACCCACGCCGAGCTGGACGAGCGGGCCGCGGCCTTCGGGGCCGGGCTGCTGGCGCGCACCTCGCTGCGCGCCGGTGACCGGGTCATGTTCCAGCTCGGCAACGAGCTCGAGACCGTGGTCGCCTACTACGGCTGCATCCGGGCCGGGGTCGTCCCGGTCTGCACCCTGCCCCAGCACGGGGAGCGGGAGATCGGCCGGCTCGCCGAGCACACCGGGGCGCGCGGCCACCTCGTGCAGGCCGACTTCCGCAACCGTGACCTCGTCGGACTCGGGCAACGGCTGCAGCGCGAGATCGACGTCCTGGACACGCTGATCGTGACCCGGGGCGACGCACCCGGGACCGCGCACGCCTACGCCGGGATCCTCGACGCGGGTGACGAGCGGCGGGCCCGCGAGGAGCTGGCCGCGGCCGCGATCGATCCGGACGGGCTGGTGGTGCTCCAGCTCTCCGGCGGCACCACCGGGCTGCCGAAGGTCGCCCCGCGCCGGCACGAGGAGTACGTCTACAACTCCCGGATCTGGGCCGAGGTGCTCGAGATGACCGAGGAGTCGGTGCTGCTGCACCCGCTGCCGATCATGCACAACGCGGGTACCGCGGCTGCACTGCAGCCCGCCCACCTCGTCGGGGGGACCTGCGTCGTCGCGCCCGACGCCGAGCCGGGCCGGCTGTTCGACCTGATCGCCGCGGAGCGGGTCACCGTCGTCCCGGTGGTGCCGCCCGCGGTCGCGATCCGGATGCTGGAGCACGAGCGGGCCGGGCACGCCGACGTCAGCAGCATCCGGCGGTTCGTGCTCGGCGGCCAGCGCCCGAGCGCGGACCTGATCGAGCGCCTGGAGCGCGAGCTCGGCATCCGGGCACTGCAGATGTTCGGGATGGCCGAGGGGATGTTCCTCTACACCCCGCCCGACGCGCCCGAGCAGGCCCGCCTGAGCACCGTCGGCACCCCGATCTCGCCCGCCGACGAGGTCCGGGTCCTGGACGTCACCGGAGAGGGCGAGGTGCCGGACGGCGAGCTCGGGGAGCTGGCCTGCCGCGGTCCGTACACCATCAACGGCTACTACCGGGCCGCCGGGCACAACGCCACGGCGTTCACCTCGGACGGCTTCTACCGCACCGGTGACCTGGTGACCCGGCACGTCCTCGACGGCCGGGCGTTCTACGCGATCGACGGCCGGATCAAGGACGTCATCAACCGCGGCGCGGAGAAGATCCACGCCGAGGAGGTCGAGGAGCTGCTCGTGCGGCACCCGGACGTGCGCAACGCGGCCGTGGTGGCCATGCCCGACCCCGTCCTCGGCGAGCGGGTCTGCGCCTGCCTGGTGACCGCCGAAGGTGCGGGGGCGCCGACCGTCGACTCGCTCGGCCGGTTCCTGCTGGACCAGGGACTGGCGAAGTTCAAGCTGCCCGAGCGGGTCGAGGTGTTCGACGCGTTCCCCCTGACCAACGTCGGGAAGGTCTCGAAGAAGGACCTGCGGGCCGGCGTCGAAGAGAAGATCGAGAAGGAGAAGGCCGTCTCATGAGGCTCGACAGCATCGCCGTCCTCGGCGGCGGCCCCGGCGGCCTGTACGCCGCGCGCCTGCTCAAGCTCGCCCATCCGGACGCGGTCGTGCGGGTGCACGAGCAGGGCACCCCGGAGACGACCTTCGGGTTCGGGGTCGCGGTCGCCGGCCGCACCCAGCGCAACCTCGAGGAGGCCGACCCCGCCACGCAGCGGGACATCATCGCCGCCGGCCGCCCGCACGACATGCGGATGCTGGTCGACGGCCGGGCCGCGCGGGTGCACAACGGACCGCTGATCGGCATCGCCCGCCCGGAGCTGCTCGCCGTGCTCGACCGGCACGCGCGGGCCGCCGGCGTCGAGCTGTGCTACGGCGAACGCCGCCGGCTCGAGGAGCTCGACGCCGACCTGGTCGTCGTCGCCGACGGGGTGAGCAGCCAGACCCGCACCGACCACGCCGAGGACTTCGGCGCCGAGGTCGAGGTCGCCGGCGGGCTCTACCTGTGGGCCGGGGCGGACTTCGCGCTCGAGACCGCGATCTTCGCCCCGGTCACGACCGGGCACGGCACGTTCGTCACCCACGCCTACCCGTACGCCCCCGACCGCAGCACCTTCCTCATCGAGACCGACGAGGCCACCTGGCGCGCGGCGGGCTTCGACGCGACCACCGAGGCGACCGCCCCGGACGCCTCCGACACCACCGCGCTGGCCTACCTGCAGGACGCGTTCGCCGAGCACCTCGACGGCCACCACCTCATCGGCAACCGGACCCGCTGGCTGCGCTTCCGCACCGTGCACTGCACGCGCTGGACCCGCGGCAACGCCGTGCTGCTCGGCGACGCCGCGCACACCGCGCACTACTCGGTCGGGTCCGGCACCAAGCTCGCGATGGAGGACGCGATCGCCCTGCGCGACGCGATCGCCGAGGCCGGCGACCTGCCCACCGCGCTGGCCGCCTACGAGAGCGTGCGCCGCCCCCAGGTCGAGCGGCTCCAGGAACTGGCCCGGCGCAGCCGGCTGTGGTGGGACTCCTTCCCGCGCCGCACCCACCTGCCCGTCGACCAGCTGATGCTCGCCTACATGACCCGGACCGGGAACGTCGGGCTGCAGCGCTTCGCCGGCACCAATCCCGAGATCGTCCGCCGGGGGCTCGCCGGGTTCGCCGGCGCCGACCCGGCGGAGGTGCCGGCCGACGACGTCGTCGAGTGGGTGCTGGCCCGCCCGCTGCGTCACGGCGACCGTCGCCGGGACGGCCGGGTCCTGGCTCCGGCCGAGCGCGACCGGCTCAGCACCCCGGCCCCGGACGTCGCCGCGGCACCGGCCGGTGCGGACCTGGCCCGCGTCCCGGTCACGCTCGGCGATCCCTGGAGCCCGGACGCCGACACGCTGGTCAAGAACCTGAACGACCTGGTCCTCGCCGGGTGGCGCGGGGTCTGGCTCACCGGACCGGCCGATCGGGGGAGCGTGCTGACCCGCCTCGACCTCGGCGAGCGGGTCCGCGCCGAGACCGGCGGACTGGTCGTCGTCGACGGGCCCGCGTCGTGCCGCGACGACCTCGCCGCCGGGGTCGTCGCCGGCCGCGCCGACCTGGTCTGCCCCCTGCCGCCCGCCGACACGTCACCGAACACCTTCGAGGAGGACCACCGTGCCTGACGACAGCATCCGCACCGAGCATCGTGTGCAGGGCGTGGACCACGCCGCATTCCCGACCTTCGACCCGGCCGCGACCGTCCGCTTCTACCGCGACACCCTGAAGTTCCCGGTCGTGCACTCGATCTGCGCGGCCGGATGGGGCCCGGAGGACCACCCGGACTTCATCCACTTCTTCTTCGACATCGGCAACGACGACCGGATCGCGTTCTTCTACTACTTCGGCGTCGACCGGGCCGTCGCCGGGGACCCCGGGCCGGCCAAGGGCGACGTGTACGCCCGGTTCGCCGCCGACGTGCCGGACTTCTTCGTGCGCTCGCGGCACCTGGCCATCCACGTCGACACCGAGGAGGACCTGCTCGAGTACCGGCGGCGCCTCGACGAGAGCGCCTGGCCGTGCGAGATGCAGGTCAAGCACGAGACCATCGAGTCGATCTACACCCACGACCCGAACGGGTACATGGTCGAGATCACCCGCGCGCTGCGCCCGGTCACCCCGCAGGAGGACCTCGACGCGGAGCTGACCATCGAGGCCCTCTGCGAGGTCGCGGACGGGCCCGACCCGTCGCTGGAGAAGCTGCTCACCCGCAAGGCCGAGCTGATCGTCGAACGGGCCGCGGGCTGGGAGGCCCCGGCCGACCCGGCCGAGGTGACGACGTGACCGCGGTGTTCGTGCTCGACGTGCCGGAGAACGAGGGCGTCGTCGAGGTGGCGGAGCAGGACGCGCTGCTGCAGGTCGAGAAGGTCGGCCCGTACTACCGGATCGCGCTCGACGACGACGGCGCGCCCGAGGCCGCCGACCCGGGCGAGGACGTCGGAGCCGGCCACACGAGCACCCGCGACCAGATCGTCATCGACCGCCGGGCCACCGGCTGCCGGCACGCCGTCTGGTACTCGGCGCTGGCCGGCCTGCAGCAGGCGCGTGTGGCCCAGCACGACAAGGACGCGCTGCGCGTGGTCCACGCACCGCAGGAGGCACGATGACCGGCTCACCGGACCGGCCGCATCACCGGATCGGGCTCGTCGTCCCCAGCTCGAACGTGACCGTCGAGACGGAGATGCCGGCCCTGCTGCAGCGCCACCGGGAGGCGACGTTCTCCTTCCACTCCACCCGGATGCGCATGCACACGGTCTCGCCCGAGGAGCTGCGCGCGATGAACGCGCAGCGCGGCCGCTGCATCGACGAGATCGGTGACGCCGGCGTCGACGCGGTCCTCTACGCCTGCCTGGTCGCCCTCATGGCCCAGGGCCACACCGACGGCGTCGGCGAGCACGAGCGCACCGAGCAGGCCGCCACCGCCCAGCTCGCCGCACGCGGGTTCGGCGCGCACGTCGTGTCCAGCGCCGGCGCGCTCGTCCACGCCCTGCGGGCGACCGGCGCCGAGCGGGTCGCGCTGGTCATGCCCTACCTGCGCCCGGTCGCGGAGCTCGTCGTCGGCTACCTCGAGGCGGAGGGCGTCACGGTGACCGACTGGCGGGCCCTCGAGGTCGCCGACAACGCCCAGGTCGGGTGCCTGCCCGGCCACCGCGTCCTCGGTGCCGCCCGTGCTCTCGACCTTGCCGGCGCCGACGCGCTCGTCCTGTCGGCCTGCGTGCAGATGCCGTCGCTGCCCCTGGTCCAGGCGGCCGAGGACGAGTTCGGGCTGCCGGTCCTGTCGGCGGCCACCGCGGGTGCGTTCACCCTGCTCGACCGGCTCGGGCTCGCGGTGGACCTGCCCGGCGCCGGTCGCCTCCTGACCCGCGACGCGAAGGTGGGTGCCTGACATGGCCGCGAACCCGGGCCTCAACGTCGACTGGTACCCGGCGACGCTGCCGGCCGGTACCGGCATCCACCTGCAGACCGTGGTCACCGTGGACGGCAACGCGGCCAAGGGCACCCTGTACACGCCGCCCGGCCGCGAACCCCGCGAGACCACGGTCGTCGTGCTGATGCACCCGCGGGTCGACTTCTCCCGGCACTACCTGATCCCGGCCCTGGTCGGGGCGGGCGACGCGGTGTACGTCCAGCAGTCCCGCGACGCCGGCAACGACCTCCGGCTCGTCCACGAGCAGGCCCTGCTCGACCTGGGCGCCGGCCTGGAGTGGCTGCACACCGTCGGGTTCCGGCGGACCGTCGGCCTGGGCAACTCCGGCGGCGGGGGGCTGCTCACCTACTACGTCCAGCAGTCCCAGCGGGCGCCGTCCGACCGGATCACCCGCACCCCGGCCGGCCGGCCGAGCGCCCTCGACCGGGCCACGCTCCCGATGCTCGACGCGCTGGCCTACCTCGCCCCGCACCCCGGGCAGGGCACCCTGCTCGGCCACTGCATCGACCCCTCGGTCACCGACGAGGACGATCCCTTCTCGGTCGACCCGGCGCTGGACCCGTTCGCCGAGCACAACGGCTACCGGCCCGCACCGGACAGCTCCAGCTACCCGCCCGGGTTCGTGGAGCGCTACCGCGCCGCCCAGCTCGACCGGGTCGCCCGCATCGACGAGCGCGCCCGCGCACACGTCGCCGAAGCCCGCGACGCACGCACCAGGGTCAAGGCGGGCGGCGCGACCCCGGACGACCGGCGCCGGGCCGGCACCGCCCGCCTGATCACGGTCTGGCGCACCGACGCCGACCTGCGGGCCATGGATCTCGGCCTCGACAAGTCCGATCGCGGGTACGGCTCCGTGATCGGCCCGCGGCCCGAGGTCACGAACTACGGCATCGCCGGCTTCGGGCGCCTCACCACCCCGGACGCGTGGCTGTCGACGTGGTCGGCGCACACGTCGAACGCGACGATCGCCCGGACCGGGCCGGACATGACGCTCCCGGCCCTGCTCGTCTCCTACACCGCCGACAACTGTGTCTTCCCCGGCGACGTCGACCGCATCGTCGACACCATCGCCAGCAGCGACCTGCAGGTCCACGCGATCGCCGCCGACCACTACGGCAACCCGGTCGACCCCGGCGACCGGCGCCGGGACCGCGCCGCCGGGATCATCGCCGAGTGGATGAGGGACTTGTGAGTGGGTAGCAGGGCCCTGGCCCTGCTACCCACTCACGACGCGAGTTGGGTCGACCGGGCCGCCCAGCGGGTCAGCAGGTCCGCCGCCGCGCCCGAGTCGATCGCCGTGGTGACGGCCTCGAGGGCGTCGGCGATCGCGGCCGTCAGGTCGCCGGAGATCCCGCGGTGCGACGCGAGCGCGCCGGCGGCGTTGAGCAGCACCGCGTCCCGCACCGGGCCCGGCTTCCCGGCGACCACGTCGCGGACGACGGCCGCGTTGACCTCCCGGGTGCCGCCCCGCAGGTCCTCGGCCGTCGCCGGACGCACGCCCAGCGCGGCCGGGTCCAGGCGTTCCCGGCGGACCCGGCCGCCGTCGGCGATCCAGACGGTGCTCGACGTGACGGTCGTGAGCTCGTCGAGGCCGTCGTCGCCGCGGACGAGCAGCACCGACTTGCCGCGCCGGGCGAACACCTCGGCCATGATCGGCGCCAGCCGGGGGTCGGCACAGCCGATCAGGCCGCACTCCGGCTGGGCCGGGTTCGACAGCGGCCCGAGGATGTTCATCGCGGTCGGGACGCCCAGCTCGCGGCGCACCCCTCCGGCGTAGCGCATGGCGGGGTGGAAGGCCTGCGCGAAGCAGAAGCCGATGCCGAGCTCGGCCACGCAGCGTTCCACGGCGGCCGGGGTCAGCTCGATCGCGACGCCGAGCGTCTCGAGGACGTCCGCGGTCCCGCACTGCGACGACGCGGCGCGCCCGCCGTGCTTGACCACCGGCGCGCCGGCCGCCGCGACGACGATCGCCGCCATCGTCGAGATGTTGACGGTGTGCGCCTGGTCCCCGCCGGTGCCGACGACGTCCACCGCCCGGCCGGGGACGGTGACCCGCAACGCGTGCGCCAGCATCGCGTCGGCCATGCCGGAGATCTCGGCCGGCGTCTCGCCCTTCGACCGCAGCGCGACGAGGAAGCCCGCGAGCTGCGCGGGCGTCGCCTCGCCGGCGAAGACCTGGTCCATCGCCCAGGTCGACTCCTCGGCGGTCACGTCCTCGCCGCCCATCAGCCGGCCGATGACCGACGGCCAGGTCGGTGCGCTCACGCCGGGACCCCCCTACTCGCCCGCGGTCACGGTGCCGGCCCGGGAGTCGCGCAGCACCTGGGCGACGACCTCGGCCGTCTCGATCGGGTCCAGCGGGTGCACCAGCACCGCGTCCGCCTCCGACCAGGTGCCCAGCCAGCGGTCGTCGCGGCGGCGGACGGTGAGCACGATCGGCGGGCAGTCGGTGATCTCGTGCCGCAGCTGCTTCGCCACGCCCATGCCGCCGGTCGGCTGCGCCTCGCCGTCGAGGATCAGGAGGTCGGCCTCGCCGGCGTCGCACGCGGCGAGGACGTCGGCGATGCCGGCGGCCTCGGTGAACCGCACCCGGCCGACGTCCGGGGCCGGGCGCCGCCCGACCGCGTCGATGATGCCCTGCCGGACCTCGGCGCGGTGGCTGTAGACGAGCACCGTGCTGGTGCCCGTCGCCGTGCCGCCGCCCGGTCCGCCGATCCTCGCTGCTCCGCTCGCCACGGGCCGGATAGTAGTCCGGGCGGGCCCCCGGGACGGGCGTGGACCCGCTGATCATGGCTGCCGTTCGGCGATCGTGATGCGACAAGGGGTATCCCGACAAGCCGTAGAAGTTCGGCTCGGGTCATAATGCCCGGCGTGACGACAGCGGCACCCAACATCAGCGCGCGGATCCACTCGCTGAACCGACCCAACCTGGTCAGCATCGGCACCATCGTCTGGCTCTCCAGCGAGCTGATGTTCTTCGCCGGGCTGTTCGCGATGTACTTCACCGCGCGGGCCCAGAACGACGGTCCCTGGCCGCCGCCGCCGACGCACCTCGACGTGCCGTACGCGCTCGTCGTGACGATCGTGCTCGTGGCGTCCTCGTTCACCTGCCAGTTCGGCGTGTTCGCGGCCGAGCGGGGTGACGTGTTCGGGCTGCGCCGCTGGTACCTGCTGACGCTGGCGATGGGCACGTTCTTCGTGCTCGGCCAGGCCGGCGAGTACCTCACGCTGGTCGAGGAGGGCACCACGATCGCCTCGAGCGCGTACGGCTCGGTCTTCTACATGGCGACGGGCTTCCACGGCCTGCACGTCATCGGTGGGCTGGTCGCGTTCGTGTACCTGATCATCCGCACCAAGCTGAGCAAGTTCACGCCGGCGCAGGCCACCGCGGCGATCGTCGTGTCGTACTACTGGCACTTCGTCGACGTGGTGTGGATCGGGCTGTTCGCCGTCATCTACTTCATCCGCTAGCTCCGACAGCCGAAGCCCGCTCCGTCCCACGAGACTCCCCACCCGCCACGACGTCGAGGTTGGAAGACCCCCAGCGATGACCGAGAACCCCGAGGGCGCCGAGAGCGCAGCCCAGAACCCACCACCGGGCAACCGGCCGGACCGCAACGGCGGGGGCCGCACCCGTCCGCACGGCAAGATGCGCCGCCGGATCGCGGGCGCCCTCGCCATCGGTCTGGGCCTGCTGTCCGTCGGCTTCCTCTACGCCGCTTTCGCGCCCCAGCCGCAGGTCGCGCAGGCGCAGCCGGACGCCGCGCTGATCGCCAAGGGCGAGCAGCTCTACAACAACACCTGCATCACCTGTCACGGGTCGAACCTGCAGGGCGAGCAGGGCCGCGGGCCGAGCCTGATCGGCGTCGGTGACGCTGCGGTGTACTTCCAGGTCTCCTCGGGGCGCATGCCGATGGCCCGCCAGGAGGCGCAGGCCATGCGCAAGCACCCGCTGCCGATCTTCGACCCGGAGACCGCCGAGGGCCGCGCGAACCTGGAGGCGCTGGGCGCCTACATCCAGGCGAACGGCGGCGGCCCTGTCACGCCGGCCCAGGAGGGTGAGGCGCTGCGGGGCGAGGACCCGGGCCGCGGCGGCACGCTGTACCGGCTGAACTGCGCGTCCTGCCACAACTTCACCGGCGTCGGCGGCGCGCTGTCGTCCGGCAAGTTCGCGCCGGCCCTGGACCCGGCCAGCGAGTCGCAGATCTACACCGCGATGCAGACCGGTCCGCAGAACATGCCGCGCTTCTCCGACCAGCAGCTCACGCCGGAGGAGAAGCGGGACATCATCGCGTACATCAAGTCCGTGAACGAGGGCAACAACCCCGGCGGCAACGCGCTGATGGGCCTCGGCCCGACGGCGGAGGGGATCTTCATCTTCGTCGCCGTGATGGCCGGACTGGTCGGGTTCGCGATCTGGTTGGGGGCGAAGAGTTGAGCAGCGACGTCGGCACCGGCTCGGGCAAGCGCCCGGCCCAGGAGGATCTCGACGCGATGTCGCCCGAGCAGCTGGCCCGGCTGGCCGGTGAGCTCGACGACGTCGACGTCGTGCACAACGCGCCCGCGTTCCCGATCCCGGGCACCCGGGCGGAGAAGCGGGCCGAGCGCGCGGTCGCGCTGTGGTTCGGGCTCTCGGCGCTGTCCGGGCTCGCGTTCGTGGTCGCGTTCATCTGGTGGCCGTGGGAGTACGTCAACAGCGGCGAGCCCGGCCACCTGACGTACCTGATGTACACGCCGGTCATCGGCTTCACGTTCGGGTTCTCGATCCTGGCGCTGGGCATCGCGGTGATCCAGGCCGTGAAGAAGCTCTTCCCGAACGAGGTGTCGGTCCAGCAGCGGCACGACGGCGCCTCCGACGAGGTCGACCGCCGGACCGTCATGGCCCAGCTGGCCGACGCGGGCAACTCGACCACGCTCGGCCGCCGCAAGCTGATCATCCGTACGGCCGGTCTGTCCGCCGCCGTGCTGGGCGTCGGCACCGGCGTGATCGCCCTCGGCGGCATCGTCCGGGACCCGTGGGCCGAGGGTGAGGAGGCGCCGCTGTGGCACACCGGCTGGCGTCCCGAGAACGGCGAGACGGTGTACCTGCGGACCGACACCGGTATCGTCGGTGAGATCGCACGGGTGCGGCCCGAGGACATGGAGCCCGGTTCGATGATGACCGTCTTCCCCTACCGGGAGAGCGAGCGCGGGAACGAGGAGGAGCTGCTGCACGCGCAGCGCGCCTCCGACGCGCCGGTCATGCTGATCCGCCTCCGTCCGGGCACGCACGTGACGCCGCGTCCGGGGCAGGAGAACTTCCACCACGGCGACTTCTACGCCTGGTCGAAGATCTGCACGCACCTCGGGTGCCCGACGTCGCTGTACCAGGCGCAGGACAACCGCATCCTGTGCCCCTGCCACCAGTCGCAGTTCCTGGCGACGCGGGACGCCGAGCCGGTCTTCGGCCCGGCCGCCCGCCCGCTGCCGCAGCTGCCGATCACGGTGAACGAGGAGGGCTACTTCGTCGCGCAGGGCGACTTCGTCGAGCCCGTCGGACCCGCGTTCTGGGAGAGGCCGAAGACGACATGAGTTCGATCACCACTCCGACCTCCTCCTCCGGAGGGGCGTCCGCGAAGGCCGCCGAGGCCCTCGACGAGCTGGACCAGCGTTTCCACCCGGCGGCCGGGCTGCGCAAGCAGTTCAACAAGGTCTTCCCGACCCATTGGTCGTTCATGCTGGGCGAGATCGCGCTCTACAGCTTCATCATCCTGCTGCTGTCGGGCACCTACCTGGGCCTGTTCTTCGACCCCTCCATGGAGGAGGTCGTCTACAACGGCCCGTACGACCCGCTCCGCGGCGTGCACATGTCGCGCGCCTACGAGTCGGCGCTCGAGCTGTCGTTCGAGGTCCGCGGCGGGCTGTTCATGCGGCAGCTGCACCACTGGGCGGCACTGCTGTTCATGGCGTCGATGATCATCCACATGTTCCGGGTGTTCTTCACCGGCGCGTTCCGCAAGCCGCGTGAGGCGAACTGGACGATCGGCATCGTGCTGATCCTGCTGGGCACCTTCACCGGCTTCACCGGCTACTCGCTGCCGGACGACCTGCTGTCCGGCATCGGCCTGCGGATCGCCTCCGGTATCACGCTGACGGTGCCGATCATGGGCACCTGGGTGCACTGGGCGCTGTTCGGCGGGGAGTTCCCCGGTACCGAGGTCATCCCGCGGCTCTACATCATCCACGTGCTGGTGCTGCCCGGGATCATCCTCGCGCTGATCGCGGTGCACGTCGGCCTGGTCTGGTACCAGAAGCACACCCAGTTCCCCGGTCCCGGCCGGACCGAGGGCAACGTGGTCGGCGTGCGGATCCTGCCGCAGTTCGCGGCGAAGGGCGGCGCGTTCTTCGCCGTCGTCGCCGGCGTGCTGTGCCTGATCGCGGGCCTGTTCCAGATCAACGGCATCTGGAGCCTCGGCCCCTACGACGCGTCGCACGTGTCGGCGGGGTCCCAGCCGGACTTCTACATGCTGTGGTCCGAGGGCATGGGCCGGATCTTCCCGCCGTGGGAGTTCTACCTGTTCGGCACCTACACGATCCCGGCCGCGTTCATCCCGACCGCGGGCTTCCTGCCGGTGCTGTTCGTGGTGGCGGCGATCTACCCGGCCGTCGAGCGCCGCTTCACCGGCGACGACGCGCTGCACAACCTGCTGCAGCGCCCGCGGGACGTGCCGGTCCGCACGGCGCTCGGCGCGATGGCGATCTCGTTCTACCTGTGGCTGGTGATGTGCGGGTTCAACGACTGGATCGCGTACTTCTTCCACATCTCGCTCAACGCGACGACGTGGGCCGGCCGCCTGGGCCTGCTGATCGTCCCGCCGATCGTCTACTGGGTGACCTACCGCTGGTGCCTCGGCCTGCAGAAGTCCGACCGGGCGGTGCTGGAGCACGGCATCGAGACCGGCATCATCAAGCGGCTGCCGCACGGCGAGTTCATCGAGGTGCACCAGCCGCTGGGCGGTGTCGACTCGCACGGCCACGCGATCCCGCTCGAGTACCAGGGCGCGTCCGTGCCGAAGCGGATGAACCAGCTGGGCTCGGCCGGCGAGCCGGTCCCGGGGTCGATGCTCACGCCGGACCCGGTCGACGAGTCGCGGGCACTGGCCCACGCGCGGCACGAGGCGCGCGAGCGCGAGCTCGCCGAGCTCGAGGAGCGCCGGGTGTCGCGGACCGAGCTGGCGGCCCGCACCGAGGAGCCGGCCGGCCGGCCGGACGACGGCGGTCGTCCCCAGCAGCCGACGGAGTGATCGGCTAGTGCCTCGTCAAGCAACGTTGGTGCGGAAATCGGTGGATCCAGGAGTTCGCCGGCAAGGCGCCGGCCGGGCCCAGTACCGGAGGTACTCGGCCCGGTCGGCAACGCCGCCGGCGGGCGCCTGGGCCGCCGAGTTCCGTGCCGAACGTTGCTTGATGGGGCACTAGCACGGACGACGACGGGCCCCGGCCCGGAGCGGACAGCTCCGGCCGGGGCCGTCGTCGTTCCGTGCGCCGCCGCTCGAGCTGTCGTCGGGTGCCGGTCCGGGCCCGTGCGGCCGGGTGTCAGGTGGTGCGTGCCTCGTCGGGCGCGCGGTCGCCGGTGCGGTGGGCGGCGTCGCGGGCCCGCTCGGCCCACGCCCGCCAGGGGCCGCCGCCGCGAGCGGGCTCGGCCCACGTGGGCGTGCTGGACACCAGCCGGGTGCCCCCGGTGGTGAGCCAGCGGTACAGCACGCGGACCTCCTCGGGCGGGGCACCGCGCAGCGGCCCCGGCCCGGGCAGCACGGTCTGCGCGCCCGTCCGCAACGCCTCCACCACCGGCATGGGGCGCACCCCGCGCGGGGCGTTCCCGGCGGCGGCGAGCCGCCCGTACCGCAGGACGGCGAGCTCCCAGCCGCCGCGCCCGTCGGGCCGGGCACCGACGACCTCCTCCAGCGATGCGAGGCCGGCGAGCGATCCGTGCCGGTCGACGCCGCCGGCGAGCGCCGCCAGCCGGTCCCGGGCCCGGGCGGCGGCCTCGTAGCGGCCGTCGGCGGAGCGGGCGTCGACGGCCGCGGCGAGCGTCCGCAGCGGGGTGTCGTCGCTGCCGGCGACGAGGGCGTGCCAGGCGTCGACGGCGAGGGCGTAGTCCGCGGCGCTCTGCAGCCCGGCGCAGGGCGCGGCGCAGCGCCCCAGCTCGTGCAGCGCGCACGGCGTGCCGGACGGGTCGCGGCGCGGGATCCGGATCGTGCACCGGCGCAGCGGCACCGCGTCGAGTGCGGCGTCGAGCGCGTCGGTCGCGGCCCGCTGGGAGGGGAACGGGCCGAGCGCCCCGGGCCGCGGGGAGGCGACCACCGACAGCCGGGGGAACGCCTCCGCGGTCGGCGCCACCCACCAGCTGCGGTCCGGGTTGCGGGAGCGCCGGTTGTAGCGGGGCCGGTGCGCGGCGATCAGCCGCAGCTCGCGGACCGCGGCCTCGAGCGCGTGCGCGCAGACCACGGTGTCGACCCGCTCGGCCTGGGCGACCATGTCGCGGATCCGGCGCCGCCGCTCCCCGGCGGTGAAGTACGACCGGACCCGCCGGTACAGGTCGGCGCTGGTGCCGACGTAGAGCACCTCGTCGCGCGCGCCGCGGAACAGGTATACCCCGGGCGCGGACGGCACCCCGTTCGCCAGGTGCCGGCGCCGGCGCTGCGCGGTGGTCGGGCGGTCCGGCGACCGGTCCTTCACCAGCCCCAGGAGCTCCTCCAGGCTCTGCACGCCCAGGTTCCCGATCCGCTCCAGCAGGTGGTGCAGGACCTCGACGGTGGCCCGGGCGTCGGTCAGCGCGCGGTGGTCCGGCGTCGTCGCGCACCCGAAATGGGCGGCGAGCGCCCCGAGCCGGACGCTGGGGACCTCGGTGCGGGGCAGCACGGCCCGGGCCAGCCGGGCCGTGCACAGCACGGGGGGTGACGGCCACGGCCGCTCGTGCCGCTCGCAGGCGGCCCGCAGGAACCCGGTGTCGAACGGCGCGTTGTGCGCGACCAGCACCGCGCCGCGCAGCCGGTCGAGCACCGCGGGCAGCACGGCGCCGAGCGGTGGTGCCCCGGCCAGCATCGCGTTCGTGATCCCGGTGAGGCGGGTGACGTCGACGGGCACCCGCGTGCCCGGGTCGACCAGGGTCGCCAGCTCGCCGACCCGTTCCCCGCCGCGCACCGAGACGGCCCCCACCTCGGTGATCGCGTCGGTCCGGTGGCTGCCGCCGGTGGTCTCCAGGTCGAGGACGCAGAAGGTGACGTCGCGCAGGGGCGTGCCCAGCTCGTCGAAGGCGAGCTGCGGGGAGCGGGTGGCCACGGCCGCACGGTAGCCCCCGGGACCGACAGTATGTTCGAAGGCCGGTGGCGGCCCGCTCCGTGGCCGGTCCCGTGGCGTGGGCCGCGGCGTCCCGCGCGTGGCGGGGATAGCCTGGACCGATGGCGAGCGACGACGGAGCAGGAGCGGGGCCCGCGGGTTCCGGCGCCCCGTCGGGCCCGGTGCCGGATGCGGCGGCCGGCCGGTGCGCCGCAGCGGGAGACGCCGCACAGGTGGCCTGGTCGTCGCTGCCGTCGCCGTTGCGGACGCGGCTCGCGGAGATCGCGGGCACCGCGCTGAGCGGGATGCCGGCCGCCGACGTCCCCGGCCCGTTGCGCCGGTTCGCCAAGTTCACGCCCGCCAAACGGGCCCGCCTCGGCGGCCAGGCGCTGGTCACCCGGCTGGAGCAGGACCCGGCGTTCCGGGCGGCCGTCGTCGCGTGGTGGGCCGAGCACCGGCCGGGTGAGCTGGAGCTGCCCGACGCCGGCGCCGCCGGGGGGACGGCGACCGGTGCGGATCACGGGACTGCCGGATCCGGCGCGGACCGCGGGACCGCCGCGGAGCACGGGACCGCCAGCGACCACGGCACCGGTGCGGAAGGCGGGACCGGCGCCGACCACGGCACCGCCACCGACCACGGGACCGGTGCGGGAGCGGCGACCGGTGCGGAGAGCGCACCGGCCCCGGTCACCGCGGCGGCCGGGCGCGACGCACCGCTGCCCGCGCCGGTCGACCGGATCGATGCGGCCGCCGTCGCGTTGCTGACCGGCGACCCGCTGGCCCCCCGGTGGGTCGCCGAGGTCGAGCGGGCGGCCGACCTGTCCGCCCTGCGCGCCGAGCGGGACGAGGCCCTCGCGAAGGTCGACAAGGTGACCGCGGAGCTGGAGCGGGTGACCGCGGAGCTGGCCGAGGAACGCGAGCGGGCGCGGTCGCGCGTCGCGGACCGCGAGTCGGAGTACCAGCAGATGCGCCGCCGGGTCAGCGAGCAGGGCGCGAAGCTACGGGCCGCACTGGACGCCCGCGCCGAGCTGGAGGCCGAGGTGGACCGCCTCCGGGCCGGCGCCGACGAGCGGCTGGCGGCGGCGCGCGCGCAGTGCGAGTCCGAGCGGGAACGCGCCGACCAGGAACGGCGGCGGGCCGAGTCCGCCGCCCGGGAGGTCGCCGCGGCCCGGCAGGCCGCGCGCGAGGCCCGGCGCGCCGACGAGGTGCGCCTCGAGCTGCTGATCGACACGGTCGGGGGCGCGATCGCGGGGCTGCGCCGCGAGCTGGACATCGGTGCCGGCGGGCCGCGCCCGGCCGATCTCGTCGCGGGCGGTGCGGGGGAGGCCGCGGGTGCGCGGGCCGGCGTCCCGGTCGACGGGCTCGCCGCCCTGGACACGCTGCTCGCGGTGCCCTCCATGCATCTCATCGTCGACGGCTACAACGTCAGCAAGACCGGGTACCCCGACCTGCCGCTGGCCGACCAGCGCTCCCGGCTGGTGGGGCAGCTGGGCGCGCTCGGCGCCCGCACCGGGGTGGAGATCACCGTCGTCTTCGACGGTGCGGCGGTCACCGCCGCCCCGATGCGGGGGACCCGCGGGGTGCGCGTGCTGTTCAGCGAGGCCGGTGTCCTCGCCGACGACGTCCTGCGCGACCTCGTCGCCGCCGAGCCGGCCGGGCGGCCGCTGCTCGTCGCGACCTCGGACCAGGAGGTCGTCCGCTCGGTGCGGCGACGCGGGGCCCACACGGTGCCGTCCGCGATCCTGCTGCGCCGCCTCGGCGGCTGAACCCGGCCCCCGGTCACCCCGCGGCCCGCCGCCGGGGCGCGCCGGGTGGCACCTCCGGTACCGGCAGCAGCGGTGGGTCCGCACGCCGGGCCGGACGCGCGGCCGGCGCGACCAGGCGCAGCTGCGGGACGAGGCCCTGGTCGGCCAGGACCTGCAGCGCCCGCCGCTCGGCCTCGGCGAACTCGACCGGCCCGTGGCCCGCACCGCCGGCCGTGCCGGCCGGGCCGGGCGGGTCCACCGGGAGGTAGGGGATCGGGCGGTCGATCTCGGGCACCTCCATGAGCACGCCGATCACGCAGTCCCCACAGGCGGTCCCGCGGACCTCGCAGCGGTCGCAGTCGACGATCATCGTGCGCCTCCTCCGTCGAACCTCGTGCGATCACCGCGGACGGTAGGGCAGGGGTCCGACAGAAACGGGCGGCGCAGGTCCGCCCGGCGTCAGGAGACGTTGCGGTCCGCGCCGCCCCAGTGCGCCGCCCTCAGCTCCCGCTTGAGGATCTTGCCCGCACCGGACATCGGCAGCGCGTCGACGAACTCCACGCTGCGCGGGCACTTGTAGCCGGCGATCAGCTCGCGGCAGTGGCTGCGCAGCTCGTCGGGCGTGACCGACGCGTCCGGCGCGGTCACCACCACCGCGTGCACGCGCTCGCCCCACTGCTCGTCCGGGACCCCGATCACCGCGCAGGAGGCCACGGCCGGGTGGCGGGCCAGCGCGTTCTCGACCTCGGCCGAGTACACGTTCTCCCCGCCCGAGACGATCATGTCCTTGATCCGGTCGACGACGAACAGGTACCCCTCCTCGTCGAGGTAGCCCCCGTCGCCGGTGTGCATCCACCCACCGCGGAGCGCGGTCGCCGTCTCCTCGGGCCGGTCCCAGTAGCCCAGCATGACGTGCGGCCCGCGGGCGACGATCTCGCCGACGCTGCGCGGGGGGAGGGGCTCGTCGTACTCGTCGACGACCCGGACCGAGCCGTGCGGGGCGGCCCGGCCGGCGGCGCGCCGCAGCTCCGGACGCGCGTGGTCGGCCGGGGTGAGGATCGTGCACACCGGGGCCAGCTCGGTCATCCCGTAGAGCTGCGAGAACTCGGTGTCCGGCAGCCGTGCCGCCGCGCGTTCGAGGACCGCCTCGCTGATCGGGGAGGCACCGTAGAAGAGGCGCCGCAGGCTCGACAGGTCGTGCTGCGCCGCCTCGGGGGAGTCGACCAGCATCTGGATCATCGTGGGGACGAGCAGGATGTCGGTCACCTGGTGCTCGGCGATCGCGGCCGCCACGCCGGCCGGGGTGAACCCGGACACGATCACGTGGGTGCCGCCGAGGAGGTTGCGGGCCACCCAGGCCGCGCCGTCCGCGAGGTGGAACATCGGCGCGGCGTGCAGGAACCGGCCCCCGGGGACCAGGAAGTGCTCGGTGGCCGCGGTCCCGAGCGCGGAGCTGAGCAGGTTCGCGTGGCTGAGCATGACGCCCTTGGGGCGCCCGGTCGTGCCGCCGGTGTAGTAGATGGCGGCCAGGTCATCGCCGCCGCGACCGGCGTCCGGGACCGGGTCGTGCTCGGCGATCAGCGTCTCGTAGGACTGCAGGGCCCCGGGGGCGTCCCCGTCACCGCAGTAGATCACCGTCTCGACGACCGGGGCGTGGTCGAGCACGGCCGGGACGAGATCGACGAACGTGTCGTCGACGACCAGCACCCGGGTGCCCGAGTCGGTCAGGGAGAACGCGATCTCCTCGACGCTCCACCGGGTGTTCACCGGGACGCCGACCCCGCCCGCCCACGGGACCGCGAGCTGGAACTCGTGGTAGTCGTCGCGGTTCAGCGCGAGGATCGCGACCCGGTCGCCGGGCCGGACACCGAGCGACCGCAGGGCGCCGGCGAACCGGGCGACCCGGTCGCGGCACTGGGCCCAGGTGCGGGTCCGGTCACCGAAGACGGTCGCGGCGAGCTGCGGCGTCTGCTGGACCGCCCGCTCGAGGGACTGGGTGAGCTGCATCGAACCACCTTCTCCGTTGAAGTGGATGGAAGCTTATTGCCGTTCACTTACTGCGAGCAAGTGCTGGTCAGGAGTGCTTGTTCCTCCGTTGGGAAATCTGGCGGTTCACCGACCGCGGAGCGTGGCGTGGCCGAGGGTCGCGATCTCGGACGCGAGGCCGGGCCGGCGGTGCAGGGGCCGGACCCGGGCCAGGCCGTTGACGACGGCCAGTGCCGCGTGGACCAGGACCCGGCATTCGGTCGCGTCGAGGTCCGGCCGGACGATGCCGAGCAGCGCGACCCACTCGGCGACGTACTCGAGCTGGTGGGTCCGGAACACGGCCCGTCGTTCCTCGGGCAGGTGGATGAGCTCCGAGTGCAGGACGCCGACGAGCCGGGGATCGGTGTGGGCGAACGCGGTGTAGTCCTCGACCAGGGCGCGCAGCGCCGAGGCCTCGTCGTCGGCCCGGGCGAGGACGTGGTGCAGGCCGAGCCAGAGACGTTCCTCCCCGCGCCGCAGGGCGGCGTCGAGCAGGTCGACCTTGGTCGGGAAGTGGTTGTACACGCTCGGCCCGGCGATCCCGGTGGCGGCGCCGATGTCGGTGAGCCCCACCGAGGGGTAGCCCCGCTCGGCGAACAGGCGCAGCGCCGCGGCCAGGAGCGCCTCGCGCCGGGAGGCCGGGGCGAGCCCGCGCCCGGCACGGCGCGGAACGGGTGCCGGCCGCGGCGGGTCCGGCAGCGACACGGCGAGGCAGGCGTGCGCGGCCTCGCCGAGCAGCCGCCGGAACCGCTCCTGGTCGAGGGCCACCCGGTGGTGGGACGGGCTGTTGGTCACCGACAGGGCCGCCCAGGCGCGGAGGTTCGCGGCGTCCGGGGCGGGCACCGCCGCCTCGACGGCCTCGGCGAGCCTGCGCAGCCGCCGCCAGATCGCGATCCGCTCGGCCGGCAGCAGGTGCCCCGCCTCCCGCTCCCAGAGCAGCCCGAACCCGCGGCGTTCCAGGCCGACCCGGGCCAGGCCGTCCACCACGTCGGCGCCGGTCAGGCCGACCGTCCGCTCGGCTGCGGTCAGGTCCTCGTCGAGCGCGGCCAGGAGCAGGTCGTGCTTGCTCCGGAAGTGCCGGTAGAGGGCGCTGGCCCCGATGTCGACGGCCGCCGCGAGCTCGGCCATGCCCACCTGGTGGTAGCCACGGGACCAGAACTGGTCCCGGGCCGCGGTGAGGATCTGCTGCTTGCGGTCGCGCGGCCTGCGGCGCGGGGCCGCGGTCCGCGGCGGGGTGTCGGTGCTCATCAGCTCCCCACTGCTGTCACGGCGTCCGGGACAGCGTATCGACGGGCCGGAACCGGGGATCCCGGCGCTCGAGGAACGCCGACACCCCTTCCGGGCAGTCCGGCCCCGCCGCCAGCTCGACGAGCGTGCGGCTCTCCGCGGCGGAGGCGGCCTCCGGGGTGTCCGGTGCGGCGGCGAGCAGGCCGCGGGTGGCGGCCACGGCCGCCGGCGAGCACCGCAGCGCCACCTCGCGGGCCCAGGCACGGGCCTCCTCGAGCACCCGGTCCGCCGGAAGCAGCCGGGACACGAGACCGGCGGCGAGGGCCTCGTCGGCGTCGATCCGCCGGCCGGACAGCAACCAGTCCGCGGCCCGGCCGGGACCGACCAGCCGGGGCAGGTGGTAGGTCGATGCGCCCTCCGGGCACACGCCGAGCCGGGTGAACGGGAACGAGAACCGGGCTCCGGCGGCGGCGTATCGGACATCGGCCGCGAGGGAGATCGTGGCCCCGCCCCCGGCGGCGTCCCCGTTGACCGCCGCGATCACCGGGACCCGGAGCCGGCGGATCGCCGTCACGATCCGGGCTGCGGGCTCGCGGTAGCCGGGCCGGTCGGCGCCGTCGTCCTCGAGCAGCCGGCGCAGTGATTCCGGGCCGTCGAGCAGGTCGGCGCCGGCGCAGAACGTGCGGCCTGCCCCGGTCAGGACCATGGCGCGGACCCGGCGGTCGGCACCGACGTCGTCGAGGGCACCCACGATCGCCTCGGCGAAGGCGGCGGTCAGCGCGTTGCGCGGGGGCCGGTCCAGCATGACAGTCGCGACGCCCGCGTCGACCTCGACGCGGGCCGTACCGGGCTCAGCCAGTGAACCCACCACCGCAGACCAGCACCTGCCCGGAGACGTAGTCGCTCTCCGGCTGGCAGAACAGGTAGACCGCACCGGCGGCCTCGGCCGGTGTCCCGGCCCGGCCGAGCGGGATGCCGTGCTCGAGCCGGGCGAGCAGGTCCGGGTTCACGCCGACCTTGATCTGGCGGCCGTCGACGTCGATGTGCGCGTCGCCGCCGGCGGCGGCCTCCGTGAGCCGGGTCCGGATCAAGCCGAACGCGACGCAGTTGACGGTGACGTCGTAGCGGCCCCACTCCTTGGCCAGCGTCCTGGTCATGCCGGTGACCCCGGCCTTGGCCGAGCTGTAGTTGATCTGGCCCGCGTTGCCGGCCGTCCCGGCGACCGACGAGATGTTGACGACCTTGCGGGTGATGCGCGGGCCACCGGCCGCCCGCTCGGCCCTGACCGCAGCGGAGATCACCGGCTGGGCGGCGCGGAGGATCCGGAACGGCGCCTTGAGGTGGACGTCGAGGATGTCGTCCCACTGCTGGTCGGTCATCTTCTGCACGACGGTGTCCCAGGTGTAGCCGGCGTTGTTCACGATGATGTGCAGGCCGCCGTAGGTGTCGGTGGCGGTGTCGACGAACCGCTGCGCGAAGCCGGGGTCGGTGACGCTCCCGGCGCACGCGGTGGCCCGCCCGCCCGCGGCCGTGATCTCGTCCACCGTCTGCGCGGCCACGTCGGCGTCCAGGTCGTTGACCACGACGGCCGCACCGGCCCCGGCGAGCTTGCGTGCGATCTCGCGGCCGATGCCACGCCCGGAGCCGGTGACGAGGGCGACGCGGTCGGTGAGGGGCGCGGTCATGGGGTCTCCGTTCCGGGGGTGTCGAGGGCGACGACGGCGTCGCCGGTGAGCGTGGTGGTGCCGTCGGCGAGGGTGACGGTGAGGGCGAGCGTGGCGCGCCGCTCGCCGTCGACGGCGTCGACGGCGGTGACCCGGCCGTGGCAGGTCGGCCGGGCGTGCACCGGGGTGATCGCCGCGAACCGCACACCGAAGGAGCGGACCGCGCGCTGGTCGACCCATCCGGTGAGCAGCCGCCCGAGGTAGGCCATCGACAGCATGCCGTGGGCGAACACGTCGTCCAGCCCGGCCGAGCGGGCCACGTCGAGGTCGAGATGGATCGGGTTGAGGTCCCCGGAGGCAGGGCCGAACAGGGCCAGCGTGGTCCGGGTGATCGGGGGCAGCTCCAGCGGCGGGAGCTCGGTGCCCACCTCCACCCGGCCGGGCACGGCGGTCACGATCCGACCTCCCGCACCACGATCGTCTCCTCGAGGTCGGCCACCGCCGACCCGTCCACCCGGGTCACGACCGTCTGCCGGACGAGGAACCGCAACGTGCCGCCCTTCTTCTCGTAGGTGTCGACGATCTGCGGGGTGAGCCGCAGGGAGTCCCCGGCGTGGGCCACCGAGTGGTAGGTGAACCGCTGCGAGCCGTGCAGCACACCGCGCAGGTCGACGCCGAGCGCGGTGAGCCAGGTGAAGTCGTCGCCACCGCGGCCGAGCCCGGCGCCGAACAGGAACGTCGGCGGTACCGGCAGGTCCGGATGACCGGCCGCGCGCGCCGCGTCGACGTCGACGTAGACGGGGTCGGTCTCGCCGATGGCGTGGGAGAACGCCCGCAGCCGGCCGCGTTCGACGTCGACCTCGACCGTCGGCTGGACGGTCCCGACGACCGAGTCGTCGATCCGCGCGCTCATGCCGCCACCCGCTCGTAGAGCGTGACCACGCAGGCCCCGCCGAGGCCGAGATTGTGCTGCAGGGCCAGGCGCGCGCCGTCCACCTGCCGCGGGCCGGCGGTCCCGCGCAGCTGCCAGACCAGCTCGGCGCACTGGGCGAGCCCGGTGGCGCCGAGCGGATGCCCCTTGGACAGCAGCCCGCCGGACGGGTTGGTCACGACCCGGCCGCCGTAGGTGTTGTCCCCGTCCCGCACGAACTTCTCCGCGGATCCCTCCGGCGTCAGGCCGAGGCCCTCGTAGGTGATCAGCTCGTTGGTCGCGAAGCAGTCGTGCAGCTCCACGACCGGCACGTCCTCCGGGGACACCCCGGCGGCCTCGTAGACCTGGGTCGCCGCGGCGGCGGTGAGGTCGTACCCGACGATGCGGCGCATGTCGCCGGCCTCGAACGTGCTCGGGGTGTCCGTGGTCATCGACTGGGCGCGGACCACGACCGAGGCGTCGATGCCGTGCCGGCGGGCGAACTCGGCGCTGCACACCACGGCGGCCGCCGCACCGCAGGTGGGCGGGCAGCACATCAGGCGGGTCAGCGGGCCGTAGACGGCCGGCGAGGCGAGCACCTCGTCCTCGGACACCGGGGTGCGGAAGACCGCGTACGGGTTGTTCGCCGCGTGCCGGCGCGCCTTGACCGAGATCTTGGCGAACGTGGCCTGCTCGGTGCCGTAGCGCTCCATGTGTTCGCGGCCGGCGCCGCCGAAGTACTGCGCGGCGAACGGGGCCTTCTCGTCGCGTTCCTGCAGGGGCCGGGCGGCCTCGTCGAAGCTCGCGAACGGTGACCGGCGATCGGTGTAGGCCATCGACAGGGCACCGTCGACCATCTGCTCGAAGCCCAGCGCGAGCGCGCACTCCACCGCGCCGGAGGCGACGGCCTGCCGGGCGAGGAACAGCGCCGACGAGCCCGTCGAGCAGTTGTTGTTGACGTTGACGACCGGGACGCCGGTCAGCCCGACCGGGTACAGCGCAGCCTGTCCCGACGTCGAGTCCCCGTAGACGTAGCCGACGTACGCCTGCTGGACGAGGTCGTAGTCCACCCCGGCGTCCTGCAGGGCCGCGCGGGCGGCCTGCGCTCCCATCGTCTCGTAGCCCTGCGTCTCGCGCGGCTTGGTGAACGGCACCATCCCGACCCCCGCGATGTGCGCACTTCGACTCATGAACGTTCCTCCCGGTCAGGAGCAGGGCTTGCCAGATAGGGTGACGACGTCTTGATTGAGCTAATCACAGTTCACATAAGGCCGGCAAGGGTCGGAGTCGGCCCGGGACGGGTGCCGTCGCAGGGGGCGACCCGGGCCGGGATACCGTCCGGCCGTGGCGCGCACGCTGCTCGTGACCAACGACTTCCCGCCGCGCCCCGGCGGGATCCAGAGCTATCTGCACGACCTCGCCCGCGGCCTGCCGCCCGGCGACCTCGCGGTCTACGCGCCCGCCTGGCGCGGGGACCGGGAGTTCGACGCCGCCCAGCCCTTCCCGGTGCACCGGCACCGCACGTCGCTGATGCTGCCGGTCGGGGAGGTCGCCCGGCGGGCCGCGTGCCTGGCGCGCGAGCACGGCGCCGGCACCGTCTGGTTCGGCGCCACCGCGCCGCTCGGCCTGCTCGGGCCGGGCCTGCGGCGCCGGGCCGGGATCGCCCGCGTCGTCGCGTCCACCCACGGCCACGAGGTGGGCTGGTCGATGCTGCCCGGCGCCCGGCAGGTGCTGCGCCGGATCGGGGCCGACGCGGACGTCGTCACCACCGTGTCGCGCTGGACCCGGGACCGGCTCGGCGCGGCGTTCGGCCCGGACGCCGCCCTGGAGCCGCTACCACCGCCGGTGGACACGGCCCGCTTCGCCCCGGACCCGGCCGCGCGGGCGGCGATCCGGTCCCGGTACGCACTCGGCTCGGCCCCGGTCGTGTCCTGCGTGTCCCGGCTGGTGCCACGCAAGGGGCAGGACGTGCTGGTCGCGGCGCTGCCCCGGATCCGGGAGCGGGTGCCGGGCACCCGGCTCCTGCTGGTCGGCGGCGGCCCCTACCGGGACCGGCTGCGGCGCCTGGCCGCCCGGTGCGGGGTGGCCGACGCCGTCGTCGTCACCGGGGGAGTGCCGGCCGCCGACCTCGCGGCGCACCACGCCGCGGGGGACGTCTTCGCGCTGCCCTGCCGCACCCATCTCGGCGGCCTGGACGTCGAGGGGCTGGGCATCGCGCTGCTGGAGGCCGCGGCGGCCGGGCTGCCGGTCGTCGCCGGGGACTCCGGCGGGGCCCCGGAGACCGTCGAGGAGGGCGTCACCGGGCACGTCGTCCCGGGCCGGGACGTCGCGGCCGTCGCCGACCGGATCGCGTCCCTGCTGGCCGACCCGGACCGGGCCGCGGCGATGGGCCGGGCCGGCCGAGAACGGGTGCGCCACATCTGGGGCGGCCCCGCCTCCGTGACCCGCCTGCGCACGTTCCTCGCCCCACCGGGAACCCACTCATGGAGCTTCAGTCCCGTGCCACAGGACTAAAGCTCCATGAGTGGCAATGAGGGGGGAGGGGCGGGCGCGAGCGCAGGGCCAGGGGCGGTCAGGTCCGGTGGGCGGGCGTGCCGGAGTAGAGCGCCTCGATCTCCTCGGCGTAGGACTCCAGGACGACCTTGCGCTTGACCTTCATCGTCGGCGTCAGCTCCCCGCCGGCCTCGGAGAAGTCGACGGGCAGGATCCGGAACTTGCGGATCTGCTCGGCCCGCGACACGGCCTGGTTGGCCTCCTCGACCGCGGCCGCGACCTCACCACGCAGCTCCGGGTCGTCGACCAGGTCGGACGCCGAGCCGCCCGCCCCCGCCGGCTTGCCGTGGCGCTCGCGCCAGCCGGGCAGGGCCTCCGGGTCGATCGTGACCAGCGCCGAGATGAACGGCTTCTGGTCGCCCAGCACGATGCACTGCCCGACCAGCGGGTGCGCCCGCAGCCGGTCCTCCAGCACCGCGGGCGCGACGTTCTTCCCGCCCGCGGTGACGATGATCTCCTTCTTGCGGCCGGTGATCGTGAGGAAGCCGGCGTCGTCGATCTCGCCGATGTCGCCGGAGTGGAACCAGCCGTCCGGCTCGAGGGCCTCCCGGGAGGCCTCCTCGTTGTGCCAGTACCCCCGGAAGACGATGTCGCCGCGGAGCAGGATCTCGCCGTCGGGCCCGATCCGGACCGCGCAGCCCGGCACCGGGCGGCCGACCGAGCCGATCCGCTGGGCGTCGAGCGTGTTCAGCGTGATGCCGGCCGAGGTCTCGGTGAGGCCGTAGCCCTCCAGCACCGGCAGCCCGACACCGCGGAAGAAGTGGCCGAGCCGGGCACCCAGCGGCGCCGACCCCGACACCGCGGCCCGGACGTTCCCGCCGACCGCCTCGCGCAGCTTGTTGTAGACGAGCTTGTCGAACAGCGCGTGCTTGGCCTTGAGCACCAGGCCGGGGCCGCCCTGGTCGAGCGCCTCGGAGTAGGCGATCGCGGTGTCCGCCGCCGCGTCGAAGATCTTGCCCTTGCCCGCGTCGTGCGCCTTGAGCCGGGCGCCGTTGTAGACCTTCTCGAACACCCGCGGCACCGCGAGCAGGAACGTCGGCCGGAACTCGGCCAGGTCGGGCAGCAGGTTCTTCACGTCCGGGGTGTGCCCGACCGTGGTCCGGGTGATCAGCGCGCCGCACTGGATGACCTTGCCGAACACGTGCGCGAGCGGCAGGAACAGCAGCACCGACCCGCCGGAGGCGAGCAGGTCCGGGATCGTCGCGGCGATCGTCCGGCACTCGGTGAGCAGGTTGCGGTGGGTGAGCTCGCAGCCCTTGGGCCGTCCGGTGGTGCCCGAGGTGTAGATCAGCGTGCAGAGGTCGTCGGCGCGGACCGCACCCCGGCGCTCGTGCACGACGTCGTCCGCGGTGTCCGAGCCGAGACCGGTCAGCTGCTCGACGGCCGACGGGGCGTCCGGGGCGGACGCGGCCGGCTCGATCTGCCAGATGTTGCGCAGCTGGGGCAGGTCGGCGCGCACCTTGTCGACCGACGCCGCGTGGTCGGCGGTCTCGACGACGATCCCGGCCGCGCCGGAGTCGGACACGATCCAGGCGATCTGGTCCGGCGACGAGGTCTCGTAGATCGGGACGGTGACGGCGCCCGCCGCGAGGATCGCGTAGTCGAACAGCGTCCACTCGTAGCGGGTGCGGGACAGCAGCGCGATCCGGTCCCCGGTCTGCACGCCGGCCGCGATCAGGCCCGCGGCCACCCGCGTCACCTGCCCGGCGAACTCGCGGGCCGTCACGTCGCTCCATCCGCCGGAACCCTTGCGGCGGTAGAGGACGTCCGCGGGGTGCTCGGCGGCGTGGGAGAAGACGGCGTCGGAGAGCGACTCCTCGGCTCCCACCGACACGTTCGCGGGGATGCTGTACTCACGCACGGGATCGACCTCCTGGCGGCCTCGACAGGGCTGGAACTCGTCGGAGCGACGAGCGCACCGACCTGCTGGGCCGTGAACTTACCGGCTGGTAGCGAGTCCGTACATCGCTCGGAGATGACAGACCGGTTGCAGCGCGACCGTACCCCCGCGGGCGGGCCGCCACCGGGCTGGCACGCTGGTCGGGTGACCGGCCCGCCGACCGCACCGACCGTGGACGTGATCGACGAGACGTTCCTGGCCGTGCCCCGGGAGCGGGTGGCGGCCGAGTTCGCCGATCCGGCGCGCTGGCCGGTCTACTGGCCGGACCTGCGCCCGGAGGTCGCGCACGACCGCGGCCCCGCGGGGCTGCGCTGGACGGTCACCGGCGCGCTCACCGGGACGATGGAGGTGTGGTGCGAGGAGGTGCTCGACGGCACCGTCCTGCACTTCTTCCTGCGTGCCGAACCCACGGAACCGGTGCCGGGGCTGCGCCGCCGCCGGGCCGGACGGGCCGAGAGCGACCGGCGGCACCGGGCGTTCAAGGCACACGCCTTCACGTTGAAGCGCCGCCTGGAGGGCGGGCGCCCGGCCGGTGTCGCGCCGTCGGTCCGGGAGCGCTGAGTGCGGCTGCACGTCGTCTCCGACGTCCACGGCAACGCCCGCGCGCTGGCCCGCGCCGCGGCCGGCGCCGACGGGCTGGTCGTGCTCGGGGACCTGCTCGAGTTCGTCGACTACCGCGACCCGGACAACGGGATCATCTCGCGGCTGCTCGGCGCCGGCGTCGCCGCCGAGTTCGGCCGGATGCGCCGGGTCGGGGCGCCCCGCGCCCAGATGCTCGGCCTGCTGGAACGGTCCTGGGCCCGGTTCGCCGACCCGGCCGCCGCCGTCGAGGAGGCCGTCCGGGAGGAGTACGCCACCCTGTTCGGCGTGCTCGGGGCGCTCGACGTCCCGGTGTGGGCGATCCCCGGCAACGTCGACGTGCCCGCCGCCTGGCCGGACACCGACGGTGTCACCGCCGCCGACGGCCGGGTGATCGAGATCGCCGGGCACCGGGTCGGGTTCCTCGGCGGCGTCCCGCTCCCGGCCGGGATCGACCCGCGCCGGCCCGGGCCGTGGCAGCCGCACTTCCTGACCCACGAGGACTGGACCGCCCGGCTCGCCGCGCTCGGGCCCGCCGACGTGCTGTGCACGCACGTGCCGCCGGCGGTCCCGGAGCTCGTCTACGACGTCGTCACGCGCCGCGGGGAGCTCGCCAGCGCACCGCTGACCGCGCGGATCCGGTCCGAGCAGCCCTCGCACGCGCTGTTCGGGCACGTCCACCAGCCGCTGCACCGCCGGGCCAGGGCCGGCCGGACCGAGTGCGTGAACGTGGGGCACTTCCGCGCGCTGGAGACGCCCTACGTGCTCCACCTGTCCGGTGGCCGATAACCTCCCCGCCATGGCCGACGCGACCACCTCCTCGATCCACATCGACGCCCCGCCGGAACAGGTGATGGCGGTCGTCGCGGACTTCGCGTCGTACCCGGAGTGGACCGACCAGATCACCGCGGTCGAGATCCTCGACCCGGGGACGGGCGACCGGGCCAGGCAGGTCCGGTTCTCGATGGACGCCGGCGCGATCAAGGACTCCTACACCCTCGACTACGACTGGGCCGGCGACGACCGCTCGGTCACGTGGACCCTGGTCAAGGGCGGTATCCAGAAGGCCCAGGACGGCGCGTACCGGCTGGAGCCGGACGGCACCGGCACCCGGGTCACCTACGAGCTCTCGGTCGAGGTGAACTTCCCGATGATCGGGATGCTCCGCCGCAAGGCCGAGAAGGTGATCATCGACGCCGCGCTGAAGGGACTGAAGCGACGCGTCGAGAAGGGGTGAGAGCCCGGCAGGGCACCGCCGGTCGTTAGGCTCCCGCCCGTGCGCGTCGTGCTGTTCACCGGCAAGGGCGGGGTCGGCAAGACGACCCTCGCCGCCGCCACCGCCGCACTGCTCGCCGGGTCCGGCCGGTCGGCGCTCGTGGTGTCCACCGACCCCGCGCACTCGCTCGGCGACGCCCTCGGCACCGAGCTCGGCGCCGAACCCACCGAGGTCGCCGACCGCCTGTGGGGCGCGCACATCGAGGCCCGGCACCTGCTCGACGGCGCCTGGGGCGAGCTGCAGGGCCACCTGCGCACCATGCTGGCCGGTGCCGGCGTCGACGAGCTGGTCGCCGACGAGCTCACCGTGCTGCCCGGCGTCGAGGACCTCCTCGCGCTCGTCGAGGTGCAGCGCTTCGCCGACTCCGGGGCCTACGACGTCGTCGTCGTCGACTGCGGCCCCACCGCCGAGACGCTGCGGCTGCTGACCCTGCCCGAGGCGCTGTCCGGCTACGTCGAGCGGCTGTTCCCCGCGCACCGCCGGGCGGTCCGCGGGCTCGTCGCGAACCTGGCCGGCGCGAAGAACGACAACGGCGGCTGGGACCGCACGGTCGCCGCGCTCGGCGCGTTCGCCGAGCAGCTCGCCGGGCTGCGCGCACTGCTCGCCGACCGGACCCGCACCTCGATCCGGCTCGTCCTCACCCCGGAGCGGGTGGTCGCCGCGGAGACCCGGCGCACGCTGACCGCGCTCGCCCTGCACGAGCTGCGGGTCGACGCGCTGCTGGCCAACCGGGTGATGCCCGGCCCGCCGCCGTCGCTGCGCGGCCCCGCGGCCCGCTGGCTGCGCGAGCGCGCCGCCGAGCAACGGGCGGTGCTCGCCGAGCTGGACCAGATCGGCGCGGACGTCCCGGTCACCACGGTGCGCTACACCGCTGCCGAGCCGACCGGCGTCGAGGCGCTGCGGGAGCTGGCCCGCTCGATCTACCACGACACCGACCCGGCCGGGTCGCCGGACGACGCGCCGGTGCGCCCGCTGATGGAGATGCGCCGCACCGCGGGGCACGGGGTCTCCCGGGACACCGAGTTCGAGCTGGACGTCGCCCTGCCCGGCGCCGAGGACGCCCCGCTGGACCTGGCCCGGATCGGCGACGACATGGTCGTCGGGATCGGGTTCTCCCGGCGGGTCGTCGCGCTGCCGTCGGTGCTGCGCCGCTGCGAGGCCACCGGTGCTCGGCTGGAGGGCGCCGGCTCCGACGCCCGCCTCGTGATCACGTTCGTGCCCGACCCGGGCACCTGGATGACCTCGTGACGGCCCGGAACTGCGGTGCCCACGCGGGGCTCTCCGACGAGCTGCGCGCCACCGCCCGCCTGCTCGCCGAGCGCCTGCGGGCCGCGGTCGAGCCGCTCGCCGCGGACGACCGCGAGCCCGCCCCGGGCAGCGCGGGGGCGTGCACCGCGTGCCCGGTGTGCGCGCTGATCGGGCTGCTGCGCGGTGAGCGTTCCGAGCTGGCGGCCGCGCTCGCGGAGCACGCCACCGGCCTGCTCGCCGCGCTGGTGGCGGTGCTGGAGGACCCGCCGCCGCGCCCCGGGGAGCCGGGGGCCACCGCACCGCCCGGGACCGGCGCACCGCCGGGGACCGACACGCCGCCCGGGGCCACCGCGCCGCGCGGTGCTGCCGGGTCACGCGAGTCCGCCGGGTCGCGCGAGACCACCGGGTCGCCCGGGGCCGCTGCGCCCTACGGGAGCGCCGCGCCGCGCGGGACCGGAGCGCCGCGCGGGACCGGGGGGCCGCACGGGTCCCCGGTGCGCCGGCCGCGCGGCCGCACCGTGCAGCGGATCGTGGTGCACCGGACGTGAGCCCCCGCACCGGCGACGGGCTCACGATCGGGGTCGACGTCGGCGGGACCAGCGTCCGCGCGGGGGTGGTCGACGCCGACGGCGAGATCCTCGACACCGCGACCGCGCCCACCCCCCGCACCGACGACGCCCTCGAGGCGGCGATCACCGGTGCCGTCGACGAGCTCCGCGGGCGGTACCCGGTCCGCGCGGCCGGGCTCGCTCTGGCCGGCTTCGTCGACGCCCCGCGCGGGCTGGTCCGGTACGCGCCGCACCTGTCCTGGCGGGACGCGCCGGTCGCCGACCGGATCTCGGAGCGCCTCGGCGGGCTGCCGGTCGTCGTCGAGCACGACGCCAACTCCGCGGCGCTCGCCGAGCGCCGCTACGGGGCCGCGGCCGGGGCGTCCACCGTCGTCGTGATCGCGCTCGGCACCGGCATCGGCGGCGCCCTGCTGCTCGGCGGGGACCTGTTCCGCGGCGCGCACGGCGTCGCCCCGGAGCTGGGGCACCTGCGCGTGGTCCCGGACGGCCGGGCCTGCCCGTGCGGCAAGCGCGGCTGCTGGGAGCGCTACTGCAGCGGCACCGCGCTCGCCACCACCGCCCTGGAGATGATCTCGTCGGCGGACGCGCCCGGTCCGTCGGTGCTGGCCCGCGAGGCGGCCGCCGACCCGGGGCGGATCACCGGCAAGCGGGTGGCCGCCGCCGCCCGGGAGGGCGACCCGGTGGGCCGGGCCGCCCTCGACGACCTGGCCCGCTGGCTGGGGGAGGGGTTGTCGCTGGTCGCCGACGTCTTCGACCCGGACTTGGTGGTCCTGGCCGGCGGGGTGTCGACGTCCGCGCCGCTGTTCCTCGACGCCGCGCGCGAGCACTACACGCGGGTCGGGACCGGCGCGGCGCACCGCCCGCTGGCCCGGATCCGCACCGCCCAGCTGGGTGCGGCGGCCGCGGTGGTGGGGGCGGCCACGCTCGCCCGGGACGCCGCCGTTCAGATCCGCGAGCCGTCGTCGTAGGGGTCGGGGCCGGGGTCGCCGGGGTCGGCGGTCCACAGCCGCAGCACCAGCCAGGTCAGCCCGGCCGAGATCAGCACCAGCCCGAGCGGCAGCGGCCAGGTGCCGCCGGCGCCGAGCAGGCCCGGCGCGACGCACAGCAGCAGCCCCAGCAGGATCAGCCCGCCGCCCACGACCGCGGGCGGGCCCGGCCGGGGCAGCGGCGGCGGCTCGGGCGGGTGGTAGTGCTCGTCGTCGGCGTCGAGCCCGGCCGTCGGGCCCGGCCGGTGCACCGCACCCGCCCCGGGGTGCTCGTGGTGCTCGGGCGGCTCGGCGGTGTCGGTGCGGTCGGACGGCCAGTCGGGCACCGAGCCCTCGCGACGCCAGCTCGCGACGATCGACTCGAAGTCGTCGTCCGGCCGGTCGTCCCGGCGGCGTGCAGGGTCCATTCGGAGTCCTTCCCGGCTCGTCCGCCGGCCCATCCTGTCACGACGCGGCGCCGGATCCATCCCCTCCCTGCGCGCGCGGGCGACGAGGTGATCATGGCCCCGTTGTGAGGATCCGGGGACGCTCCGTAGGCTGGCGCCGGAAGTCGGTAGGGAGGCAGCGCAGGGTGCTGTACTGGTGGTCCAAGTTCGTGCTGCTCGGCCCGTTGATGCGGCTCTTCTGCCGACCCGAGGTGACGGGCGGGGAGCGCGTCCCCGAGCGGGGTGGCGCGATCCTCGCCAGCAACCACCTCGCGGTCGCCGACTCGTTCTTCCTCCCGCTGATGCTGCCGCGCCGGGTCACCTTCCTCGCCAAGCGCGAGTACTTCACCGAGCCCGGGGTCCGCGGCTGGCTCAAGAAGCAGTTCTTCACCGGCGTCGGGCAGGTGCCGGTGGACCGCTCCGGCGGCTCCGCGGCCCGCGCGGCGATGGACACCGCGGTGCGGCTGCTCGGGGAGGGCAAGCTGCTCGGCATCTACCCGGAGGGCACCCGCTCACCCGACGGGCGGCTGTACAAGGGCAAGACCGGCGTCGCCCGGATGGCCCTCGAGGCGGGCGTCCCGGTGATCCCGGTCGCGATGGTCGGGACCGACAAGGTCAACCCGATCGGCTCCCGGATGTGGCGCCCGCGGAAGGTCAAGATCATCATCGGTGAGCCGATCGACTTCAGCCGCTACGAGGGCATGGCGGGGGACCGGTTCATCGAGCGGTCGATGACCGATGAGATCATGTACAACCTGATGGAGCTCTCCGGCCAGACCTACGTCGACCTCTACGCCGCCTCGGTCAAGGAACGGGCCGCGTCCGGCGCGCCGCCGCCCGCACCGGCCCGGCCCGCCCTGCACCGGCCCGACCCGCACGTGCCCGACTCGCGGGCCAGCTGATGCGGTTCTTCTACGACTGCGAGTTCATCGAGGACGGGACCACGATCGACCTGGTGTCCATCGGGATGGTCGGCGAGGACGGACGCGAGTTCTACGCCGTGTCCACCGAGTTCGACCCGAACCGGGCCGGCCGCTGGGTGCGGGACAACGTGCTGCCCAAGCTGCCGCCGCCGTCGGACCCGGCGTGGAGGTCCCGGTCCCGGATCCGGGAGGAGCTGCTGGCGTTCTGCACGTCGGCGCCCGGCGAGGTCGAGCTGTGGGCCTGGATCGCCGCCTACGACCACGTCGCGCTCTGCCAGCTGTGGGGCGCCATGCCGGCGCTGCCACGGGCGATGCCCCGGTTCACCCGGGAGCTGCGCCAGCGCTGGGAGGACGCCGGGCGGCCCACCCTGCCCCCGCCGCCGCGGGACGCGCACGACGCGCTGGCCGACGCCCGGCACAACCTGCGCCGGTGGGAGGTCATCGCCGAGACGCTCGCCACGGGGGCCGGGGCCCGCTGAGGAGGCCGCAGCGCCTACTCTGGGACCGTGAACTGGTCCGTCGACGCGCCGATCGACGTCCTCCCGGAGCTGCCGCCGCTGCCGGCGGAGCTGCGCTCCGCCCTGGACGACGCCCTCTCCCGTCCTGCCCAGCAGCAGCCCGACTGGCCCGACCCGGCGGGCGTCGCCGACGTGCGCAAGGTGCTCGAGTCGGTCCCGCCGGTCGTGCTGCCGCCCGAGGTGGACCGGCTGCAGGACCGGCTCGCCGCCGTCGCCAACGGTGAGGCGTTCCTGCTGCAGGGCGGGGACTGCGCGGAGACCTTCGTCGACAACACCGAGCCGCACATCCGGGCGACGATCCGCACGCTGCTGCAGATGGCGGTCGTCCTCACCTACGGCGCGTCGATGCCGGTCGTCAAGGTCGGCCGGATCGCCGGCCAGTACGCCAAGCCGCGCAGCAGCGCGATCGACGCGGCCGGGCTGCCGTCCTACCGCGGGGACATCGTCAACGCGCTCACCCCGGACCCGCAGGCCCGCATCCCGGACCCCTCCCGGATGATCCGCGCCTACGCCAACGCCTCGGCCGCGATGAACCTCGTGCGGGGGCTGACCGCGACCGGTATGGCCGACCTGACCAAGGTGCACGACTGGAACAAGGACTTCGTGCTGACCTCGGCCGCGGGGGTGCGCTACGAGGCCGTCGCCGCCGAGATCGACCGCGCCGTCCGGTTCATGGACGCGTGCGGCGTGCAGGACCACAACCTGCACGAGGTCGAGTTCTACGCCAGCCACGAGGCGCTGCTGATCGACTACGAGCGCGCCATGCTGCGCCTGGACACCGACCGCGACGGCGGCGAGTCGCCCCGGCTCTACGACCTGTCCACGCACTTCCTCTGGATCGGCGAGCGCACCCGCCAGCTCGACGGCGCGCACGTCGCGCTGGCCGAGCTGCTGGCCAACCCGATCGGCATGAAGATCGGTCCGACGACGACGCCCGACCAGGCCGTCGAGTACGTCGAGCGGCTCGACCCGCACAACCGGCCCGGCCGGCTGTCGCTGATCTCCCGGATGGGCAACGACAAGGTCCGCGACGTGCTGCCGTCGATCGTGGAGAAGGTCACCGCGTCCGGGCACAAGGTCATCTGGCAGTGCGACCCGATGCACGGCAACACCCACGAGTCCTCGACCGGGTACAAGACCCGGCACTTCGACCGGATCGTCGACGAGGTGCAGGGCTTCTTCGAGGTGCACCGCACCCTGGGCACCCACCCCGGCGGCATCCACGTCGAGGTCACCGGTGAGGACGTCACCGAGTGCCTGGGCGGCGCGCAGCGGATCTCCGACACCGACCTCGCCGGCCGGTACGAGACGGCCTGCGACCCGCGGCTGAACACCCAGCAGAGCCTGGAGCTGGCGTTCCTGGTCGCGGAGATGCTCCGCGGCTAGTGCGTGACGGGGTCAGCCCGCCGGGGAGGTGCTGGCGCGCACGGCCAGCCGGGTGGTCAGCGGCGCCGGCCCCGGCGTGCCGGCGCCGGTGAGCAGCGCGCTGAGCCGCCGCGCGGCGGCCCGGCCCAGCTCCTCCGCGGGCAGCGCCACGCTGGTCAGCGGCGGCGCCGTGACCTGCGAGTACGGCAGGTCGTCGAACCCGGCGACGGCGAGATCACCGGGCACGGCCAGCCCGAGCCGGTGGGCGGCGGCCAGCACCCCGTAGGCGAGGGTGTCGGCGGCCGCGACGACGGCGGTGGCGCCGGCGTCGCGCCAGCCGGGCAGCGCGTCGACCGCGGTGTCGGCGGCGTCCTCCAGGGACAGCCCGGCGCGGACCGGGGCGTCGCACGGCGGGTCCTCGTCCCGGTCGTGGCCGGTCCCGAGGACCGTGACGCCGTGCTCGGCGGCGACCGCCCGCAGCAGGGACCGGCGCAGCGCGAACGTCGCCGAGGGCGTCGAGCCGTCCAGGTAGGCGACGGTCCGGTGCCCGGCCGCGGCGAGGTGCCCGACCAGGGCCCGAACCCCCGGCCGCAGGTCGAACGTGACGGTCGCGGCGCGGTCCTCGAAACCGGGGGCGTCCAGCAGGACCAGCGGCGGGCCACCCGGCTCGAGCTCGTCCAGCAGCGACCGCGACGGGGCGTGCACCAGCAGGCCGGCCGGCCGGAACGCGGCGATCCGGCGGACGTCGTCGGCGGACGGCTGCGCCCCGCCGGCGATCACCGACAGCATCAGCTGGTGGTGGTCGCCCAGGCCCTCCCTGATCCCGGTCGTCACCCGGCCGAAGTAGGGGTTGGGCAGGTCGGGGGCCAGCAGCACGACCAGGTCGGTCCGGCCGCGCGCCAGCGAGCTGGCCGCGTGGTCGACGACGTAGCCGAGCTCGTCCACCGCCGCCCGCACCCGCTCGGTGATCGCCGCGGATACCCGGCCGCGGGACTTGCCGTTCACCACCAGCGACACCGTCGAGATGCTGGTCCCCGCGCGTTCGGCCACCATCGCCGCGGTCACCCGCTGTCCCCCCGGTCCGGCCACCCGGCGAGGCTACCTGCCACGCCGGGGCGTCGACCGCTCCCCGGCGACGCCGATAGGTTGGTGCCGTGTCCCGGTCAGAGTCCGTCCGGTCGACCGGCAACTCGGTCGACGCGTTTCTCGCGGCCCACGATCCCGACGGCTCGCTGCGCCGCCTCGACCCCGTCATCACCGCGGCGCTACCGGGCGGGGCCCGCAGGATGTGGGAAGGCGTGCTCTGGGGCGGGACCCACCAGTCGATCATCGGGTACGGCGACATCGAGCAGCCCCGCCCCCGCGGCGCGCCCGTGTCCTGGTTCCTCGTCGGCCTCGCCCGGCAGACGAACCACCTGAGCCTCTACGTGCACGCCGCCGAGGGACGCGACTACCTGTCGACGTCCTACGGACCGCGGCTGGGGCGGACCCGGGTGGGTGCGGCGTCGATATCCTTCCGGTCGGCCGCCGACCTCGACCTCGCCGTGCTCGACGAGATGGTCCGGCACGCCGGGCGGCTCGTGGAGTGGCACTGAGGCCCGGCGGTCGAGGGCCGAAGCAGCGGTACCGAGGCCCGGCGGTCGAGGGCCGAAGCAGCGGCACTGACCTGCGTGATCATGCACGGTGCGGGCGGTGGCGAACCGGATCGGGAGGGCACGCATGAGCAGGGTGCTGGTGGTGGGCTCGCTGAACGCCGACCTCGTCGTGCGGACCGAGCGGTTCCCGGCGCCGGGGGAGACGGTGCCGGGGGAGGACCTCGCCGTCGGCCCCGGCGGGAAGGGCGCCAACCAGGCGGTGGCGGCCGCACGGCTGGGCGGTGACGTCGGCATGGTCGGCGCCGTCGGTGACGACGCGCACGGCGAGCTGGTGCGCGAGGCCGTCGCCGCGGCCGGCGTCGACGCCGGCCGGGTCGCGGTCCGCGCCGGCGCCCGCACCGGCACTGCCGTGATCACCGTGGACGCGGCCGCGGACAACACGATCGTCGTGTCGCCGGGGGCGAACCGGACCCTGTCCGCGGACGACCTGCCGCCGTTCGACGGGGTCGCGGTGCTCACCCTGTCGCTGGAGATCCCGCTCGGCACGGTGCTCGCCGCGGCCCGCGCCGCCCGCGCGGCCGGGACGACGGTGGTGCTCAACCTGTCGCCGTACGGGCCGGTACCCGACGGGCTGCTCGAGGCCACCGACGTGCTCGTCGTCAACGAGCACGAGGCGGCCCGGCTCGGGACGCACCCGGTCGCGCGCACCGTCGTCACCCGCGGCGCGCGGGGCTGCGACGTCGACGACGCCGGCGCCGTGACCACGGTGGACGCGTGGCCGGTGGACCCTGCGGACGCGTGCGACAGCACCGGGTCGGGAGACGCGTTCCTCGCGGCCGTCGCGGTCCGGTTGGCCGCCGGGGACTCGCTGCCCGCCGCGGCGTGCTACGCGGTGCGGGCGGGCGCGTTCGCCGTGACCGTCGCGGGTGCGCAGCTGCCGGAGATCACCGGGCCGGTGCGGGCACGCTTCGAACTCTAGGCACCAGCCCTACAGGACGGTGAGGGTGACGGTGTCGCCGGGATCGGCGGCGTCCCCCGCGGACGGATCCTGGTCGATCACCTGGCCGTCCCGGCGGCCGAACGGGAAGCTGCGGTCCACCTCGACGTCGAAGCCCTGCGACTCCAGCAGCTCCTCGGCCTCGTCCGCGCTCATCCCGATCACGAACGGCACGTCGGTGTCCTGCTGCTGCCCCGGCGGTGGTTGCGGTGCCGTCGGGCGCGGCGGCGGGGCGTCCACGGGCTCCTCGCCGCGGCTGGTGACCAGCGTGACCGGGGCACCGCCGGGCAGCCGGGTGCCGGCGGGCGGATCGGTGCGGATCACCGCGCCGGCCGGGACGTCCGCGCTGAACTCCTCGGCCGCCGTCGACCGGACGGGAGTGAGCCCGGCCCGGCGCACCGCCTCCTCGACGTCGGCGACCGCGCTGCCGGCCGCGACCTCCGGCACGGCGGGCCGGCCGGTCGAGACGACGAGGGTGACCGTCGAGCCGCGCAGCACCCGGGACTCGGGGGCCGGGTCGACCTCGGCGACGACGTCCGCGGCGACGTCGTCGTGCGCCCGTTCGGTGATCGACGGCGTGAGGTCGGACTCGGCGACCAGGGCGGTCGCGCGGTCCCGGTCCAGCCCGGTCACCGCCGGCATCGTCGTCCACCGGCCCGAGCCGAGCCACCACGCGCCGGTGCCGGCCAGCGCGGCCAGCAGGACCAGCAGCACCATCCACAGCGCGAACCCGCGGCGGCCGCGGCGGCGCTGCGCGCGCAGCTCCGACCGGGACAGCGCCTCCGGCTCCCCGGCCGGGGTGACCGCGGTGCCGTGGGCGCCGCGGGGCCGGATGCCGGACGCGGCCCCGTCCGACTCGGCCCGGACCCGGCGCGGTGCGGCCGGGAGGGTCACGCCGTCGTCGGGCGGTGGCGGGCCGGGCGGGCGCGGGACCCCGGCGCGGGGCAGGCCCAGCCGGTCGGCGACGTCGAGGAGCTCGCGGCGGAAGTGCTCGGCGTCGACCGGACGGTCCTCCGGGTCGCGGGCGGTCGCGCGGGCGACCAGCGCGTCCACCTCGGCCGGCAGCCCGGGCACGGTCGCCGACGGGGGCGGGACGTCCTCGTTCACGTGCCGGTAGGCCACCGACAGCGGGTTGTCCGCGGTGTAGGGCGGCTGCCCGGTGAGCATCTCGTAGAGGACGACGCCGGCCGCGTACACGTCGCTGCGCCCGTCGGCCCGCCCGGTCATGACCTGCTCGGGCGAGAGGTAGGCCATCGTCCCGAGGATCATCCCGGCGTGGCTGACGCCCGCCTCCGCGGCCGCGGTGAGCAGGCCGAAGTCGGCGACCTTCACCTGCCCGCTGGACGCGATCAGCACGTTCTCCGGTTTCACGTCCCGGTGCACCATGCCCAGCCGGTGGGCGCGGGCCAGGCCGGCGAGCACCGGTTCGAGCGTGCGGACGGCGGCGGGCAGGCCGAGCGCGCCGCGGGCGCGCAGCACGTCCCGCAGCGTGCCGCCGTCGACGAGCTCCATGACGACGAACAGGCTCGGCTCGCCGAGCGGCCCGGCCGGGACGGTGCCCCGGTCGTACACGGCGACGACCGACGGGTGGTCGATCCGGGCGGCCAGCCGGGCCTCCCGGTCGAAACGGGCCCGGAACGCCTGGTCGCCGGCCATCCGCGGGTCCATGACCTTGATCGCGACGGCACGTTCGAGCCGGGTGTCGGTGCCGTGGTACACGGTGGACATGCCGCCGCGGGCCAGCACCGGTCCGACTAGGTAGCGGCCGTCGAGCAGCGCGGGGCCGTCGGCCGCGACCCGGCCGGCCGCACCCGGCGTGCCGGGATCGGCCGGTCCGGACGGTGCGCTCACGGGAGGGAAGGCTACTTCAGCGGCGGTCACCGTCCGTGCGGGTGGTCCGGCGCGTCCGGGTGTGGCACGCCGTCCGCCCTCCCGCGTGCGGTCACCGACGGTCCGCCCGGCGACGCCGGGTGGGACGGCGGCGTGCCGTGTGCAACAGTGTCCGGCTGTGAGCGAGTCCCTCCCCGCGGCTGTCACCGAGGAGACGCTGAGCGTCTCCGACGTCGCCGCCCGGCTGTCGATCCCCACGTCCCGTGTCATCCAGCTGGTGCGGGACGGCCAGCTGCTGTCGCTGAAGCACGAGGGCGAGGTGGTCGTCCCGGCGGCGTTCCTGTCCGGCGACGACGTCGTCCGCGGCCTGGCCGGCACGATCACCGTGCTGCGCGACGGTGGCTACGACGACCGCGACATCCTGGCCTGGCTGTTCACCGAGGACGAGTCGCTGCCCGGCTCGCCGATCGGGGCGATCCGGGCGGGCCGGCACAAGGAGGTCAAGCGGCGGGCCCAGGCGATGGCGTTCTGAGCCGCTCGCCGGCCTGCCGCCCGCGGGCGGCGAGCGCCCGGGCGAGCCCGGGCAGCGCGACCGCGGCCCGGCGCCGGGGCGGCACCGCGACCCGGCGGCGCAGCACGTCGTAGCCGGCGGCGGTGATCTCGTCGAGGATCCCCGCGTAGAGCATGCGCGCCGCCCGGACGCACTCGCGCGACACCGGCTCCAGCATCGGGATCCCCGGGTCCGCGCGCCGGTAGGTGGCCCGGGTGCGGGCGACGAGGTGCGCGAGCGCCCGCCGGATCCGCGAGTCGGCCCGTCCGGTGCGCCGCGACCAGGCGAGGAGCTCGCGGTCCACCCCGAACGCGGCCAGCTCCGCGGCCGGCAGGTAGACCCGGCCGCGGTCGAGGTCCTCGCCGACGTCGCGCAGGAAGTTCGTCATCTGGAACGCCACCCCGAGCAGGGCGGCGTGCGGCTCGGCCTCGGCCCGCGGTACCACGGTCCCCAGCACCGGCAGGGTCTGCAGCCCGATCACGGCCGCCGAGCCGTGCACGTAGGTGGCCAGCGCCGCGTCGTCGGCGTAGCCGGTGACGGTGAGGTCCATCCGCATCGAGCCCAGGAAGTCCCGGAAGAGCTGCGGGTCCAGGTCGTACCGGCGCGCGGTCTCGGCGACCGCGAGGACCTCGGGGCGGCTGCCCGGCGCTGGAGTACCGGTGAACGCGGCGGCCAGCTCGGAGTCGAGCGCGTCGAGGCGCCCGCGCGGGTCGCCGCCGCCGGCGCCGCCGGGGTCGTCGACGATCTCGTCGGCGTGCCGGGCGAACCCGTAGAGGGCGTGGACGTCCATCCGGCGCTCTGGGGGGAGCAGGCGGGTCGCGAGGAAGTAGGTGCGGCCGTGCGCGGCGTGCAGGGCCCGGCAGGCGGCGTACGCGGCGCGCAACGCGGGATCGGTCAGGCCGGCGGCGTCGAGCTCGGCCCGGCCGGCCCGGTCAGCCCCGGCCCGGGACACCGTCGCGCCCCACCGGCGCGCCAGGCCGGCCCGGTCCGAGCGGGTCCGGGCGCAGCAGCGAGACCGCGGCCAGTGCCGCGGCGGCGGCGCACAGCAGCAGGTACGGCCACGCGTACAGCGCGGTCTCGCCGTTCGGGAAGTAGACGATCATCAGCCAGATCGAGCCTGCGATCACCCACTGCAGCCCGCGGGCGCTCCACGCGGTCATCGCGAGGATGCAGAAGCCCCAGCTCAGGTACCACGGCAGCGTCGTCGGCGACAGCACGGCGGCGAACGCCATGGCGATCGCCGCGTTGCGGACGGCGACCGTGCCGCCCTCGCGGGCCCGCCACCACAGGGCCACGATCACCAGGGCGAGCACGCCCCCGCCGATCGCCCGGGAGACGTCGACGAAGGCCTGCTCGTTGAGGTCGTCGACGACCATCCCGAGCAGCCCGGCGGCTGCCTGCCCCGCACCGGTGGACCACGACAGCCAGTTCACGATCATCGACGGGGCGCTCAGTGCGGGCAGCCAGCCCAGGCCGAACCCGGTCACCCAGGTGCACGCGCCGAACACGGCGAGGAACACCGCCACCGACGGGACCCCCGCCCGGAGCAGCCGCGACCAGAACCCCCCGGTGCGGCGCGCCGCCCACACCAGCACCAGGAACGGCAGGATCAGCCCGGCCGACGCCTTGACCGCCATGGCCAGCGAGGCGACCGCGACCGCCGCCAGGTGCCGGTCGCGCAGGGCGAGCAGCGCGGCCAGCGGGAGCAGCCCCACGACCAGCAGGTCGTTGTGCACGCCACCGACCATGTGGACGATCATCACCGGGTTCGCGACGGCGATCCACAGCGCCACGGCCGGGCGCCCGCCCAGCCGGCGGGTCAGCGCGGGGAGCACCGCGACCAGCAGCGCCACCCCGCTGAGCAGCGCGATCCGCATCGCGATGACGCCGAGGAGCACGTGCTGCCCCACGAGCAGGACGATCCCCTGGGCGAGCAGGATGAACAGCGGCCCGTACGGCGCCGGGGTGTCCTGCCAGAAGAAGTGGACGTTGTCGGTGAAGGCCCCGCCCATCACGTCCGGCCCGTGGACGTACGGGTCGAACCCGGCCAGCGGCAGCGCGCCCTGGGCGAGGTAGCTGTACGGGTCCCGGGTGAACAGCGGCGGCGTGACCAGCATCGGGAGCACCCAGGCCCCGGACACCGTCAGGACCGCGCGGCCCCCGGTCCGGCGGGCGAGGACGTCGCGGCCCAGCCGCACCCACGCCCAGACCATCAGGGCCAGCCCCGTGTAGATGACGAGCGAGGCGAGCATCTGACCGTGGCCGTAGCGCCAGAACGACAGCCAGGAGTCGCCCAGCAGCGGGTCGCGCATCGGGATCCCGCCGCCGCCCGGGGCACCGAGGAACATCAGCAGGGTGCCGGCCAGGCCCAGCAGCAGGGTGCGCCGCGGCGGCCGGCCGAGCCGGTCGCCGAGCCCCTGCCGGCCCGACGGCGCGGTCCCGGTCCGGGGGTCGCTCACGTCGCCGGACGGGACGGAGCCGGGGGCCGCCGGGCGGGGGAGCGAGGGCGAGGGCTGGGCGGTCATCGTGGGTGAATCATCCCACGGGCGGTCCGGCGCGGTCGGTCCGACCCGGGGTGCCGGACCCGCCGCGGAGCGCCGGTGAGGTGCACGAACCGGGCCGCGGGGACTAGTGCCCCGTCAAGCAACGTTCGGCACGGAACTCGGCGGCCCAGGCGCCCGCCGGCGGCGTTGCCGACCGGGCCGAGTACCTCCGGTACTGGGTCCGGCCGGCGCCTTGCCGGCGAACCCCTGGATCCACCGATTTCCGCACCAACGTTGCTTGACGAGGTACTAGCGCGCCGCCCGGGACCCCGCACCGCGGCCGGCGTGCGCGGCCGGGCGGGGCCCGGTGATCCGCTCGGCCGCCAGCCGGCCGGAGATCAGCACGGGGGGGATGCCGACCCCGGGCGTCGTGCCGCAGCCGGCCAGCACCGCGTTCTCCACGCCGCGCACCAGGTTCCGCGGCCGGAACGGGCCGGTCTGGGCGAGCGTGTGCGCGGCCGAGAACGGCGTGCCGGCCGCCATCCCGGCGGCCGACCAGTCCCGCGGGGTCCACATCCGGGTCCAGCTCGGCGTGGCGGAGCCGTCCACCAGGCCGCGGTCGGCCAGCACGCCGGCGAGCTCCTCGGCGTAGGCCGGGCCGACCCGTTCCCAGTCGATGCCCGGCGCGACCGCGGTGTTCGGGCACGGCGCGAGGACGCCGAGCAGCTCGCGCCCGGCGGGCTGCAGGCCGGGGTCGGTCACGCCCGGGCGGGTGACCAGCAACGACGGGTCGGTCATCAGGCGGCCGTCGTCGATGATCTCGCGGAAGGTCCGGGTCCAGGCGGCGCCGAACGAGATCGTGTGGTGGCGCCGCGCCGCATCCGCGCGTGGTGCCGGCATGCCGGCCTGCACCACAACCGCCGACGGCGACCAGCGCAGCCCGGCGGGCCGGCGCGGCGCCCGGCCGAGGAGCCCGTACGCGACCGGTAGCTCGGGGGTGAGCACGACCGCGTCGCACGGGATCTCGGCGGTGTCGGTGCCGCCCGGGCGGGTGTCGCCCGCGCCCGTGCCGTCGGAGCCCGCACCCGTGCCGCCGGGGCCCGTGCCGTGGGCGCCGGAGCCGTCCGCGCCGGGGCCGTCGGTGCCGTGGTGCTGGACGGCCGTGACCCGGCCCCCGGAGCGGACCAGGCCGGTGACCGTGCGGCCGTAGTGGATCTCGGCGCCGGCGTCGGCGGCCGCGCCGGCCAGCGCCGCGCCGACCGCCCGCATCCCGCCGCGCGGGAACCACACCCCGGCGACCGTGTCCATGTAGGCGATCACCCCGTAGGCGCCCAGCGCCTGGTGCGGGGCGACCCCGGCGTACAACGCCTGGAACGAGAAGATCCGCCGCAGGCGCTCGTCGGGCAGCAACCGCGCCACCCGCCTGCCGAGCCGGCCGAACCCGCCGAGCGCGACCACCCGGGCCAGGTCCGGCCCAGCCAGCGACCACGGCGAGTCCATGTTCGCGTCGATGAACGCGTGCATCTCGGCCCGGTACAGGTCGGTCAGCCAGCGGCGCAGCCGCCGGTAACCGGCCGCCGACCCGGGCCCGCAGGTGACGCGGATCTCGTGCTCCATCGCCGCCGCATCGGTGTGCACGGCGATCGCCGACCCGTCGGCGAACTCGGCCCGGTAGGCGGGATCCAGGCGGACCAGGTCGAGCCGGTCGGCCGCCGTCTCACCGACCGCGGCCAGGGCGGACTCCAGCAGCTCCGGCATGGTGAGCACGGTCGGGCCCGTGTCGAGCCGGTACGTGCCGTGCGCGTCGGTGACGTCGAGCCGGCCCGCCCGGCCCCCCGGGAACGGCTCGCGTTCGACGACCGTCACCCGGCGGCCGGCCCCGAGCAGGTGCAGGGCCGCCGACAGGCCGGCGAGCCCGGCGCCGACGACGACCACGTGGTCGGTGCGGCCGCTGACCTGCCTCACCACGCCCGCCGGGTGGCGCGCTCGGCCAGCTCGAACAGGCGCGACCGGCCCGGCTCGGCGACCGGCGCGGCGTCCAGCGCGTCGAGCGCGGACCCGGTCAGCGCGGCGATCCGCTGCTCGACGGCCTGCACGGCGCCGAGCTCGGTCAGCACCGACCGGACCCGCTCGAGATCCGGCTCGGGGTTCCCGAGCGCACCGCTGACCACGTCGTACGCCGCCCGGTCCGCGCGCTGCTCGGCCCGCTGCAGCGCCGAGGCGACCAGCAGGGTCCGCTTACCCTCCCGCAGGTCGTCGCCGGCGGGCTTGCCGGTCACCTTCGGGTCGCCGAACACGCCGAGCAGGTCGTCACGCAGCTGGAACGCGACCCCGATGTCCGCGCCGTAGCGCCGGTAGGCGCTCACGACCTGCGGGTCGGCCCCGGCGATCGCCGCACCCAGGTGCAGCGGGCGTTCGACGGTGTACGCGGCCGTCTTGAACCGGTCGATCTTGAGCGCGGAGGACTCCGCGGTGTCGCCGGAGGCCTGGGTCACCACGTCGAGGTACTGCCCGGCCAGGACCTCGGTGCGCATCGCGCGCCACGGCTCGGCGGCCCGCGCGTGCGCGCCCTCGGGCAGCGCGGCGCCGTGGAACATGTCGTCGGCCCACACCTGGGCCAGGTCGCCGACCAGGATCGCGACCGCCGCGCCGAACCGGGCCGGCGGCCCGGACCAGCCGTTCGCCGCGTGCGTGCGGGCGAACTCGACGTGCACCGTCGGGCGGCCGCGGCGGGTCGCGGAGGCGTCCATCAGGTCGTCGTGCACCAGGGCGCAGGCCTGGACGAGCTCCAGCGACGCGATCGCGGTCAGCACACCCTGGGCGTGCTCGGCGTGCGGATCCCCGCCCGCGCCGCGCCAGCCCCACCAGGCGAACGTCGGCCGGAGCCGCTTGCCCCCGCCCAGGACGAACCCGGCCAGCGCGTCGGCGGCCTGCGCCACGCCCGGGTCGATGCCCAGCACGTCGGTGCGGCGCTGGTCCAGGTAGCCGGCCAGCACCCGCTCGACGTGCTGGGGCAGGGCGTCGTCCAGCGGGGCGGGGCCGGTCGCGGTGACGTCGGCATTCTGGGACGAAGCGGACACGGGAGCAGCGGGGTCGACCACCCACCCAGGCTATCGGTGGGGTCCGACCCTCACCTGCCGGCCGCGGTGACCAACGGCTCCGTGGCCTACGCCGGGGGGACCCGAGCACGTATGGTCGGCCGCGTGACGACGACTTCTGCATCCACGGTGACCGAACGGATCAGTGTCGACCGCCCCTTCTTCGCGGTGGAGTTCTTCCCGCCGAAGGACGACCAGGGTGAGGCGGACCTCTGGCGGGCGATCCGCCGCCTGGAGGTGTTCGACCCGGCCTACGTGTCGGTGACGTACGGCGCGGGCGGCTCCAGCCGCGACCGCACCGTGCGCACCGTCGAGCGGATCGCCACCGACACCACGTTGTGCGCGATGGCCCACCTCACCGCGGTGTCGCACTCGACCGACGAGCTGCGACACGTGATCGGATCGCTGGCCGCGGCCGGTGTGCGCAACATCATGGCGCTGCGCGGCGACCCGCCCGGCGACCCGCTGGGCGAGTGGGTCAAGCACCCCGAGGGCCTCGAGTACGCCGACGAGCTCGTGTCGCTGATCAAGCGGTCCGGGCCGTTCTGCGTGGGCGTGGCCGCGTTCCCGTACGGCCACCCGCGCTCGGCCGACCTGCAGTCCGACACCGAGCGGCTGCTCGGGAAGTTCCGGGCCGGCGCGGAGTTCGCCGTGACCCAGCTGTTCCTGGAGCCGGAGGGCTTCCTGCGGCTGCGCGACCGGGTCGCCGCGGCCGGGTTCGACCAGCCCGTCATTCCCGGGATCATGCCGCTGACCTCGGAGAAGACCTTCTACAAGGGGCCGGAGCTGTCCGGGTCGCCGCTGCCCGACGCGCTCGTCGAGCGGCTGTCGCCGTACTCCGGGGACGCGAAGGCGTTCCGGGCGGCGGGCATGGAGGTCACCGGCGAGCTGTGCGAGCGGCTCATCGCCGAGGGCGTGCCGGGGATCCACTTCTACTCGCTGAACCGGTCGACGGCGACGACCGAGCTCGTCGAGCGGCTGGGCCTGGCCGAGCACCACGGCGCGGCCGCCGTGACCGACCGCGGCGAGACCGAGGCCGTCCTGCCGGTGTAAGGGCGCTGCGCGCTCGTGAGTGGTTGTCGCGGCCGGGACCGCGACAACCACTCACGAGCTGTGTACCGGCGGGTTCCGGTCGCGGCGCGCCAGCAGGACGGCCGCGCCGCCCGCCACCGCGACCAGCGCGGCCAGCAGCAGTGACCAGCCCACCACCGACGGGGCGTTCGGGTCGGTGGCGAGCACCGACGCGTTCAGCGGCGACACCTCGCCGGGGGCGAACGTCCAGGTGACGGTCCCGCCCTCGGCCTCGCCGTCGGTCTCGACGACCTCGCCCGGGAAGCTCAGCGCCAGCCGGACGTCCGAGCGGTCCACCGGCATCGTCGTGAGGTCCGCGCGGCCCTGCACCACGATCCGCTCGCCGACCCGGCGCATCTCCAGCCGGGCCCGGCTGCCCGCGGGGCCGCCCATGGCGTTGAGCTGGGCCACCTCGGCGAAGGTCAGGCCGCTGAACGACACCCGCGACCCGACGAACCCGTCCCGGTCGTACGACCCCACGTCGACCTTGCCCTCCAGCTCGGGGGGCACGGTGATCTCCGGGCCGGAGCCGCCGGGCGCGCCGTCCGGGGTGGCGACGACGATCTCGCCGTCCACCGTGTCGTCGGGCTGGACGGCCATCGCGACCTGCACCCGCGTGCAGCCGGTCAGGGCGAGGAGCGCGAGCACCACGAGCAGCACCGCTGCCTTCGACCGGGCCTTCGTGCGGTGGCGCGCGGGGGTGCGGGGGAACGGCATGCGGGTCATCGTGCCACCCGGACCCGGCCGGGCCCGGGTCACGCCGGGGTGTGTGTCGGGTGATCCGTCCCGTGGGCCGGCGGGAGCAGCGGCAGCTCCCGGCCGAGGACGGCGAAGGGCCGCGGGTCGCCGGTGAACAGGTGCTCGCGCAGCACGTCCCGGAAGCCGGTGCGCCGGTAGAGCCGCCACGCCCGGCCGGGCTCCCGGTGGCCGTACTCGGGGGTGGAGAGCAGCATCCGGGCCCGGCCGGCGTCGCGGGCGAGCGCGCGCAGCAGCTGCTCCCCGATCCCGGAGCCCTGGGCACCGGGGTGCACGTGCAGCTCGGTGAGCTCGAAGTAGTCGGTCAGCCAGTCGGTGCCGACGGTGTGCGGGTCCCCGCGGCGGGCCCGCAGCCCGCGCCGGACCTCCTCGAACCACCACTGCCCCGGGCCGCCCCAGTAACCGTAGCCGATCCCGGTGAGCCGGTTCCGCTCGTCCAGCCAGCCGACCGCGCGCCAGCCGGGGCGGTAGGAGTGCTCCAGCCACAGCGACCGGCGCTGCCGCAGCGTCGAGCGCGGGTATCCCATCGCGGTGACGTAGATGTCGATGGCCTCGTCCAGCCGGTCGGCGAACTCGCCCCGGCCGAGGCCGACCAGGCGCGGGCGGGCCGGCGCCGCGGTCACCGCCGGCACCGCCCGGCGGGGTCGGTGTCCGGATGCATGGACCCATCACATCACGTCCGGCCGGGTCCCGCGGGCGGGGGAGTGCCGGACCTGGCGCGACGACCCGTCCGGCCGACTTGACGCGGGATCGAACACGCGTTCTACTAGAGGTGTCGAACGCGCGTTCGACGCCCGGGCGTCCGGCCGGCGGAGTGGGGGAAGCACTCCGTCGCCGGGCGTCCCGGGGCCGGAGCCGGGGAGCGGGAGCCGAGGCCCGCCGACCGGGAAGGGGCGTGGTGGTAGTGGGCGGCTTCTCGCGACTGTTCCGAGGGCGGCAGCCGGCTGCCATCGACGTGCGCTGGCAGAACGGCGAGCCGGTGGAGTTCCAGCGGCGCCCGTCGCGCCGCGGCGAGCGGTTCCTGGTCACCGGGGTGCGGGACCAGTGGATCGAGGAGTCGCCGTGGCCGTTCCCGTCGCCGATGCCGATCGGCGGGGACCGGCTGAGCTGCTGGCGTGTGCTGGCCCGGTCGGTGGCCGAGCCACACGAGCCACCCCGCGAGGTGGTGCTGCGGATGCGGGCCGGTCCCGGGGTCTGGGACCTCGTGCGGCTGAACGACTGACGGTGGAGCGAGCACGGGAGGTGCGCGAGATGGGCCGGACGATGGAGCTGGATCTGCGGTTGCCGGCGACGGCGCGGGGTGGGCGGGCCGCCGGTGCGCCGGTCACGGGGGACGTCCCGGGGCCGCGCCGGCCGGCGGTGCGGGCCGGGACCGACGGGACGCGCCGGGCCGACGGGCTGTGGCCGCTCGACCGCCCCGCCCGTGCGGCGCGGACGGCGGACGCGGTCGCCGGCGGGGGCGTGCCCGCGCCCCGGCGGCCCGGTGGCGGTCCGGCGCCGCCGCCGTCCCGGGACGCGCTCGCCCTGCTCCGGCAGGCCGCCGACCAGCTGGCCGAGGCGCACCGCGAGACCGAGCCGGTGCGCCGGTACCCGGCCGCCTACCTGGCGGCGTTGCGCGCCGGCGCGGCCGTGCTGGCGATGCGGGCGCGGCCCCGGCCGCGGCGCGGGGCCCCGCGCGACGTCTGGCGCCTGCTCGCCGAGGTCGCGCCGGAGCTGGAGGAGTGGGCGACGTTCTTCGCGTCCTGCTCGCGGGCGCGCGCGGCGGCCGAGGCCGGCATCGACCGGCTGGTGGACCGGCGCGGGGCCGACGACCTGCTGCGGCAGGCCGAGCAGTTCGTCACCCGGGTGCAGCGGATGCTGCCCCGGTGACGGGCGGGCCGGGAGTCAGGCCGAGGCGGCCGGCCGGTCCCGGGAGGCGCTGCGCAGCACCCGCCCGAGCAGCGCGGAGAACACGGCCGACACCTCCCGGGCGCCGGGCGTGTCCCAGTCCTGGATCGGCAGGCAGGCGCCCTGGGCCTGCTGCACGGCCGACCGGTCCGGCAGCACGCTGTTGAACACCAGCGGGCCGAACAGCTCGCGCAGCTCGGCGATGCGGAACTCGTGCTCGCTGTTCCGCGGACGCACCCGGTTCACCAGGACACCGAGCGGCTGCAGGCGGTTGTTCGAGCGCTCCCGCTCGGTCTGCACCGCGTCGAACGCGCGCTGCACGCCGGACACCGAGAACATCGTCGGGTCGGTCACCAGGATCGCCCGGTCCGCGGCGGACAGCGCGCTGCGGGTCAGCTGGCCCAGCGAGGGCGGGCAGTCCACGATCACCAGCCGGTAGCGCTCCTCGGTCAGGTCGTCACCGTCACCGCCCAGCAGCTCGTCCGCGATCCGCTGCAGCGCCCGGTCCAGCCGGTGCAGCTGGGCCGCGCCCGGATCCGGGTGGTTGTGCCGCTCGGTCTGCTCCGCGCCCACCATCACGTCGAGGCCCTCACCCCAGGCAGACGGTGCGATGGCCCGCTCGACGACCGCGCGCCGTGGCTCGTCGAGCACGTCGGCGACCGTGGCCGTGGTCGGTTCGGGATCCAGCGCGGTGGTGGCGTTGGCCTGCGGGTCGAGGTCGACCACCAGGGTGGACACGCCGTGCCGCTGCGCGGCGCCGGCAAGACCCAGCGCCACGGTGGTCTTCCCGACGCCGCCCTTGAGACTGAGCGTGGCGACGACCTGCACCCGGTCAACCTACCGCGTGGTCACCGTCGTCGTGCACCGTGGCGTCGTGCACCGCGGCGTCGTGCACCGCGGCGTCGTGCACCGCGGCGTCGTGCACCGCGGACTCGTCGGAGGGCGTCCGGCGGCGCGCCGGTGTGGCGCGGGCGCGGGCCGGCCGGCACACGGCCTAGGCTGCCCGCGTGGAATTGCCGACACGGGAGCAGGCCGGGGCAGCGCGCGGTGCTGCCGTGTCCCGGGTGCTGGACAGGGAGATCGCTCGCGTCCGCCGCGAGACCGGCAGCACCACACCCCGGGTGCTCGACGTCGGTGGTGGCAGCGGCACCTGGGCGGTGCCGCTGGCCGTCGAGGGCTGCGCGGTCACGGTCGTCGACACGAGCCCGAACGCGCTCGCGACGCTGGCCCGGCGGGCCGACGAGGCGGGCGTCACCGACCGGATCACGCCGGTGAACGGGGACGTCGACGGCCTCGCCGACGTCGCACCGGTGGACGGCGCCGACCTCGTGCTCGGGCACGGCCTGCTCGAGGTCGTCGACGAGCCCGGCCGGGTCCTGACCGCGCTGGCCGCCGCGGCGGCCCCCGGCGCCGCGGTCTCCGTGCTGACCGTCGGCCGCTACGGCGCTTTCATCGCGAGGATCGCGACCGGGCGGCTCGCCGAGGCGCGCCGGCTGCTCACCGACCCGCACGGCCGGACCGGTCCGGACGACCGGCTGGAGCGCCGGTTCGACGCGGGCCAGCTGCGTGAGCTCGCCGCGGCCACCGGGCGCCTGGAGGTCGAGACCGTCCAGGGCGACGGGACCCTCGAGGCCTGGCTGCCCGGCCCGGGCCAGGACGGCGAGACGGCCGGACGGGACGAGCGGGACGAACTGGATGCGCTGGCGTCCGCGGTCCCGGCGCTCGGCGAGGTCGCCCCGCGGTTGCACCTGCTCGCCCGGCGGTACTGAGCGGGGGGGTGCCGCGGGCGGCGGGCGTACGGCTGCCGTCGGTCACCGTCCACTCACCGTTCCACCCTGCGACCGACCCCGTTCGGGGAGCCGCGGACGGCCCGGAGTGAGCAACGACACGTCGCGCCACGCCGTCCACTCGACGATCAGTCGGTCGGGTTGGCCGGTCCGGGTGGTCGCGGCACGATTCGCCTCGTACTCTTGGTCCCAGACGCCCAGGTGGGGCGCCCGTCGTGCGGTCGGGGCAGGGATGTCCCGGTCGACACGGCCTACCGTCCGATTTCGTGTGCCGGAGGTGAAGGCATGCCGCTCTCCGAGCACGAGCAGCGCCTGCTCGAACAGATCGAACGGGCCCTCTACCAGGAGGACCCGAAGTTCGCCTCATCGGTGAGTGGCAAGCGGATGAGCAAGCCCGCTCGCCGGCGCCGGATCCAGGGGGCCGTGCTCTTCGTGCTGGGCCTCGTCATGCTCGTGGCCGGGATCCCGTTCCAGGTGCTGTACCTGGGCGACATCCCGCTGCTCAGCGTCATCGGGTTCCTCGCCATGCTCGGGGGAGCCCTGCTCGCGGTCACCTCGATCGGCGCCCGCGGCAAGGAGGCCGAATCGGCCGAGGGCGGCGCCCCGCCCTCGAAGGACAAATCCGGTGGGGAAAGCGGCGGCTTCACCAACCGGATGGAGGAGCGCTTCCGGCGCCGCTTCGAACAGGAGTGACGCGGCGGCCGGCGGGCTGCCCACCTGACGCCCGGCGGGGCGGGACAACACATGTCCCGCCCCGCCGTCGTGTGCCGTGAGGCCGGCCGGCACCTCGCGGGACCGGTGCACGCTCCCGCCCCCGGATCCGCGCGAGGCGCACGGTTCGGCCCGGTCGGGGCGTCATCGTGCGGGGTCGTTGGCGCCCAGCGCGGTGACGTGCGCGGTTTGGCCCTCGGCGGGGCGCGATCGTGCGGGTCGACGGGGCGCCGTTCGGTGAGGTGGACGGTTTCGCCCCGGGCGGGGCGGGAGCGTGCGGGTCGCCGACGGGGCCGGGGCCCTGGCCCGACCCTGGCGGGCGGCGCGAGCCAGGAGGCGCGGTCGCGCCCGTGAGTGGTTCGGAGGGCCAGAGCCCTCCGAACCACTCACGGGCGCTCTGCGCCGCTCGGCTCCGCCCCCGACCGATCCCGGCGCACCTGCTCGGGCACCACGGAGGGCGGCAGGACCTTCGCCCGCAGCGACGACCCACCGGCGGCGATCGCCGACCGGACCTCGTCGACGAGGCCGTCCAGCAGCCCCGGCCCGGGCAGCAGGTCGCCGTACCAGCTCGCCTCCACCCGCGCGGCCAGCTCGTGTACCGCCTCCGCCGGCCGCCCGGTGAGGCCGTGCGCCTCGACGATCCGCGCCGCCGCGGTGCGCACGGTGTCCCCGGGCGGCACCGGGACCCCGTGGTCCCGGGACGCGGCCAGCACCTCGTCCCACGCGGCCGTCGCCGCCCCCTCGCCGCCGGCCCGGGCCAGGCCGGCCCGGCGGACGTACTGGCGGCGGCGCCACCAGCGGGGGAACAGGGCGGCCAGCAGGAGGCCCACCAGCGCCAGCACACCGGCACCGGCGGCGAGCCACCACGACGAGCCGAGCCCGGCCGTGTCCCCGGGCTGCTCACCCGGGGGCGGGGGCGGCGGGGTCTCGCCGCCACCCCCGGCGGGCGGCGGGGGCGCGGCGGTCGGCTCCGGGGCCGGCGGCTGCTCCCGGGCCGGGGAGCCGCCCTCCTCCTGCCGGGCCTGCTGGACGTATCCCGGGTCGAGGGTGCGGCCGTCGGCCAGCGGGGTCGGGTCGAAGCTCATCCAGCCGTAGTCGGGGAACCACGCCTCGACCCAGGCGTGCGCGTCCTCGGTCGTGACGACGCGGCCGGAGCCGTCGTCGTCGCCCGCGGTGAAGCCGACCGCCACCCGCGCGGGCACGCCGACCGCGCGGAGCATCACGGCCATCGCGGAGGCGTACTGCTCGCAGTACCCGGTCCGGCCGCGGGTCAGGAAGTCGGCGAGCGCGTCGCCGCTGCCGCCGGGGGCGGTCGCGAGGCTGTAGGTGAACGGCGAGCCGGGCCCGGTGAAGTGGTTCTGCAGCGCCATCGCACGGTCGAACGGCGTCCGGGCCCCCGCGGTGACCTCGCGCGCGATCCGCGCCACCCGCGGATCGACGCCGGCGGTGTCGAGGTAGGCGCGGTCCACCGTGACCGGTCCGGACGCGGCGCGCAGCTGGTCCGCGGACGGCTCGGGCACGCGCATCGCCTGCGTCCAGCCGTCCTCCTCGCGGGGGCGCTCGCTGTAGGCGATGCCGCCCGACGGGTCGTAGGCCCAGCTCTCCGACGCCACCCCGATCGCGGTCGGGTCGCCGAACACCGGCAGCCAGTAGTCGCGGAAGCCCAGGTTCTCGACCTGCACGGTCTGCGGGGTCGCCGGCCCGGCCGTCGACGGCGGCAGCGGACCGGTCAGCGGCACGCCCGGTGCGGGCCGCCCGGCCTTCCAGCCCTCCTGCGGCACGTAGGACTGCAGTGTCAGCGCGCGCAGGTAGGTCGCCCGCTGCAGGCCCCGCACCCGGAACAGCTCCCGCGGCTCGCTGCGGGTCAGCTGGCCGCGCAGCGACGTGAACGGGTTCAGCCCGATGGAGCCGTCCGCACCGCCGCCGGCCCCACCGGTGGCGTCGAAGCGGCCCGCGGTGCCGACGGCCGTGGCCGCCGTCCCGACCAGCAACGCCCCCACCACGGCGACGGCGACGACCGCGCCCCCGGCCGGCCCCTGCCGCAGCCGTTCGGGCCGCAGGAGCAGCAGCACGCCGAACCCGGCTGCCGCCGCGACCAGCGACCACCACGGCAGCAGGTCGGAGTGCAGCGCGGTCGGCACCGCGAACACCACGAGCAGCGGCACCCCGGCCGCGGCCGGCGCGGCGACGGTCACGGCCAGCCCGAACACCGCGACCGCGAGGGTCCCGAAGCCGAGGGTGACCAGCAGCAGGATCTCCGGCGACGCGGGGACCGGCGGCACCCCGGTGTCGATCTGCTGCCCGGCCCCGCGGAGCAGCGCGGCGAGCTCGCCCAGCGCCTCCGGGCCGGGCAGCACCCCGGCCACCCCGCCCCCGGTGAACCAGCCGGTGACCAGCACCAGCAGCGCGGCGAGCTGGCCGGGTGCGGCCAGCCACGGACGCACCCGGTCGAGCAGGCCGCCGGTCACGACCACGACCGTCACCGCGACGGCCGCGTGCCACACCCAGGCGGCCCCCTGGACGACCGCGCCGGTCGCCGCCCCGGCCAGCAGCACCGCGATCCCGCACGCCAGCGGCGCGAGCACGACCGTCCAGCGGGGAGCGCCCGGCGGGCGGCCGGACGGGGGCGTGGCCGGCGTCGGCGGGACGGCGGCCGGCTGCCGGGTGGACGCGGTCACCGGCCCGCCCCCGCCGACGTGGGCACGCCGCACGCCTCGGCCCAGGCGTGCTGCACGCTGGTCCCGGCGCTCACGACGGTCGCCTGCCAGCCGGCCCGGCGCAGCAGCGTCGCGGTGGCCGCGGCCGGGCGGCCCGGCGACGTGCCGGCGGCCCAGCCGTCGACGTCGAGCAGGATCGCGTGCCCGCCCCGCGGCCACGCCGCGATCAGCGCCGTCACGTCCTGCGGAGCGGCCGCCCCGAGGACGGCCAGCACGCCGTCGGACGACGCCGTGCCCGGCTCGGGCACCCCGGCCCCGCCGAGCCCGGCGGTGGCCGACGGCCGGAGCACGGCCAGCGCCTCCAGCCGTCGTGGCACCTGGTCCTCCTCGCTGCCGCCGCCGGCGTCCGGGCCGTCGTCGAGCGGCTCCCCGGACTCGTCGACCAGGGTGACGGCCTCGCCGCGGCGGATCAGGTGGACGGCGACGCTCGCGATGAACTCCACCGCCCACTCGAGGCTGGAGCCGGCGCCGTGCCCGCGGTGCGCGCCGGCCCGGCGGTCCAGCAGCAGCGTCACCCCGGTCGGGTCCGGGCGGTCGTCGAGCCGGACCATCAGCTCGTCGCGGCGCGCGCTGGACCGCCAGTGCACCCGGCGCAGCTCGTCACCCTGCCGGTAGGGCCGGATCAGGACGTCGGGGGTGCCGCCGCCGGGCCGGCTGCCGCCCTCCGCGCCGCGACCGGCGGCGGTGGAGGCGAGCGACGGGCGTCCGGTGAGCGGGGTGGTGCGCGGCAGCACCAGCCAGCGGTCGGCGGGCAGCAGGTCGTGCCGGAACTCGGCGAGGCCGAGCGCGTCGGTGCCGCGCCCGCGCAGCGGGCCGATCCGGTACGCGCCGCGCACCACGGGCCGCAGCGGGTAGCCGACCCGGGCGCCGCGGCGGCCGAGCCGGTGCACCGTGAACCGGGGCGGGTAGCGGTCCGACGGGCCCGCGGAGTCGGGCACGTGGTCGGCGATCCGCAGCGCACCCAGCAGCGAGCCGCCCGCGATCCGCAGCAGCACCGTGCCGGACGTGCCGGCCTCGATCCGGGCCGGCTCGAGGGCCCGCTCGACGTGCAGTGTCCGCCGCGACCGGAGCGCGACGACCAGCGCCAGCAGCGGCAGCAGCACGACGAACGCGCCGATCCGGACCAGGTCGCGCTCGTCGAGGGCGACCGCGCAGACGACCATCGCCAGCCCGCCGGCGAGCAGGCACCGGCCGCGGACGGTCAGCCCGGCGCGGCGTTCCTTCCGGGCGGCTGCGGTGGGAGCCAGCGGGGCGGCGCCGGACCCGGCCGGCGTGCGTCCGAGCGACGCCGGGGCGGTCCCGGAGCGTCCGGGACCCGCCGGGTCGGTCCCGGTCCCGGCAGGTGACGCGGGCCCGCCCGGCCCGTCCGCGGAACCGGGGACCGGCGGGCGGCGCGGCGGCCGGGCACCGGGGTCGCGGGAACCGGCGGGCGCCGTCACGTCAACTCCGCGGCGGGGACGGCACCGCGACCCGGCCGACGGCGGTCCGCACCAGGTCGGCGGCCGACCGGCGGGCGGCCACGCCCTCCGGCCCGAGCAGCAGGCGGTGCGCGAGGACCGGGACGGCGACGGCCTGCACGTCGTCGGGGACGACGTAGCCGCGGCCGGCCGTGACCGCCCACGCCCGGGCGGCCCGTAGCAGGTGCAGCGTCGCGCGCGGCGACGCACCGAGCCGCACCTCGCTCAGCCGGCGGGTCGCGCCGACGATCTCGACGCAGTAGCGCCGCACCTCGGGGGCGGTGTGCAGGCCCCGGGTCGTGGCGGCCATCGCGCGCAGGGTGCGCAGGTCGGTGACCGGTCGCATCCGGTCGAGCGGCTCGGTGGCCCCGTGCTCGTCGAGCATCGCGAGCTCGGCGGCCGGGTCCGGGTAGCCGACGCTGATCCGGATCGTGAACCGGTCCCGCTGCGCCTCGGGCAGCGGGTAGGTGCCGTCCATCTCGACGGGGTTCTGGGTGGCGACGACCATGAACGGGTCGCCCAGGTGGTAGGTGCCGCCGTCGACGGTCACCTGGTGCTCGGCCATGCACTCCAGCAGCGCGGACTGGGTCTTCGGCGAGGCCCGGTTGATCTCGTCGGCGATCACCACGTTGGCGAACACCGGGCCGGGCCGGAACTCGAACTCCGCGGTCTGCCGGTTGTAGACCGATGTGCCGGTGATGTCGCCGGGCAGCAGGTCCGGGGTGAACTGGATCCGGCTGACGGCGCCGTCGACGGCCCGGGCGAGCGCCTTGGCGAGCGAGGTCTTGCCGACACCGGGAACGTCCTCGACCAGGAGGTGCCCCTCCGAGAGCATCGCGACGAGCGCGAGCCGCACCGCGTCCGGTTTCCCGACGATGATCCGCTGCACCGCGGCGGCGACCCGGCCGGCGACCTCGGCGACCGCGCCGGCGTCCATCGGCTCGGCCGCGTAGCCCGGGGTGGCCCCGCTCGACTCCGGGCGGCGCGGGGATCCGGCCGGCGACGGCGCCGGCGGCACGGACGGCGCAGAGGGTGCGCTCGACGACAAACGGGCCTCCTCGGGTGGTGGCGCGGGCGTCCTCAGTCTGTCAAACGCCGCCCGGCCGCCCTCGGGTGCCGCCGTTTCGCCTGCCCCGTCCGGGTCATCCGCTCGGTGCTCAGCGGCAAGCGGCGCGCTGCTTCGCTCGCCCGTCGCGACGCCCGGCTTTCCCGCCGACGTGCAGCCCACGGTCGTCGGGAGATCGACAATTCGCGCTCAGGTGCATCTCGGCGGGGGAGCGGGCCGGTCCCGGCGCCACACACCGGCCGCCGGCGCACACCCCCGGCCGCCGGCGTCCCACACCCCGCCACTGCCACCCCCCACTTCCCGCCACCGGCGCTCCCCACGGCCACCCACCGCGTCCTCCACCTCGCCCCACCCCGCTGCCCCTGCTCCCCGGAAATCCGCCCTGACCAGCGGTGATCGTCCACGCTCCACGAGTGGGCGATCGGCACGCGCCGATCCGTCCGACGTCCCGCGTCCGGGTGGCACGCCGACGCCCCCCACCGTGACCCACCGCCGTCTACCTGCGGAAACGTTCGGTGAACAGGCCACGTTGGACCCGTGTCGGGTTGACGGTGGGTGGCTGTGGGGTAGTGTGGTGATCGCTGGGGCGAACAGGGGCTCCAGGTGGAGGTGGGGCAGGTGTTCCTCGGCACCTACACCCCGAAGCTGGACGACAAGGGGCGGCTCACGCTGCCTGCGAAATTCCGCGACGAGTTGCGAGGCGGCTGCATGATCACGAAAGGGCAGGACCACTGCCTCTACGTGTTCACCCGTGACGCCTTCACCGAGATGGCGCGCAAGATCGCCGCGGCCCCGCTGACGAACGAGTCGGCGCGGGTGTTCCAGCGGAACCTCTTCTCGGGCACCGACGAGCAGAACCCCGACGGGCAGGGCCGGATCGCGATCACGTCCGAGCTGCGCCGGTACGCGGGACTGACCAAGGACTGCGTGGTGATCGGCGCGTTCACGCGCGCCGAGATCTGGGACGCGCAGGCCTGGCAGGAGTACCAGGAGCGGCACGAGGACGAGTTCGCCAAGGCCCAGGAGGAGGTTCTGCCCGGGCTGTTCTGACCCCCGCTGGCGGGTGGGGGGACGAGCGGCGCACGACACGGGCGGCGCCACCGTCGCCGTCCCGACCCGGGTGCCGTGATCGCCCGGCCCTGGCACACCTTCCCCGGTGCCAGGTCCGGTCGGCACGGTCCCCGGGTGGGGGCGGCGCCGGGACCATCCCGACTGGGGAGTTCGGATGGCGTGGTGAAGCCCGGGCGTCTTCGGACGTGCAGCGGATCGGTTGTGGGAGCCGGTGACGCGGCACGGCCACGGACATGTCCTCCCCGGTTCCGGCCCTGCGGGGCCGGGACCGGGAGCGGGCGGCAGGGGCGGACCACGGGGAACGGACGGCGGCACCGGGGGGTGGACGTGGAGCACGACGAGCGGACCCCCGCCGAGCGTCACACCCCCGTCCTCCTCGACCGGGTCTCCGAGCTCCTCGCGCCCGCGCTGGCCGATCGGCCCGCGGTCTACGTGGACGCCACCCTCGGCATGGGCGGCCACGCCGCGGCGCTGCTCGCCGCGCATCCCCGGCTCACGGTCGTCGGGCTCGACCGCGACCCGCAGGCCCTGGAGCTGGCGGGGCGCCGGCTCACGGCGTACGCCGACCGGCTGCACCGGGTGCACGCCGTCTACGACCGGATCGGTGAGGCGCTCGCCGGGACCGGGGTGGGTCCCGCCGACGGGATCCTGTTCGACCTCGGTGTCTCCTCGCTACAGCTCGACGAGACCGCCCGCGGCTTCTCCTACGCGCGCGACGCCGACCTCGACATGCGGATGGACCCGACCACCGGGCCGACCGCCGCCGACGTCCTCAACACCTACTCCGCGCCCGAGCTGCGCCGGATCCTGCGCGACTACGGCGAGGAGCGGTTCGCCGGGCAGATCGCCAACGCGATCGTCCGGACCCGGGAGAAGACCCCGTTCACCCGCAGCGCGGAGCTGGTCGAGCTGCTCTACGGGGTCGTCCCGGCCGCGTCCCGGCGGACCGGCGGGCACCCGGCCAAGCGGACCTTCCAGGCGCTGCGGATCGAGGTCAATGCCGAGCTGGACGTGCTGCGGGCCGCGCTGCCCGCCGCGCTCGACGCGCTGGCCCCGGGCGGCCGGATCGTCGTCCTGTCCTACCACTCGCTGGAGGACCGGATCACCAAGCGCGCGCTCGCCGAGCGCACCCGCTCCCGGACGCCGGTGGACCTCCCGGTCGAGCTCCCCGGGCACGGGCCGGAGTTCCGGTCGCTGACCCGGGGTGCGGAGACGGCGTCCGAGGAGGAGATCGCACGCAACCCGCGGGCCGCCCCGGTGCGGCTGCGGGCCGCCGAGCGGATCGCCGGCGGAACGAGCAGTACGAGCACGGCGGAGAGGCAGGAACGGCGATGAGCACACCCGTCATCGAGCGCCCGGGGACACCGGGCGGTGGCCGGCCGCGTCCGCAGACCCGCCGGGTGGCGGCCCCGCCGCGGATCCCGGCACAGCGGGCCCCGCGCCGCGCCTCGGAGCCACGCCGCCGTCCGGTGGCCCGCGAGCACGCCGGCCGCGCGAAGTTCGTGCTGGTCGTGATGGTGCTGCTCGCCGTGGGCCTGGTCGCCACGCTGTGGTTGTCGACGGCGGCGGCCGCCGACTCGTACGCCCTGCAGGAGGCCCGCCAGCGGACGGGGGCGCTCACCGAGCAGTCCGAGGCGCTCCGCAAGGAGGTCACGGTCCTGGAGAGCCCGGCCTCGCTGGCCCAGCGGGCCGCCGCGCAGGGCATGGTCCCGGTCGCCGACCCGGCCCGCCTGGTGGTCGCGCCGGACGGGCGGGTCGACGTCGTCGGGGAGCCGAAGGCCGCCGAGGCCACCGCGGCGCCGATGGTGCTGGTCCCGGGCGGCCCGGTACCGCCGTCCGGTCCGGCCGGCACGTCGGACCCGGCGGCCGACGGTGGGGACGCCGCGGCCGCCGAGGGTGCCGAGCCGGGCGCCCCGCCGGCCGGGCAGCAACCGGCCGGACAGCCCGGCCAGCCGGGCGGGCACGCCGGTCAGGCCGATCAGGGCGGTCGGTCCCCGCAGGCCGGCGACACCGGACCGGCGGACCCGCAGGCCGGGCCGGCGGACCCGCAGGCCGGACCGGCCGACCGCCGGGCCGCGGGTGACCAGCCGGGCGAGCAGACCGGGGCGCAGGGCGAGCCCACGCAGGAGGGCGTCGAGCGCGAGGTCCCGGCCGGCGTGGCGGGCGGGCGCTGATGGCCTACGCCCCGCCCCGGCCGAGGCGCCCCGGCGGCCCGCCGGGGACCGGGCGGCGGCCCCGCCGCCGGTCCCCGGCCGACGAGCCCCGGTTCCGCCTGCGGCTGGCCTGGGTGCTGCTCGCCGGGCTGCTGCTGCTCGCCGGCGCCAAGCTCGTCGTCGTCCAGACCGTGCAGGCCGGGTCGCTCACCGCCGACTCGGAGAAGCAGCGCGCCAGCCGCATCGTCATCCCGGCCGAACGCGGCTCGATCACCGACCGGGACGGCAACGTCCTCGCGTTCTCCACCGAGTCGAAGGCGCTGGTCACGAACCCGCGACTGATCAACCAGACCAAGGGCGCCGAGGCCGTCGCGTACAAGAACGCGATGGCCGACGAGGTCGCCCGGGTCACCGGCAGCGACCCCGAGGAGCTCCGGCGCGGGCTCGCTGCCGACCGCGGCTACGTCGTCCTGGCCACGGCCGTCGACCCGGGCCCGGCGCGGGCGCTGCGCGAGCGGTTCCCGGAGATCGCCGAGGAGAGCCGGGAGGCCCGCCAGTACCCGGGCGGGACGCTGGCGTCCAACATCATCGGTGCGGCCACCTGGAGCGCGGACGCGCAGAAGCTCGTCGGCCGGATCGGCCTGGAGTCCTCCGACGACGACCTGCTCGCCGGCCGCGACGGCTTCCAGATCGCCGACACCGCCGAGGGCAGCCGCACCATCATCCCCGGCAGCGTGCGGTCCGAGCAGCCCGCGGTGTCCGGATCGGACGTCGCGCTGACCATCGACTCCGACCTGCAGTTCCAGGTCCAGCGGATGCTCGCGGACTACGCGGCGAAATCGGGCGCGCGCAGCGGCTCGGCGGTCGTGCTCGACCGGGCCACCGGCGAGGTGCGGGCGCTGGCGGACAACACCTCGTTCGACCCGGCCCACCTGCTCACCGCGGACCCGAAGTCGCTGGGGAACAAGGCCGTCACCACGCCGTTCGAACCGGGATCGGTGAACAAGGTGGTCACGATGGCCGCCGCGCTGGAGGCCGGCGCCGCCCGGCCGGAGGACGTGCTGGAGGTCCCCGGGCAGATCACCGTCGCGGACCGGACGATCAAGGACGCGTGGGCGCACGGCCTCGACCGCTACACCCTCACCGGGGTCCTGGCGAAGTCGTCGAACGTGGGCACGCTCATGACCGCGCAGAAGGTCGGGGAGAACGCGTTCTCCGACATGCTCTCCCGGATGGGGATCGGCCAGCGGACCGGGATCGGGCTGCCGGGCGAGAGCGCCGGCACCGTGCCTCCGCGGGCCACCTGGTCGGGCTCGACGTTCGGCAACCTGCCGATCGGGCAGGGCCTGTCGATGACCGTGCTGCAGATGGCCGGGATGTACCAGGCCGTGGCGAACGACGGCGTCCGGATCCCGCCCCGGGTGGTCGCGGCCACCACCGGGCCGGACGGCGTCCGGGTCCCGGCCGAGCGTCCCGAGCCGGTCCGGGTGATGTCCCCGCAGACCGCGCAGACCCTGCGCACCATGCTCACCGCCGTCACCCAGGACGCCGACGGCCAGGCCGGGACCGGCCCGGCCGCCGCCGTGCCCGGGTACGAGGTCGCCGGTAAGACCGGGACCGCACAGCAGGTCGACCCGGAGTGCGGCTGCTACTCGCGGTCCCAGTACTGGATCACCTTCGCCGGGATGCTCCCGGCGCAGGACCCGCGGTTCGTCGTCGGGATCATGCTGGACGCCCCGAAGGCCGGGACCAGCGCGGCCCCGCTGTTCCACGACATCGCCTCGTACCTGGCGCAGCGGGACGGCATCCCGGTGCAGACCCAGCCGGCCCGGGTGCAGACGCTCCAGATCGAGTGAGCCCGCGGCCGGTGATCACCGGCGTGCGTCCGGCGGTCGGCGGCACCGCTCACCCGTCCGGGGCAGGCCGGTCGCGGCGCGACGGCCCCCGGCCGGCCCGCCCACCGGCGGCCGCCCTGCGCCGGATGGCCCTGTCCGGCACGTCGTACGGCCGTACGGTGACGTCCGTCCCGCCGCCCGTCGCGACCGTGCCCGTGAGCGGTCGCGCACCGGAGGTGCCGACCCCGGACGGCCCTGCACCGATCGGTAACCTCCCGCCCTGTGCCCGACGTCCACGCAGCGTCCGACGCCCGTGCCGAGGCGGGGGCGGCACCGGTGACCGGTGACCAGCTCCCGGACCGGCCGGCGACCGTCCGCCCGGTCGACGTCGCCCTGCTCGCCCGAGTCGCGGGGGCCGAGCTGAACCCGCGCACCGCCGGTGCCGGGCCCGGCCCGCTGCTCGACCCGGCCACCGGCCCGCACGCCGTCACCGGGGCCACGCTGCGGGCCGCGTCGATCCGGTCCGGGGACCTGTTCGCCGCGCTGCCCGGGACCCGCGCGCACGGCGCCGACTTCGCGGCCCAGGCGATCGCCGGCGGTGCCGCCGCGGTGTTCACCGACCCGGACGGCGCCGAGCGGCCGGAGATCCGGCACTCCCGGCTGCCGGTGCTGGTCCACCCGCACCCGCGCGAGGTCCTCGGCCCGGTCTCGGCGGCGGTCTACGGCGAGCCGACCGCCCGGCTGCGCGTGCTCGGCGTCACCGGCACCTCCGGCAAGACGACCGTCGGGCACCTCCTGGAGGCCGGCCTGACCGCGGCCGGGCGGGCCACCGGCCTGCTCGGCACCGTCCGCACCCGGGTGCAGGTGCCCGGCCACCCGCCGCGCGCGCTGCCCAGCGCGTTCACCACCCCGGAGGCACCCGACCTGCAGGCGCTGTTCGCGGTGATGGTGGAGGCCGGGGTCACCGACGTGGCGATGGAGGTGTCCAGCCACGCGCTGGCACTCGGCCGGGTTGGCGGGTCCCGGTTCGCCGTCGGGGCGTTCACCAACCTCTCCCAGGACCACCTGGACTTCCACCCGACGATGGCGGACTACTTCGAGGCCAAGGCCCGGCTGTTCGACGGCCGCGAGGCCGCCCGGCACGGCGTCGTGTGCGTCGACGACGAGTGGGGCCGCCAGCTGGCCGGCCGCCGGCCGGACGCGGTCACCGTCAGCTCGGACCCGGGCAACACCTACGCCACCTGGACGGTGCGCGACCTCGCCGCCCACCCGGACGGCACCCAGACCTTCACCGCGATCGGCCCGCAGGGGCTGGCCCAGCCGGTGACCCTGGCCCTGCCCGGCCGCTACAACATCGCGAACGCGCTGGTGGCGCTGGCCTGCCTGGACGCGGACGGGATCCCGCCCGCGGTCGCCGCCGAGGGCTTCGCCCGGCTGTCGGTGCCGGGGAGGATGCAGCGGGTGGACGCCGGGCAGCCCTGGCTGGCCGTCGTCGACTACGCGCACAAGCCCGCCGCCGTCGCCGCCCTGCTGGACGCGCTGCGCGCCCAGCTCCGCCCGCACGCGCGGGTGATCACGGTGCTGGGCTGCGGCGGGGACCGCGACACCGGCAAGCGCCCGCTGATGGGTGCGGCCGCCGCGATCCGCTCGGACCTGCTGGTGATCACCGACGACAACCCGCGCAGCGAGGAGCCGGCCTCCATCCGCACGGCGATGCTGGAGGGTGCGATGCACGAGCCTGCCCGCGGTGACGTGATCGAGATCGGCGACCGGCGCAGCGCGATCACCTACGCGGTGCGCTCGGCGCGCCCCGGCGACGCGGTGGTGATCGCCGGCAAGGGCCACGAGACCGGTCAGGAGGTGCACGGGGTCAAGTACCCGTTCGACGACGCGGACGAGCTGGTCACGGCGATCCGGGCGGCCTCATGACGGAGAGCGGCAGGACGGGAGGACGGACGGAACCGGTGGAGGCGTTCGGGCGATGATCGAGATGACGCTGGCCGAGGTCGCGACCGTGACCGGCGGCACGCTGCACCGGATCACGGAGGCGGAGGCCGAGGCCACGGCGGTGACCGCCGTCGAGTTCGACTCGCGCCGGGTCGGCCCGGGCGGGCTGTTCCTCGCGCTGCCGGGGGAGCGGGCCGACGGCCACGACTTCGCCGCCGGCGCGGTCACCCGCGGCGCGGCGGCGGTGCTGGCCGGCCGGCCGGTCGACGCGCCCGCGGTGATCGCGCCGCCGGTCGAGGCGCGCGACGCCGGTACCTACCTGGGCGCGGTCGACCCGGACGGGCACGGCGCCGCCGTGCTCGCCGCGCTGGGCCGGCTGACCCGGCACGTGCTGGGCGCGCTGCCCGGGCTGGCCGTCGTCGGGATCACCGGCAGCGCCGGCAAGACCTCCACCAAGGACCTGGTGGCCGCGGTGCTGGCACCGCTGGGCCGCACGGTCGCACCCCCCGAGTCGTTCAACAACGAGCTCGGCACCCCGTACACGGCGCTGCGGGCGGACGCGACGACCCGGCACCTCGTGCTGGAGTTCTCCGCCCGCGGTGCCGGGCACATCGCCGCGCTGTGCGCGGTCGCGCCGCCGCGGATCGGGGTGGTGCTCAACGTCGGGTCGGCGCACCTGGGCGAGTTCGGCTCCCGCGCCGGGATCGCCGCCGCGAAGGGTGAGCTGGTCGAGGCGCTGCCGCCGGGGGACCTGCCCGGCGAGCGGGGCGGGGTGGCCGTCCTCAACGCCGACGACGACCTGGTCGCCGCGATGGCCACCCGCACCCCGGCCCGGGTGGTGACGTTCGGCCGGTCGGCGGGCGCCGACGTCCGTGCCGAGGAGGTCCGCACGGACGCAGGGCGCGCGTCGTTCCGCCTGGTCACCCCGGCCGGGGAGGCGGACGTCGCGCTGCAGCTGGTCGGCGAGCACCAGATCTCGAACGCGCTCGCCGCGGCCGCCGTCGCGCTGGAGCTCGGCGCCACACCGGGGCAGGTCGCGGCCGCGCTGTCGGCGGCCGTGCCGGCGTCCCGCTGGCGGATGGAGGTCACCGAGCGCCCGGACGGCGTCACGATCGTCAACGACGCCTACAACGCCAACCCCGAGGCGATGGCCGCCGCGATCTCCGCGCTGTCCGCGCTGGCCGGGCCGGACCGCCGCGCCTGGGCCGTGCTCGGCCCGATGGCCGAGATCGGCGACGGTGCCGCGGACGCGCACGCCGCGGCCACCGGCCGGGCCCGCGCCGCCGGGGTCGAGCGGGTGGTCGCCGTCGGTGCCCCCGAGTACGGGCCGGACGCCGAGCACGTCGACGACGTCGGCGCCGCACTGGACCTGCTGCGCGCCGAGCTCGGCGCCGGCGACGTCGTGCTGGTCAAGGCCTCCCGCAGCGCCGGCCTGGAGCGGGTCGCGGCCGGGCTGCTGCAGAGCGAAGGGCTGGTCCGCCGGTGAGGGGCGTCTTCCTGGCCGCGGGTATGGCGCTCGCGGTGTCCATCCTGCTCACGCCGTACCTGATCCGGTTCTTCGCCAAGCAGGGCTTCGGGCAGGAGATCCGCGAGGAGGGCCCGCAGAGCCACCAGTCGAAGCGGGGCACCCCGACCATGGGCGGGGTGGCGATCCTGGTCGCCATCTGGGTCGGCTACCTGGGCTCGCACGGGTTCACCCAGGAACCGATCACCGCGTCGGCGCTGCTCGTGCTGTTCCTGACGACCGCGCTGGGGCTGGTCGGGTTCCTCGACGACTTCCTCAAGATCCGCCGCCAGCGCAACCTGGGCCTCAACAAGACCTCGAAGATCGTCGGGCAGGTGCTCACGGCGACGATCTTCGGGATCCTCGCGGTCCGGTTCGCGAACGAGCGCAACCTGACCCCCGCCTCGGAGAGCCTGTCGTTCGTGCGGGACATCACCGTGCTGAGCTTCGGCGTCGTCGGGTTCGTGCTGCTGTGCAACCTGATCGTCGCGGCCTGGTCGAACGCGGTGAACCTCACCGACGGCCTCGACGGGCTCGCCGCCGGCACCGCGGCGATGGTGCTGGGCACCTACGTGATCATCGCGTTCTGGCAGTTCCGCAACAGCTGCGGCGTCGCCGCGTCGGCCGGCTGCTACGAGGTCCGCGACCCGCTGGACATCGGCCTGGTCGCCGCGGCCGCGATGGGCGGCTGCATCGGCTTCCTGTGGTGGAACGCCGCCCCGGCCCGGATCTTCATGGGCGACACCGGCTCGCTGGCCCTGGGCGGGCTGCTGGCCGGCCTGTCCATGGTGACCCGCACCGAGCTGCTGCTCGTCGTGATCGGCGGCGTGTTCGTGGTCGAGGCGCTGTCGGTGTCGCTGCAGATCGTGGTGTTCCGCACGGCCCGGCGACGGCTGTTCCGGATGGCGCCGTTCCACCACCACTTCGAGCTCGCCGGCTGGGCCGAGACCACGGTCATCATCCGGTTCTGGCTGCTCGCGGCGATCTGCGCGGCGCTCGGGCTGGGGATCTTCTACAGCGAGTGGCTCGCGGCCTCGGGATCGGCGTGACCCCGGCGGCCGGGTCCGTGACGGACCACCCGGTGCTGGTGGCCGGCGCCGGGATCTCCGGGCTGGCCGCCGCGGTCGCGCTGCGCGACACCGGGGCGACGGTGTACGTCTCGGACGACGCGCCGGCCGCGCTGGACGCGCTGCCGGACGGCGTCCGGGCCTGGCGCTCCGAGGGGCTGCCGGACGGTGTCGGCACGGTCGTCACGTCCCCGGGCCGCCGCCCCGACCACCCCCTGGTCGCCCGGGCGGCCGCCGCGGGCGCCGAGGTGATCGGCGAGCCGGAGCTGGCCTGGCGGCTCGGTGCCCGCCGCGCCGTCCCGCCCGTCTGGCTGGTCGTCACCGGCACCAACGGCAAGACGACGACCACCGAGATGCTCGCCGCGATCCTGCGCACCGCGGGGCTGTCCTCGATCGCCTGCGGGAACATCGGCCATCCGGTGGTGTCGGCGGTGGCCGAGGGCCACGACGTCCTCGCGGTCGAGCTGTCCAGCTTCCAGCTGCACTGGTCGCCGTCGGTCCGGCCGGCGGCCGGTGTCGTGCTCAACGTCGCCGACGACCACCTCGACTGGCACGGCGGGCCGGCCGGCTACGCGGCGGCCAAGGCGCGCGCCCTGGTCGGGGACGTCGCCGTCGCCGGGGTGGACGACCCGGTCGCGGCCCGGCTGCTGGCCGCGGCACCGGCCCCGCGGCGGGTCGGGGTCACCCTGGGCGTGCCGGGGCCGGACCAGCTCGGCGTCGACGGCGGGATGCTGGTCGACCGCGCGTTCGGCGGGGGAGAGCTCGTGGCGGCGGACGCCGTCGTCCCGCCCGGGCCACCCGGGATCACCGACGCGCTCGCCGCCGCCGCGCTGGCCCGCGCGCACGGTGTCGCGGCCGCCCACATCGGGGCGGCGCTGTCGGCGTTCACCCCGGGGCCGCACCGCAGCGCACCCGCGGGGGAGCTCGACGGCGTCCGCTACCTGGACGACTCGAAGGCCACCAACCCGCACGCCGCCGATGCGTCCCTGGCCGCGATCGCCGCCCGGTATCCCGGCGCGCGGGCGGTCTGGGTGGTCGGCGGGCTCCTCAAGGGGGTCGCCCCGGACACGCTCGGCGAGCTGGCCGCCGCGCACGCGTCCCGGCTGGCCGGCGTCGTCGTCATCGGGACGGACCGGGAACCGATCGTCGAGGCGCTGGTCCGACACGCCCCCGGCCTCCCGGTCGAGGAGGTCCGACCGGGTGACCATGACGGTATGGCGCCCCCTGACCAGCAGGACCCCGGCCCCACCGACCCGATGCCCGAGGCGGTGCGCCGCGCGGCGGCGCTCGCCCGGCCGGGTGACGTCGTGCTCCTGGCCCCCGCGGCCGCCTCGATGGACCAGTTCCGGGACTACGCCCACCGCGGCGACGCGTTCGCGGCGGCGGTCGCCGGTCTCGCGGCGACCCGTACCGGGGGAACCCGGTGAGCCCGGCCGCCCCGGCCGCGCGGACGGCCGCGGCCGGCGTCCAGGGCGGGGTGCGCCGGCTGCGGCGCTGGCTGCGCAGGCCGCTCACCTCGCTGCACCTGATCCTCGGGGTGTTCGGGCTGCTGACCCTGTTCGGGCTGGTCATGGTGCTGTCGGCGTCGGCGGTGTCGGCCGGCTCGTCGTACTCGGTGTTCACCCGGCAGCTGATGTTCTGCGGGGTCGGCCTGGTGCTGTTCTACATCGGGGTGCGGGTGCCGCCGCGGCGGCTGCGCGCCGCGGCGCCGGTGCTGCTCATCATCGGGCTCGTCGCGCTGGTCGCGGTGCTGATCCCCGGCATCGGTGTGGTCCGTGGCGGTGCCCGGTCCTGGTTCGCGTTCGGTCCGGTGTCCCTGCAGCCCTCCGAGGGCGTGAAGATCGCGCTGACGCTGTGGGGCGCGCACGTCCTCGTCGCCCGGCGCGCGGTGATGCACCGCTGGAAGCACGCGCTGAACCCGGTCGTCCCGGTCACGCTGCTGATCTTCACGTTGCTGGTGCTGGAGCCCGACCTCGGCATGACGATCTCGATCGGGATCGTCATGCTCGCGCTCCTGTACTTCGGCGGTGCCCCGATGAAGCTGCTCGCGCTGATCGCCGTCGGCGGGCTCGCGGGCGCGGTGCTGCTCGGCCTGACCGCCGGGTACCGGGCGAGCCGGATCACCGCGTTCCTGTCACCGGCCACCTCCGACCCGCTCGGCCCCGCTTACCAGGCGACGCAGGCGCTGTACGCCCTGGCCGACGGCGGCCTGTTCGGCGTCGGCCTCGGCCAGGGGCGGGCGAAGTGGGACTACCTGCCCAACGCACACAACGACTTCATCTTCGCGATCATCGGTGAGGAGCTGGGCTTCGTCGGCGCGTTCGCCGTGCTGGCGCTGTTCGCCACGCTCGCCTACACCGGGATGCGGATCGCGGCCCGCAACACCGATCCGTGGCTCCGCATCGTGGTCGCGACGTCGACGACGGGCCTGGTCGTCCAGGCCTCGATCAACATCGGGTACGTCGTGGGGCTGCTGCCGGTGACCGGGCTGCAGCTCCCGCTGATCTCCTCCGGCGGCACGTCGCTGGTGGTGACCATGTTCCTGTTCGGGCTGCTCACGAGTGCGGCCCGGCACGAGCCGGAGGCGATCGCCGCACTCCGGAAGGACGGGCAGGGCCGCGTGGCGAAGCTGCTGCGGCTCCCGCTGCCGGAGCCCTACCGGGCACCGGGACCGGCGTCGCGGTGGGCGGCGCGCTGAGACCTGAGGTCCCCGCACGGGGACCGGACGCAGTCGACGACGCAAGGGGCACACGAGCGTGACGGGCACGGATCAGACCGGTGGCACGGGCGACGGCGGCACGGACCGGGACGGCCGTTCCGCCGGACCGGGCGCGACCGGCGGTTCCGGGCGGCCGACCATGGGCGGGGGCCGCCCGGGGTCCGAGCGGTCCGCGGTCGAGCCGGAGGGCGTCGTCTTCGGGTCCGGTGAGCCGCAGGCGGACCGGCCGTCCTGGCCGGGGCCGGACGACCGCACGGCCGGGCCGGGGGACACCGCCGGTGACCCGGGGGCGCCCGGAGCGCCTGGAGCGCCCGAGACCGAGGCGCTCCCCGGCGCCGGCCCGGCCGGCCCGCGGGGTCCGCAACGCCTGCCCGGTACCGGGTGGAACCCGTACGCGCACGGGGGTCCCGGCGGTGTGCCCCGGGAGGGGGCCGGGCCGGACGGTGCCGGGCCGAACGGCCGGCCCCGGAACGGGTCCGCGCCCAACGGTCGGTCGCGCAACGGTGCTGTGCCGAACGGGAGTGGTGCGCCGAACGGGAGTGGTGCGCCGAACGGGGGTGCTGCGCCGAACGGGGTGAACGGGCATCCGCGCAACGGGGCGCCGCGGGACGGGGCCGTCGGCGGTGACGATCGCGTGACACCGCCGGGCGGCGGCCCGCGCGCCGCGTCCGGCCCTCCCGGTGCGGCACCCGGGGGCGCCGAGGGTCCGTCCGGGCCCCCGCCCGGCGCTCCCACCGGTCGCGCCCCGCACGGCGGCGCGGGGACCGGGCCGGGAGGACCACCCGCCGGCCCGCGGCCGCGCCCCGGGCAGCCCGCCGGTCCGACTCCGCCGGGCGCCATGCCGCCCGGGGGGTTGTTCACGCCCGCCGGCCCACGGCATCCGGGGCCCGGGACGCCCGACCGCCCCGGGAACCCGGCGGGTGAGCCCGGGCCGCCGGAGGGCCGGGGGCCCGGGCGCCCGGAGTCCGCGGGGGAGGTTCCCGGGAACGGTGCCCCGGCCGCCGACGCTACGCGTGGTGGCGGGGCGGGCCGGGACTCCGGGAACGGTGGTGACCCGGCGGGCCGGGACTCCGGGAACGGTCGTGGCGCGGCGGGCGGTGACCAGTCGAACACCGGGCCGACGCCCACCGTTCCGGCCGACACCGGCCCGACGCGCGCCGTTCGCGCGGACACCGGTCCGACGCGCGCTGTTCGCACGGACACCGGCCCGACGAGCACCGTTCCGACGGACACCGGCCCCCTGCACGCCCCGACGTCGAGCCGTGGTGCGCAGAACCCGGCTGCGGCGCCCGGCCACCCGCAGCCCGGCGACCCCGCACACGACCGGGCACACGGCGACCCGGTACACCGTGGCCCGGCACACAGTGGCCGGACGGACGCCGGCTCGCGGCACCCCGCGGGTGTTTTCGCGACGGGGCCGCAGGCCCCGGCCGGCTCCGCGCTCTTCACACCCGGCACTGCGCCCGGCCCGCGCCCCGCGTCCGATCCGCGCCCCGCTTCCGGTCCGGGCGTCGAGTCCGACCCGCCCGCCGGGTTGGGTCCGGGCGCCGCGTCCGGTCCGCGCCCCGCCTCCGGCCCGGGCGCCGTGCCCGACCCCGGCACGTCCGGCGGGCCGGGAGGGCCGCAGGCCGCCCAGGGGCCGGGCGTGCAGGGGCCGGCCGCGCAGGGAGGGCGCGGGCAGCCGCGCCGCGGCGTGTCGCAGGCGGGTGGTGGCCCGCAGGGTGCTGGCTCCGCGGCCGGTGGTCCGCCGGCCGCACACCCGGCGCCGGCCGGTCCTCCGGCCGCACACCCGCACCCCGCGCCGATGCCACCCGGCCGGCCGGGCCTCCGTGCCCCGCAGCAGACCCGTGCGGGCGGACCGGGAGCGTCCGGGCCAGGTCCGTACGGCCCGGGCCGGCCCGGGGACCCGCAGCAGCCGGTGCCGCCACACACGCAGCACCAGGCCCCCCAGCACCAGGCCCCCCAGCACCAGGCCTCGAACGATTCCGGTGGCCCCGGCCGGCCCGCTCCCGGCGCCGACGGAACCCGGGCGTTCCCGCCCGCCACGACCCGCCCGGCCGGCGAGCCGGGCCGCGCGCCCGTGCCGGGTGCGCTGTCGGTCGTCGTCGCCGGCGGTGGCTCGGCCGGGCACATCGAACCGGCGCTCGCCGTCGCCGACGCGGTCCGCCGGCTCGTCCCCGGCGCCCGGGTCACCGCGCTCGGCACCGAGCGCGGCCTGGACACCCAGCTGATCCCGGCGCGCGGCTACCCGCTCGAGCTGATCCCGCCGGTGCCGTTGCCCCGCAAACCGTCCGCCGACCTGCTGAAGCTGCCGGGCAACGTCCGCGGTGCCGTCAGGCGGGTCCGGGAGGTGCTCGAGTCGGTGGAGGCAGACGTCGTCGTCGGCTTCGGCGGGTTCGTCTCGCTGCCGGCCTACCTCGGTGCCCGCGGCCGGGTGCCGATCGTCGTGCACGAGGCCAACGCCCGCGCCGGGCTGGCCAACAAGGTCGGTGCGCGGTTCGCCGCCGCCGTCGCCACCGCGGTGCCCGGGACCGGGCTCCCGCACGAGGAGGTCGTCGGGATGCCGCTGCGGCGCTCGATCACCACCCTCGACCGGGCCGCGCTGCGTCCCGAGGCGCGGACGTACTTCAACCTGCCCCCGCACGGGCCGGTCCTGCTGGTGTTCGGCGGATCGCAGGGCGCGCGCACGCTGAACCGGGCCGTCGCCGAGGCGCTGCCCGCTCTGAGCGAGCGCGGGATCGCGGTGCTGCACGCGTACGGCCGTAGCGGCACCCCCGCGGACCCGCGGCCCGGGTACGTCCCGACGCCCTACATCGACCGGATGGACCTGGCGTACGCGGCGGCCGACGTCGTCCTCGGTCGCTCCGGGATGACCACCGTCGCCGAGCTGACCGCGGTCGGGCTGCCCGCCGTCTACGTCCCGCTGCCGCACGGCAACGGCGAGCAGGCGCTCAACGCGCGCCCGGTCGTGGAGGGCGGCGGCGGCATCCTGGTGCCGGACGAGGAGATGAACGGCGAACGCGCGATCGCCGAGCTGATGCCGATTCTCACCGACCCGGACCTGGCGCTCGCGATGGGCCGCCGGGCCAGGGCGGCCGGGCACGGCGAGGCCGACGAGAAGCTCGCCCGGATCGTGATGGAGGTGGCGGGGCGGTGACCGTCCTCGGCACGCACGTGCACCTGGTCGGGATCGGCGGTGCCGGGATGAGCGGCATCGCGCGGATCCTGCTGGCCCGCGGCGTCACCGTCTCGGGTTCCGACGCCCGCGAGTCGCGCACGGTCACCGCGCTGCGCGCCCTCGGTGCCCGGGTGGAGGTCGGGCACGACGCCGCCCACCTGCAGGTGGCGGGGGAGGACCCGCCGGTCGTCGTCGTCTCCACCGCCATCCGGGACACCAACCCGGAGCTGGCGGAGGCCCGGGCCCGCGGGCTCGACGTCGTCCACCGGGCCACCGCGCTCGCGGCCCTCACCGAGGGACGGCAGCTGATCACCGTTGCCGGGACGCACGGCAAGACCTCGACGACGTCGATGGTCACCGTCGCGCTGCAGCACGCCGGCGCCGACCCGTCGTTCGCGATCGGCGGGGACCTGTCGGTCTCGGGCAGCGGGGCCCATCACGGGAGCGGCGACGTGTTCGTCGTCGAGGCCGACGAGAGCGACGGCTCCTTCACCGCGTTCGCGCCGTCGATCGCGATCGTCACCAACGTCGAGCCCGACCACCTCGACCACCACGGTGACGAGGCCGCGTACCGCGCCGTGTTCGAACGGTTCCTGGACCGGCTGGTGCCCGGCGCGACACTGATCACCTGCGCCGACGACCCCGGCGCCGAGGACGTCGCCGTCCACGCCGAGCGGGCCGGGACGGCGGTGTGGCGTTACGGCCGCACCGCCACCGGCGCGCGCGACGCCCGGCTGCTGCAGTTCGCCCCGGACGGCACCGGCTCCCGCATCCGGTTCCGGTGGGACGGCACCGAGCACGAGCTCGTCCTCGCCGTGCCGGGGGAGCACATGGCGCTGAACGCGCTCGGGGCGTTCCTGGCCGGGATCGCCGCCGGGCAGGACGCCACCCTGATGCTCGAGGGCCTCGCCGGGTTCGGCGGCGTCCAGCGCCGGTTCGAGTTCAAGGGCCGGGTCCGCGGCGTCTCGGTCTACGACGACTACGCCCACCATCCCACCGAGGTCGCTGCCACCCTGCGGGCGGCCCGCGAGGCCGCGCCGGTCGTGCACGGCCGCCGGGGACGGGTGCTGGTCGCCTTCCAGCCGCACCTCTACTCCCGGACGCGGCTGTTCGCGCGCGAGTTCGGCGCGTCGCTGTCGCTGGCGGACGAGGTGATGGTGCTCGACGTCTACGGTGCGCGGGAGGACCCCGAACCCGGAGTCGGGCCGACGATGATCACCGACGAGGTTCGCCTGCCGGCCGGGCGGGTGCACCGCGCACCGTCCTGGGAGCAGACGCCCGCGGCGATCGCGGCGCTCGCCGCCGACGGCGACACGGTGATCACCATGGGCGCAGGCGACGTCACCGCGCTCGGCCCGGAGATCCTCCGCGAGCTCGCGGGGGGCGGGGACTGATCCGGGCATGACCGGCCCGGCGCAGCACACGGACGGGGGCGTGCGATGAGCAGCGACGACGGCGAGGGCGGGCACCCGGCCGGCGGGGGCCGCCGCACTCCCGAGCAGGAGCGGCGCGCCGCGGAGCGCGCCCGGCGGATCCGCGAGCGCCGGGCGGCCGAACGGGCGCGCGGTGGTGCGGCGGAGCGGGCGCGGGGTGGCACGGCCGAGCGAGCGGGCGGTGATGCGGCCGAGCGAGCGAGCGGCGGCGCGGCCGAGCGGACCGGCGGTGGAACGGCCGAGCGAGCGGGCGGTGAAGCGGCCGAGCGGACGCGCGGCGGCGCGGCCGAGCGAGTGGGTGGCGGTGGTGTCGAACGGTCGGGCAGTGGCGCGGCCGCGCGGTCGGGTGGTGGCGCCGCCGAACGGTCGGGTGGCGGCGCGGCCGCCGTCCGGGAACGCACCGCTGCCCGGTCAGCCCAGCGTGCGCGCAGCCGGGACCCGCGCTACCGGCGGCGCCGGGCGGTCGCGCTGCTCGCGACGGTCGTCGTCGTGCTGCTGGGGGTGTCCGCCGCCGGCTGGTGGGCGCTGGGCCGGTTCGGCCCTGGCGTCGCGTCGGTCGAGGTCACCGGTGCCCGGCAGATCCCGGTCTCCGATGTCGAGGACGCCGCCGCCGTCGAGCCCGGCACGCCGCTCGCGGCCGTCGACACCGACGGCGTCACTGCTCGGGTGGCCGCGATCCCCGGCGTGGCCGCGGTCGAGGTCGGGCGGTCCTGGCCGGACACGCTCACCGTCGCCGTCACCGAGCGGACCCCGGTCGCCCTGGCCGACACGCCGACCGGCCCGCAGCTGGTCGACCCCGCCGGGGTCGCCTACCGGGCCGCGCCGCCGGACGCCCGGGTGCCCCGCCTGCAGCTGCCGCGGGTCGCCCCCGACGATCCGGCGACCCTCGCCGCCGTCGCGGTGCTGCAGGCGTTGCCCCCCGGTGTCCGTGACCAGGTGCAGACGCTGTCCCTCGGTGCGGGCGGCACCACCTTCGAGCTGGGCCTCACCGACGACCGCCGGGTGCTGTGGGGTCCCTGGGCCGACACTGCCGCGACCCCGCAGCGGGCCGCCGTGCTCGGACCGCTCCTCAGCCGGGAGGGCGCGGTCTACGACGTGTCCAGTCCCGCCCTGGTCACGGTCCGCCCCCGCTGAGGGAGACCGCCGCCCGCGGTCGCGTTCCGCGGAACGCACCGCCGTGGTGCGCCATGACCGGTCGGCCCGGTGCGGTCGCTCGCGGTCGCGTTCCGCGGAACGCGCTGCGGCGTGCGATGGGCACGCCCGGTGCGGCCTCCCATGGGTGCGTTCCGCGGAACGCACCCATGGGAGGCCATGACCGGTACGGCCGGTGCGGTCGCTCGCGGTCGCGTTCCGCGAGACGTCCCGCGGCGAGATGCCGGACCGGCGCCCGGTGCGCCTGCCCACGGGCGCGTTCCGCGGAACGCGTCACGGCGGTGCGTGACGACCGGGCGGCCCGGCGCACGACCCGTCCTGCGGGCGCCGGCCGCGGCGGGCGCAGGTTCGGGGTGTCGGCGTGCGCACACCGGTCCTGTGGCGACGTGACGCCCGTGCAGGGCGGACGAGGGATGCCGGTGGGAGGCGCAGGCGGTTCGATCATCACGGTGCGGCCCCGCCTTGGGCCGCAGCGTGCAGATCGAGCGCCCCGCGGGAGTCGATCTGCACGTACACGGCTCGGGCAGGGCGAGAACGCGCGTCCGGATCGCTGCGCCTCGGTGGATCTGCGCGGTATTGCCCTGGTGGGGGCGGTAGCGTGCGTGTCGAGCGCCAGGCCCCGGTTGATCTGCGCGGTGTTTCCCCGGTGGGGGCGGAAGCGCGCGTCTCGAGCGCCAGGTCCCGGTCGATCTGCACGATGTTGCCCTGGTGTGTGCGCCTGCGGGCAGCTCGACCGCCTGCCGCGGACCGACCTGCACGCGGGGGCTGGTGCGCACACGGCGCGTCGCGGCGTTGGCGGACACCGGCCCGGTGCAGCCGCCGGGCTCCACGACGTCATGCAGCCGACACGAACACCTGGGCGCCCGGGCCGGGCGTGCCAGATGGCAGACCGGGTCGGCGATTTCCCGGAACGAGCATGGGCCGTCCCCGCACGGACACGAGGTCCGGGAGAATCATCCGGACGCCCGTACCGTCACCCGTTTCCCACACAACGACGACGTCCGGACGGAGCAGCGCGCCACGGCGCGGCGCTGCGTGCCGGACCCCTTCACGGCGTAGCGTGACCGACCGGCGACGGTGCGCGAGTCACGTGGCCGTGGACCACGAATCACCCGGGCAGGGTGTTGTCGACGCGCGGCGCGCCTGCTGGACCCGGGCCGGGGAACCGACCTAGCGTTCGCACGCGAAGGCCCGGGGCACCCGGAGCTGGACCGGACTCCCCGAGCGACTGGAAGGTGCCGCGCATGACGCCCCCGCACAACTACCTGGCCGTGATCAAGGTCGTCGGCATCGGTGGCGGCGGCGTGAACGCCGTCAACCGCATGATCGAGGTCGGCCTCAAGGGCGTGGAGTTCATCGCGGTGAACACCGACGCCCAGGCCCTCCTGATGTCCGACGCCGACGTCAAGCTGGACATCGGACGTGAGCTCACCCGTGGTCTCGGTGCCGGCGCCAATCCCGAGGTCGGCGGCAAGGCCGCCGAGGACCACGCCGAGGAGATCGAGGAGGTCCTCAAGGGGGCCGACATGGTCTTCGTCACCGCGGGCGAGGGCGGCGGCACGGGCACCGGCGGTGCGCCGGTCGTCGCGTCGATCGCCCGCAAGCTCGGCGCGCTGACCATCGGTGTCGTCACCCGCCCGTTCACCTTCGAGGGGCGCCGCCGGGCCGGGCAGGCCGAGGAGGGCATCCAGCAGCTCCGCAACGAGTGCGACACCCTCATCGTCATCCCGAACGACCGGCTGCTGCAGCTCGGTGACGTGGGCGTCTCCCTGATGGACGCCTTCCGCTCGGCCGACGAGGTGCTGCTCTCCGGTGTCCAGGGCATCACGAACCTCATCACCACACCGGGTCTGATCAACCTGGACTTCGCCGACGTCAAGTCGGTCATGTCCGGCGCGGGATCGGCCCTGATGGGCATCGGCTCGGCCCGCGGCGAGGGGCGCGCGGTGCAGGCGGCCGAGAAGGCGATCAACTCGCCGCTGCTCGAGGCCTCCATGGACGGCGCGCAGGGGGTGCTGCTGTCCATCGCGGGCGGCTCCGACCTCGGCCTGTTCGAGATCCACGAGGCGGCGTCACTGGTCCAGGAGGCCGCCCACCCCGAGGCCAACATCATCTTCGGAACGGTGATCGACGACTCGCTGGGCGACGAGGTGCGCATCACCGTCATAGCGGCCGGCTTCGAGGGCGGCACGCCGACCCACAAGAAGCTGGAGCCTGCGGTCTTCCGCCAGGGCACCCAGAAGCCGGCCGAGCCCGCCGCGACGCAGGAGGGCCAGCAGGGTCAGCAGTTCCCGCAGGGGCAGCAGACCCAGCAGACCCCGCAGGCGACCCAGCAGCAGGCCTCGTACCAGCAGGTCACGCAGGCCCCGCCGCAGCAGGCCGCGCCGCAGCACCCGCAGGGTCAGCAGGGCGGTTCCGGGTACGGGGCGGCTTCCGCCACGTCCCCGCAGCAGGGCTCGCCGAGCCTGCCCACGTCCGTGCCGGCGTCCCCGGAGCGGACCGGCACGCTCCCGCCGTCCCAGCCGTCGGCGCCCGCGCCGCGCCAGCCCGACACCCGCGCCGAGACCACCGGCAGCGACGGCACCGCAGGCCACACGACGGCGTCCGCGCCGGCCACCGGCGTGTCCCGGCCGGCCGCGGAGCCGGTCGAGGACGAGGTGGACGTCCCGCCGTTCATGCGCCGGTGACGGCCGGTCCGGTGGCCCCGCCCGGCACGCGGATCCGGCGGGTCACGACGACCCGGGCGGGCGGACGGTCCACCGGCCCGTTCGCCACGTTCAACCTCTCGCTCGGCGTCGGCGACGACCCGGCGGCGGTCACCGCGAACCGTGCCCGGGTGGTCCGCGAGCTCGGGCTGTCCGGGCTGGTGTTCCTCCGGCAGGTGCACGGCCGCGACGTCGCCGTGCTCCGCGAGCCTCCCCGTGCGCGGCCGGGCACCGGCGGGGTCGCCCCGGACCTCCCGGACGTCGACGCCGTCGTCACCGACGTCCCGCTGCTCGGCATCGCCGTGCTCGCCGCCGACTGCGTGCCGGTGCTGCTCGGCGACCCGCAGGCCGGTGTCGTCGGGGCCGCGCACGCCGGCCGGGCCGGCGCCGCGTCCGGCGTGCTCGACGCCGTGATCGACGAGATGACCGCGCTCGGCGCGGCCCCCGACCGGCTCGAGGTGCTGCTCGGGCCCGCGGTCTGCGGGCAGTGCTACGAGGTGCCGGCCGCGATGCGCGACGAGGTCGAGGCCGCCCTCCCGGGCAGCGCGTCGACCACCCGCGCCGGGACGCCCGGGCTCGACCTGCGTGCCGGGCTGACCCGGCGGCTCGCCGGCCTCGGCGTCACGAAGGTCGGCACCGACCCGCGCTGCACCATCGAGGATCCCGACCTGTACAGCCATCGCCGCGAGAGCCGCTGCGGCCGCCAGGCCGCGATCACCTGGCTGGACCCGGGCGACGGTCGCCGTCCCCCCGCCCGCGCGGCACGATGACCGGTGTGGCCGAGACGAACACCCCCGCACGCACCGCCGAGCTGAAGGAGCGCCTCGCCGCCGTCCGCGAGCGCCTGGACGCGGCGTGCCGCGCCGCCGGCCGCGACCCGGCCGAGGTCTCCCTGCTGGCCGTGACGAAGACGGTGCCCGCGTCCGACGTGGCCGCCCTCATCGACCTCGGGCTCACCGCGTTCGCCGAGAACCGGGCCCAGGAGGCGGCGCCGAAGGTGGGCGAGGTGGCCGAGCTCCGCCCCGAGGCCCGGCCGGCCTGGCACTTCGTCGGCGGGCTGCAGCGGAACAAGGTCCGGACGGTGCTCCCGTGGGTGACGCGGATCGAGTCGGTCGACTCCGCGCGGCTGGCCCGCGCCCTCGACAAGGAGGTCGCGAAGGCCCGCGACCGGGGCGAGCGGGACGGGCCGCTGCCGGTGCTCGTCCAGTACAGCGTGGACGGTGACCCCGAGCGCGGCGGCGTGCCCGACGCGGGACTCGACGAGCTGACCGACCTGGTCACGGAGCTGCCGGGGCTGGACCTGGCCGGGCTGATGGCCGTCGCACCGCTGGGCTGGGAGCCGGAGCGGGCGTTCGCCGCGATCGCAGGCGCCGCCCGCCGGACCCGGGACCGGCACCCCGGGGCGATCGAGCTCTCGGCCGGCATGAGCGGGGACCTGGAGACGGCCGTCGATCACGGTTCGACCGTGGTGCGTGTCGGTACGGCTCTTGTGGGGGAACGGCGGATAGCCTCCGAGTAATCGCTGGTCGGTGCGGGAACCGGGCCATCGGCGAGACCGTCGCCAGAACGCGGGTGCGCGCCTCGGGTGCGCGTGCGGAGTCGAGCAGTACTGCGAGGGGACAGCGGATGAGCACGATGTACCGGCTGAAGGCCTACTTCGGCATGGTCCCGGCCGACGAGATGGACTATGTGGACGAACCGGACCGCTACCGGGGCGCCCCCGAGCAGCAGTCCGGCCCGCGTGGTGACCGCTGGTCCGCCGGCGGAGGGCGCTTCGCCGACCCGGCCGGCTACGACGACGACCGCTACGACGCTCCCGGCGGCTACGACGACGGCTGGGCGGCCCGCACGGCGCGGGAACCGGCCCGTCCGGCGCGCGCCGTGCGGCAGAATCCCCGCGGTGAGCGGGAGCCGGCGGAGCACCCCGGCGACCGCGGCGCCGCGCCCACACCCATCGGCGGCAGCGCCGGACCGGCCGTCCGGGGGGCGCTCGCGATGGACCCGGACACCATCCGGAGCCCCTCCCGCGAACCCCAGCGCGAGGAGCGTCCGACCCCCCTCGCGCCGGCTCCCGCGCCGGTGCCCGAGCAGCGCGACCGGACCGCCGCGGGACCGGCCTCGATCACCACGCTGCACCCCCGCAGCTACACCGAGGCACGCACGATCGGCGAGCGCTACCGCGAGGGTGTGCCGGTCATCATGAACCTCACGGACCTCGACGACGCGACCGCGAAACGCCTGGTCGACTTCGCCGCCGGCCTGGTCTTCGCTTTGCGCGGGGGCTTCGACAAGGTCACCAACCGGGTGTTCCTTCTCACCCCCGCGGACGTCGAGGTGTCCGCCGACGACGCACGGCGGCTCGCCGAGCGCGGAGCTTTCCGCCAGGATTGAGCCGTGCCCACCGCCATCGGCTTCCTGATCTATTACGTCCTGTTCTTCTTCTGGCTGCTGCTCGCGGCCCGGATCGTCGTGGAGACGGTCCGGTCGTTCGCGCGCCAATGGCGCCCGGCCGGCCCGCCCGCGGTGGCACTCGAGGTGGTGTTCACCGTCACCGACCCTCCGGTCAAGTTGCTGCGGAGAGTGATCCCCGTCGTCCGGATCGGAGGCGTGGGACTGGACCTGTCGATTATGGTGCTGGTGCTGGTGGTGTTCATCGCGATGACCGCCGTCAGATCACAGCTCCTGGGATGAGCCCCAGTCATCCGGGAGTGCCGCCGAGGACCGCATGAGGTGATCCGATGCCGCTGACGCCCGCCGACGTTCACAACGTCGCGTTCAGCAAACCCCCGATCGGGAAGCGGGGATACAACGAGGACGAGGTCGATGCCTTCCTCGATCTGGTCGAGGCCGAGCTGGCCCGGCTGATCGGGGAGAACGACGAGCTGCGCGACCAGGTCGCCCAGCTCGAGCAGCGCCTCGGTGACGCCGAGGCCGACCTGGAGGACGCCCGGAGCCAGCCGCAGCAGGCTCCCGCGCAGACCCAGGCGCTGCAGCAGGCCTCGCCGTCGCCGATGGGCCGCGGAGCCGGTGCGCCGGCCCCGCAGCTGGCCGGTGCCGCCCCCGCCGACGCCGACGGTGGTGACCACCACGTGCAGGCGGCGAAGGTCCTGGGCCTCGCCCAGGAGATGGCCGACCGGCTCACGGCCGAGGCCAAGAACGAGGCCGACACGATGCTGTCGGACGCCCGGACCAAGTCCGAGCAGCTCCTCTCCGACGCCCGCACCAAGGCGGACGGCCTGGTCAACGACGCGCGCTCGCGCGCCGAGACCATGCTCGGCGACGCCCGCACCCGGGCCGAGACGCTGGAGCGCCAGTCGCGCGAGAAGGCATCCGGCCTGGTCAGCGAGGCTGAGCGCAAGCAGAACGAGATCATGGGTGCCATCCAGCGGGACAAGGGCACGCTCGAGAAGAAGATCGACGAGCTCCGCACCTTCGAGCGCGAGTACCGCACCCGGCTCAAGACCTACCTGGAGTCGCAGCTGCGCGACCTGGAAGGACGCGGGTCGGCCGCTCCGTCGGACAGCACCACCAACTCCGGTGGCACCTCCAGCAGCCGGTCGAGCTCGAACGGCGGCTACGCCGCCTCCGGTTACGGCCAGCGGGCCGACACCGGGAGCTGACGCCTCCGGGCGTGTCGACGCCCGGACGACCGACGACGACCGGGTAGCGGCCGGGTGCCGCTGCCGACCCACGGAGTTCGCCGATGCTGGTGCTGGTCCTGATCCTCGTGGTCATCGCGCTGGTGCTGCTGCTTGCAGGATGGTTCCTGCACGTGGTGGCACTGGCCTGGGCGTCGGTGGGCATCAGCGTGCTCGCCGGCCTCGCGCTGCTCTACGACTGGTGGCAGACCCGGTCCGCGGTGCGGGCCGGGGACCGGTCCGCAGCCGCGGGGGCCGGGCCCGGCGAGCCCGGGGCACCGGGTGCCGTGGGCGGCGCGCACGACCGGGCCGGCGCGGAAGCGCACCCGGGCCCCGACCAGGAACCGGCGACGCAGGTCCTGCCGGTGGTCCGGCCGGGGCAGGCAGGGCCTCCCGGGGCACCGGGAGCGGCGTCGGAGGACACCGCGAACGCGGCCGACCCGACGATTCGGATGCCGGTGGTCCGGCCGCCCGGCTCAGCGGAGGGACCGCCGAACGCATCTCGATCGAGTGGTTCTTCGTCACCGTCCGTGACCGATTCCGGGGGTGGAGGAGCCGCGGCCCGAGCCGGTGGTCATCCGGACGAGCCGAGGACCGCCGCCGTGCCCGGAGCGGAGGGCGCGGGTGCGGCCGCCGGGGAGGGTGCGGGTCGTGGCGGCGACACCGTGCACCCGGGAGCGCCGTCCGGTGCCGGCCGCGCGGACGGTCCGGACGCCCCCGGTTCCGGAGCCGACGGGTCCGCACCCGGATCGGCCGGGACGGGCCGGCGGGACGCGGTGACCACTGCGACGGCGGTGGGCGCGACCGCGGTGGGCGGGGCGGCCGCCGCCGCGGCCACCGGTGACCGCCGATCCGGCGAGCAGGCCGGATCGGGTACGGCCGCCGGCGGGAACACGGCCGGTTCCGGTCCGGCAGGTACGGCCCCCGGCGACCGCCAGGCGGGCTCCGGCCCGGGTGACCGGTCCGGCGAGCGATCGGGCACGACGTCCGGCGGCCCGGCCGGAGCGGCCGACCGGCCGGACACGGCGGCCACCACGGCCGTCCCCGCGGGGACGGCGACCGGCGCGACCGGGTCCCCGGCCTCCGGCGACGGCGGCGCGACCACCGCGACCGCGACCGGCACGACCGCCGGGGCCGGTACGCCCCCCGGGGCCACCGGGACCGGCGCGGCTTCCGGGACCGGCTCGGCCACCGGGACCGGTACGGCCTCCGGGACCGGCTCGGCGTCCGGGACCGATGAGGCGACCCGGGCCGGCGGGACGACCGGGACCGGCGGCGCAGCGACCGGGATCGGCGCGGCCGCCGGCGTGATCGGGACGGGCGCGGCCACCGGCGCGATCGGGACCGGCGCGGCCACGACCGCGATGGACACGTCCGCCGCGGACCGGCCCGACGACCGGACCGCGGCCCACCCACCGCCGCCGGCGGAGGGTGAGGCCCCCGAGGAACCCCGCGACCCCACCGCGGCGAACCTCGTCGCGCGGCTCCCGGACGAGGTGCTGGTCATCGACGAGCACCCCCGCTACCACCTGCAGACCTGCTCGTCGCTGTCCGGCCGTCCGGTGATCCCGCTCCCGGTCAGCGAGGCCGTCGAGCTCGGGTTCACCCCGTGCGCCTGGTGCACGCCGAACCGGGTCCTCGCCGAGCGGCACCCGGCCGAGGTGCGCTGAGCCGGCCCGGGCGGCCGTACGCCGCCGGGCCGCGGGCCCGGATCGGGCGCGTGCCCCGCCGAGCCGGCCCGGGCCCGGGAATATCCCGGTGCGCGGCCGCGCTACCCTGGACCCACAGGCGTCGATCCGGCCATCACCGGGGAGCCTCCGGAAGAACGGCGCCACGGCGCCCAGTAGAACCGGACGGCAGCGGCCCGTCATCGCCGCAGAACGAGCGGCGCGCGTGCCCGGCACGCGCGCAAGCGGGGTGGTACCGCGGCGCGGCTCACGACGAGCCGTCGTCGTCCCCGTGCGAGAGGCAGTGACCAGAGGCCGCCGCACGAGGAGCCAGCCGATGAGCGACACCGGTTACCCGGAGGTCCCCGCCCACCCGTCCTTCCCGGCGCTCGAGCGCGACGTGCTCGCGTCGTGGGAGGCCGACGACACCTTCCGTGCCTCGGTCGAGCAGCGCCCGGCCGGCGAGAACGGCGCCGACGAGTTCGTCTTCTACGACGGCCCGCCCTTCGCCAACGGCCTCCCGCACTACGGTCACCTGCTCACCGGGTACGTGAAGGACGTCGTCCCGCGCTACCGCACCATGCGCGGCCACCGGGTCGAGCGCCGGTTCGGCTGGGACACCCACGGCCTGCCCGCCGAGGTCGAGACCGAGAACCAGCTCGGCATCAAGCACAAGTCCGAGATCGACGAGATGGGCGTCGCCGCGTTCAACGAGGCGTGCCGCACCTCGGTGCTGCGCTACACCGGCGAGTGGCGCGACTACGTGACCCGCCAGGCCCGCTGGGTCGACTTCGACAACGACTACAAGACGCTCGACCTGGACTACATGGAGTCCGTCATGTGGGCGTTCAAGTCGTTGTGGGACAAGGGCCTCGTCTACTCGGGCTTCCGCGTCCTCTGGTACTGCTGGCGTTGCGAGACGCCGCTGAGCGCCACCGAGACCAAGATGGACGACGTCTACCTCGACCGGCAGGACCCGGCCGTCACCGTGGGGCTCACGCTGCACGTGCCGGGGAACGCGGCCCTCGACGGTGCCCGCGCCCTGGTCTGGACGACGACGCCGTGGACGCTGCCGTCGAACCTGGCCATGGCCGTGCACCCGGACGTCACCTACGTCGTCGTCGAGGCGGACGGCGAGCGCTGGCTGCTCGCCGAGGCGCGCGTTCCCGCGTACGCCCGCGAGCTGGGGGACGAGCCGCCGGTCCTGGCCCGGGTCACCGGCTCCGAGCTGCTCGGGCTGGCCTACACGCCGCCGTTCGACTTCTTCCCCGGCCGGGCGAACGCCCACCGGATCCTCGCCGCCGACTACGTCACCACCGACGACGGCACCGGCCTGGTGCACATCGCCCCGGCCTTCGGCGAGGAGGACAAGGAGGTCACCGACGCGGCCGGCATCGAGGTCGTCAACCCGGTCGACGCCCGCGGCGAGTTCACCGTCGAGGTGCCGCCGTACACCGGGATGCAGGTGTTCGACGCCAACCCGCAGATCATCCGGGACCTCAAGGACGGCACGGCACCGCACGTGCAGGGCGTGCTGCTGCGGCACGAGACCTACGACCACCCGTACCCGCACTGCTGGCGCTGCGGCAACGCCCTGATCCAGCGCGCGGTCGACTCGTGGTTCGTGCGGGTCACGCAGTTCCGGGACCGGATGGTCGAGCTCAACCAGGAGATCAACTGGACGCCCGCGCACGTCCGGGACGGCCAGTTCGGCAAGTGGCTGGAGGGCGCCCGGGACTGGGGCATCTCCCGCAACCGCTACTGGGGCAGCCCGATCCCGGTGTGGCAGTCCGACGACCCGCGCCACCCGCGGACCGACGTCTACGGCTCGCTCGACGAGCTGGAGCGCGACTTCGGCGTGCGCCCGACCGACCTGCACCGCCCGCACGTCGACGAGCTGACCCGCCCCAACCCGGACGACCCGACCGGGCGCTCCACCATGCGCCGGGTGCCGGAGGTCCTGGACTGCTGGTTCGAGTCCGGCTCCATGCCGTTCGCCCAGGTGCACTACCCGTTCGAGAACGCGGACTGGTTCGAGCACCACTACCCGGGCGACTTCATCGTCGAGTACAACGGCCAGACCCGCGGCTGGTTCTACACGCTGCACGTGCTGGCCACCGCGCTGTTCGACCGGCCCGCGTTCCGCAACTGCTCCGCGCACGGCATCGTGCTCGGCGACGACGGCGCGAAGATGTCGAAGTCGCGCAAGAACTACCCGGACGTCAACGACGTCTTCGACCGCGACGGCTCGGACGCCATGCGCTGGTTCCTCATGGCCAGCCCGATCCTGCGCGGCGGGAACCTCGTCGTCACCGAGCAGGGCATCCGGGAAGGCGTGCGGCAGGCGATCCTGCCGCTGTGGAACACCTGGTACTTCCTGTCGCTCTACGCCGGCGGGGAGCGCGGCACGTTCCGCACCGACTCACCCCACGTGCTCGACCGCTACGTGCTCGCCAAGACCGCCGACCTCGTCGACGGGGTCACCGCCGCGATGGACGTCTACGACATCGCCGGGGCCTGCGAGCGGATCCGCGAGCACGCCGAGACGCTGACCAACTGGTACGTCCGCCGGTCCCGCGAGCGGTTCTGGGCGACCGGCTCCGCCGACGCCGAGGCCGCGCGCCGCGACGCCGTCGACACCCTGCACACCGTGCTGGAGGTGACCTGCCGGGTCGCGGCGCCGCTGCTGCCGCTCACCACGGAGGCGATCTGGCGCGGCCTGACCGGCGGCCGCTCGGTGCACCTCGCGGACTGGCCGGGCGGATCCGATCCGTCCGTGTCGCGGCAGCAGGCCGGCGCGGGCCTGCCGCACGACGCCGGGCTGGTCGCGGGCATGGACCGCATCCGGCAGGTCGCCTCGGCGGCGCTGTCGCTGCGGAAGTCGGCGAGGATCCGGGTCCGCCAGCCGCTGCCCGGGCTCACCGTCGCCGCCGCGGACGCGGCCGCGCTGGAGCCGTTCACCGACCTGCTGCGCGACGAGGTGAACGTCCGCGCCGTCGAGCTGACCGACGACGTCGCCACGCACGGCCGGTTCGAGATCGCGGTCAACGCCCGGGTCGCCGGGCCGCGGCTTGGCTCCGACGTGCAGAAATGCATCCGCGCGGTGAAGAACGGGGAGTGGAGCCAGGAGGCCGACGGGACCGTGGTCGCCGCCGGGATCACCCTGCAGGAGGGCGAGTTCACCGAGAAGCTCGTCGCCGCCGACCCGGAGCACACGGCCGCGCTGCCGGGCAACGCCGGGCTGGTCGTGCTGGACACCACGGTCACGCCGGAGCTGGCCGCGGAGGGCACCGCGCGGGACGTCGTGCGCGTCGTCCAGCAGGCCCGCCGCGAGGCCGGCCTCGCCGTGGCCGACCGGATCGCGCTGACCGTGGACGGCCCGGACGCGGTGCTCGACGCGGTGCGGACGCACGAGGCGTTCGTGGCCGGCGAGGTGCTCGCGACCGCGGTGTCCTACGGCCCCGCGAACGACGGTGCCGCCACCGGCCAGGTCGTGGCGCCCGACGGTGCCACCGTGGAGCTCGCCGCGGCCGTCGCCCGGACCTGACCCACCCGTGATCGACGGTCCGGCACGGGAACCGGCCGGACCGTGCCCGACCGTCGATCACCGGGGGTGAGCCGGACGCGGCGGCCGGGGCCGGTCCGACTACCCTCGGCGCATGGGAGACGCGGCACGGCGGTGGCGGGAGCGCCAGTCCGCGCGCGGGCTCCCCGAGCACATCCTCCGCGCCGCGCCGGCCGACCCGTGGACGCACGACCCGGCGGACTTCGCGCCGCCGGTGACCCCGGCCGACACCCCGTCCCGTACGGCCGCCCGCGCACTGGCCGAGCGGGCCGCGGCCTGGGGCTGCGGCGGGGCGTCGCTGCTCGACGTCGGCTGCGGTGGCGGGGACGCCGCGTTCGCCGCCGCCTGGCCGGAGCCGTCCCCGGTCGCCCGGATCGTCGGCGTCGACCGGCAGGCCGACATGCTGGCGGTGTTCGCCGCCACCGCGCGCGAGCGGGGCATCCCGCACACGACCGTGCCCGGGACCTGGCCCGAGGCCGCGGCCGACGCGGGGCGGCACGACGTCGTCGTCTGCCACCACGTGCTGCACAACGTGGTCGACCTGCCGCCGTTCCTGCGCGCGCTCACCGCGGCCGCCCGCCCGGCCGGCGGCGTCGTGGTCGAGATGCTGCCCGAGCACCCGATGGCGTGGCTGGACCCGCTGTGGGCCCGGTTCCACGACCTGCACCGGCCGGCGAGCGCCACCGCCGACGACGCCGTCGCCGTGCTGCGCGAGGAGCTCGGCATCACCCCCGAGGTGCACCGCTGGGAACGCGCGCCGCGGCTCCCGCACGGGCCCGCGTGGGTGGCCCGGCGGTTGTGCCTGTCCGACGACCGGGTGCCGGAGGTCGAGGCGGCGCTGGCGGGGATCCCGCCGCGCCGGACCGACGCCGTCACCCTCGTCTGGTCGCCGTAGAGCCGGGGCCCGGCGATGAGCCTCGAGATGGTGCTCGGCGTGACCGCCGGGGTGCTGCTGCTCGCCGTCGTCGCGGTGCGCGTGTCGGTGCGCCTGGGGATGCCGTCGCTGCTGCTCTACCTCGCGATCGGGCTGCTGCTGGGGAACACGCTGCCCGGGTTCTCGCCGCCCGGCGCCGACCTCACCGAGACGCTCGGGCTGGCCGCGCTCGTGCTCATCCTCGTCGAGGGCGGCCTCACGACCCGCTGGTCGTCGGTCCGGCCCGCGCTGCGGCTCGGGATGCTGCTGTCCACGCTGTCGGTGCTGGTGTCGATCGCCGTGGCCGGCGGGCTGCTGCACCTGCTGCTGGGCCTCGAGTGGCGCACCGCGCTGCTGTGGGGTGCGGTGCTGTCCTCGACCGACGCGGCCGCGGTGTTCAGCGTGCTGCGCGGTGTCGCCGTGCCCCGCCGGCTGGCCGGGACCCTGGAACTCGAGTCCGGCATGAACGACGCGCCGGTGGTGATCGCCGTCGTCGTGCTGGCCGGGACGGACCCGATCGGCTGGACGACGCCGCTGCTCGTGATCTACGAGCTGGCCGCGGGCGCGGCGATCGGGGTGCTGCTCGGGCTCGCCGGGGCGTGGGCGCTGCGCCGGGCCGCGCTGCCCGCCACCGGGCTGTACCCGCTGGCCGCGATCGCGGTCTGCCTGCTCGCGTACGCGGCCGGGCAGGGCGTGCACGCCTCCGGGCTGCTCGCCACCTACTGCGCCGCGCTGGCCCTGGGCAACGCGCGGCTGCCGCACCGCGGCGGCGTCGTGTCGTTCGCCGAGGGCACCGGCTGGATCGCCCAGATCGGGCTGTTCGTGATGCTCGGTCTCTACGTCGACGTGCAGCGGCTGCCGGCGGCGATCGTCCCGGCCGTGCTCTGCTCGCTGGTCGTGCTGCTCGCCGCCCGCCCGGTGTCGGTGCTGGCGGCCGCGCTGCCGTGCCGGATCCCGCTGCGCGAGCAGGCGTTCCTGTCCTGGGCGGGCCTGCGCGGCGCGGTGCCCATCGTGCTCGCGCTGATCGCGTTCACCGAGGGCGGCGCGGACCACCAGCTGCTGGTGGACGTCGTGTTCATCCTGGTGGTGGTCCTGACCCTGGTGCAGGGCACGACGCTGCCGTGGGTGGCGCGGCTGCTCGGGGTCGTGTCGCGGACCGACACCCGCGCGGTCGAGGTCGACGCCGCCCCGCTGGACGAGGTCGACGCCGAGCTCCTGCAGGTCCGGGTGCCGCACGGGTCCCGGCTGCACGGCGTCTACCTGCGGGAGCTGCGGTTGCCGGCGGGGGCGACGGTCAGCCTCGTCGTCCGGGAGTCCGAGGCGTTCTCCCCGGAGGGCGGCACCCGGCTGCGGGAGGGTGACCAGTTCCTCGTCGTCACGACGCGCGAGGTCCGGGACGCGGCCGAGCAACGGATCCGGGACGTCGACCGCGGCGGCAAGCTGGTCCGCTGGCACTCCGGCGGGGACCGCTCGTCATAATCGGGCGTGTGAGTGCCGATCCCCCCGCCAGCGAGACACCCGTCGATCCCGCCGTCCGGCGGCGCGGGACGGTCCTGCTGGCCGGGATCGCCGGCACCGTGCTCGTCCTCGACCTGGTCACGAAGATCGCCGCCGTCGCGCTGCTGGAGCACCGCGCACCGGTCGCGGTGATCGACGGGTTCTTCTGGCTGACGTTGCTGCGCAACCCGGGCGCCGCCTGGTCGATGGCCACCGGGTACACCTGGATCCTGACCGTCGTCGCCGTGGTCGTCGTGGGCGTGATCGTCCGGATCGCGCGCCGGCTCGCCTCCACCGGCTGGGCGGTCGGGCTCGGTCTCGTGCTCGGCGGCGCGCTGGGCAACCTGATCGACCGGTTGTTCCGTGCGCCCGGCCCCATGCGCGGGCACGTCGTCGACATGCTCGCGGTGTTCGCGCCGGACGGCAGCGCGTTCCCGGTGTTCAACCTCGCCGACTCGGGCATCGTGTGCGGCGGGATCCTGCTGGTGCTGATGGCGCTGCGCGGGGTCGAGATCGACGGCACGCGGGGGTCGGACCATGGGTGAGCTGCGGAGCATGCCCGTCCCCGATGGGCTCGACGGCATGCGGATCGACGCCGGGCTGGCCCGGCTGCTCGGGCTGTCCCGGACGGTCGTGGCCGGGCTCGCCGAGGACGGCCGGATCCAGGTGGACGGCCGGGACGCCGGCAAGTCCGACCGGCTGCCCGGCGGTGCCTGGCTGGAGATCGAGCTGCCCGACCCGGCGGGGCCTGCCGTGATCGAGGGCCCGGCCGAGGTCGTCGCGGGGCTGGACGTGCTGCACGAGGACGACGACCTCGTCGTCGTCGACAAGCCGGTCGGCGTGGCCGCGCACCCCTCGCCGGGCTGGGCCGGGCCGACCGTCACCGGCGGGCTCGCCGCGCTCGGCACCCGGCTGTCGACCTCGGGCGCCGCGGAACGGCAGGGCATCGTGCACCGGCTCGACGTCGGCACCACCGGTGTCATGGTCGTCGCGAAGTCGGAGCACGCGTACACGCTGCTCAAGCGGGCGTTCAAGGAACGCACCGTCGACAAGCGCTACCATGCCGTCGTGCAGGGGCACCCGGACCCGTCGTCGGGCACGATCGACGCGCCCATCGACCGGCACCCGCGCCACGACTACCGGTTCGCGGTGCTCCAGGGCGGCAAGCCGAGCGTCACCCACTACGACACGGTCGAGGCGTTCCGCTCGGCGAGCCTGCTCGACGTGCACCTGGAGACCGGGCGCACCCACCAGATCCGGGTGCACTTCTCCGCGCTGCGCCACCCCTGCGTCGGGGACCTGACCTACGGTGCGGACCCGGTGCTGGCCCGGCGGCTGCGGCTCGACCGGCAGTGGCTGCACGCCCGCAGCCTCGGCTTCGCGCACCCGGCCGACGGCCGGTACGTCGAGTTCACCAGTCCGTACCCGGACGACCTGGCCGCGGCGCTCGAGGCGCTGCGGGACCCGTGACCGGACTGGGCACCCGCGGCCTGTGGGTGGTCGTGGCGGTGCTGGCCGTCGTGTGCGCCGGGGCGGTGTGGGCGGCCGGGTCCGGCCCCGCCCCCGGACCGGCGACCGCGACCGGGTCGGTGCGGCTCGGTCCCGACCCCGGGCAGGACGTCGGGGCCTACCTCGTCGGGCTGCCCGGCCGGCTGCCGCCGCCGGGGGAGCGGGTGCCGGCGCTGGTGCAGTTCGCGCGCCCGCTGGACGTGGCCGCTGCGGCCGGGGCGGTCGTACCGACAGGCCCGGCCGGCCCGGGGCCGGGCCGCGTCGAGACCGCGGTGTTCCGGGTGCCGCTGGACCGGGTGCAGACCGCGCTCCGGTTCGAACCGGTCACCGGCACCGGGGACCCGGTCGCGGCCCTCGGGGTCGCCCGGGAGCGGGCCGCGTTCGGCGCCGAGGCCGACGCGGACCGCGCCGCCCGTGCCGTCGCCGCGGCGACCAACCCCGAGGCCCGCGACGCGCTGGCCCGCCGGGCCGCCGTCGCCGCCGCCGAACGACGCGCGCTGGCCGACCCGGCCTGTGCCTGCGTGATCGCCGTGGTGGTCACCGCCGACCGGGCCGGGCTGGAGGCGCTGTCCGCCCGCGCCGACGTCCGCGCCGTCCACGCCGCACCGCCCGGCACCACCGTCCCGGAGCTCGCCCTCTCCCCGTTGCTCCCCGAACAGTCCACGGCTGCGACCCCGCCGCCCGACGACGGCCCGGTCCCCACCGGCTGACGCCCCACGCCGCACCGACCGGGCGCCGCGCCACTCCGCGTGCCGTCGCATCGACTGCGTGGTGCGCCACTCCGCATGCCGTCGCATCGACTGCGTGGTGCGCCACTCCGCGTGCCGTCGCATAGACCGCGTGCCGCGCCACTCCGCGTGCCGTCGCATCGACCGCGGGCCGCGCCACCCCGCGCGTGCTGCACCCGCGTGCCGCAGCGCCGTGTGTCGCCGCACCAACCGCGTGCCGCCCCCCCCGCGTATCGCCACCTCACACCGCATGACGCTGCCTCACACCCGGCGACGCCGCCTCACACCCGGCGACGCCGCCTCACACCCGGCGACGCCGCCTCACACCCGTTGCAGCGGGGGTGCGGTGGAGCGAAGGGGTGTGAGGACGCTGATCGGCGGCGGCTCCTCCGGCGATCAGCGCGTTCCCGCCCGATCCGGGGCGGGAACGTGCAGGTGATCTGTGCGGTTGCCGGCGAGCGGCACCTTCTCGCCCTCGTGCGGGCGCGAACGTGAAGCTCAGTATGGCCGGACGGGTCGACCGGCACGGTTTCGCCGCCGCGGCGGCCGGAACGTGCTGATCGATATCGGGTCACGTGTCGATCAGCACGATCCGGCCCCTCTGGGGCGAGGTCGTGCTGATCGACGGCTGGTCGTCGGGCGGGAGCACGGTGATCACCACGGTTCTGCCGTCCCCGGGGCGCGACCGTGCTGATCGATAACTGAACCGGTCGACGATCAGCACGATCCCGCCCTCTCGGGCGACACCGTGCCGACCAGCCCAGCCGCGCCTGGGCCGGGGCACGGCCGACGAGCCGACGCCCGGGATCCGATCGACAGCGGTCACCCGCACCAGGCACTTGGCGGGACGACCCGCGCGGCCGAGCGGTAGGGCGAACCCGCCGAACGCGCCGAACGCCTCCCTGGGCGTGGCGACCACGCGCACCACGACCACGCGCACCACGACCGCGAGCGCGGGGGACCGCATGCGCCGGGGCCGCGTGCACCACGACCGCGAGCGCCGGGGCCGCGTGCACCACGACCGGGAGCGCGGGGCCGCGTGTGCCGGGGCCGCGTGCACCACGACCGCGGGCGCCGGGGCCGCGTGCACCACGACCGCGGGCGCGGGGACCGCGAGTGCCGGGGCCACGCGCACCACGACCGCGAGCGCCGAGGCCAGCGCACCACGACTGCGCGCACCACCGACCGCGCGCACCACCGACCGCAGGCACCACCGACCACGCGCACCACCGACCACGTGCGCCGAGACCCTGTCCGCGACCGGCCGCCGTCGCGTCGTCCCGCGGGGACCCACCACGACCGGGTCGCGCCCCGGTGCGCGGTGCCTCCCCGCCCGTCCTCCCGGGCCGCGACACGCCGCGGCCGGGCGGCGCGCCCGTGAGCAGGATCGACACGCCGAGCCCGATCACCACGCGGCGCCGTCTCCGTAACCGTCGGACCCCGCGGCTAGTCTGGGGACCTCACCGATCCGGTCGGCCCGGCCTCGCGGCGGGACCCCACCGGCACCTCGCGCGGGCCCCGCCGGGCCACGCCGGGCCGTCCCCCGCGTGCGGCGGACCGCGGTCGGTGGGGAGCACGGCAGCGCGCGTCCCGCCACGCGCGCGACGAGGACGTCCGCGCCGCCCCAGGGCGCGGGAGAGGAGCGCGACACACCGATGGCCAGCGGGGCAGGCTCCTTCGTCCATCTGCACACCCACACCGAGTTCTCGATGCTCGACGGGGCGGCCCGCCTGGACGACCTGTTCGCCGAGGCGACCAAGTACGAGATGCCCGCGATCGCGATGACCGACCACGGGAACGTCTACGGCGCGTTCGAGTTCTGGCGCAAGGCGAAGTCCGCGGGCATCAAGCCGATCATCGGCATGGAGGGCTACCTCGCGCCCGGCTCCCGGCACGAGCGCAAGCGCACCGCGCTGGGCAACGGCAGCGAGAACAACCCCGACCTCATGTACACCCACATGACGCTGCTGGCCGAGAACACCGAGGGGATGCACAACCTCTTCCGGCTGTCGTCGCTGGCCAGCCTCGAGGGGTACTACTACAAGCCGCGCATGGACCGCGAGCTGCTCGAGCAGTACGGCAAGGGCCTCATCGCGACGACCGGCTGCCCGTCCGGGGAGGTCGCCCGCCTGCTCCAGCAGGACGACTTCGAGGGCGCCTGCCAGGCCGCGTCGGACTACCGGGACATCTTCGGCAGGGACAACTTCTTCTGCGAGTTGATGGACCACGGGATCGAGATCGAGAAGCGGGTCCAGGAGGACCTGTTCGCGCTGAAGAAGCGCCTCGACCTGCCCGGGCTCGCCACGAACGACCTGCACTACACCTACCCGGACGACACCAAGGCGCACGAGGTGCTGCTCTGCGTCCAGACCGGGAAGACGCTCGCCGACCCGAACCGCTTCAAGTTCGACGCGCAGGACTTCTACCTCAAGTCCGCCACCGAGATGCGCGAGCTCTGGGACCCCATCCACCCGGAGGCCTGCGACAACACCCTCTGGGTCGCCGAGCGCTGCAACATCGACTTCGCCACCGGCCAGGACCTGCAGCCCAAGGCTCCGGTGCCCGAGGGGGAGACCGAGGAGTCCTGGCTGATCAAGGAGGTCGAGCGGGGCCTGCACAAGCGGTTCCCGAACGGCGTCACCGAGCAGTACCGCCGCCAGGCCGAGTACGAGGTCGGCGTCATCATCAAGATGGGCTACCCCGGCTACTTCCTGGTGACCGCGGACCTCATCCAGCACGCCAAGTCGGTCGGCATCCGGTGCGGCCCCGGCCGCGGCTCGGCGGCCGGCTCGCTGGTCGCCTACGTCCTCGGGATCACCGACCTCGACCCGATCCGGCACAAGCTGATCTTCGAGCGGTTCCTCAACCCGGACCGCGTGTCCATGCCCGACATCGACATGGACTTCGACGAGCGCCGGCGCGGCGAGATGATCCGCTACGTCACCGAGAAGTACGGCGAGGACCGGATCGCCCAGATCATCACCTACTCCACGATCAAGGCGAAGGCCGCGATCAAGGACTCGGCGCGCGTCCTCTACGGGCAGCCCGGCTACTCGGTCGCCGACCGGATCTCCAAGGCCATGCCGCCCGCAGTCATGGGCAAGGACATCCCGCTGTCCGGGATCTTCGACCCGTCGCACAAGAGGTACTCCGAGGCCACCGAGGTCCGCGCGCTCTACGAGGCCGACCCGCAGGTCAAGGAGATCGTCGACACCGCCCGGGGCCTGGAGGGCCTCAAGCGGCAGTGGGGCGTGCACGCCGCCGGCGTGATCATGTCGAGCACGCCGCTGATCGACGTCATCCCGATCCAGCGCCGCGAGTCCGACGGCGCGATCATCACGCAGTTCGACATGGGCGTCTGCGAGACCATCGGTCTCCTCAAGATGGACTTCCTGGGGCTGCGCAACCTCACGATCCTCGACGACGCCCTCGAGAACATCACGCTCAACGGCAAGCCCGAGGTCGACCTCGACCACGTCGAGCTGGACGACCCGAAGACCTACGAGCTGCTCTCCCGCGGCGACACGCTCGGCGTGTTCCAGCTGGACGGCGGCCCGATGCGGGACCTGCTGCGCCGGATGGCGCCGTCCGAGTTCGAGCACATCTCCGCGGTCGGCGCGCTGTACCGGCCCGGCCCGATGGGTGCGAACGCGCACAACGACTACGCCGACCGCAAGAACGGCCGCCAGGAGATCACGCCGATCCACCCGGAGCTGGCCGAGCCGCTGCGCGACGTCCTGGGGGAGACGTTCGGTCTGATCGTCTACCAGGAACAGGTCATGGCGATCGCGCAGAAGCTGGCCGGCTACTCGCTCGGCCAGGCGGACCTGCTCCGCCGCGCGATGGGCAAGAAGAAGAAGGAGATCCTGGACAAGGAGTACGTCACCTTCGCCGGCGGGATGAAGGAGAACGGCTACTCCGAGGACGCGATCAAGACCCTCTGGGACATCCTCCTCCCGTTCTCCGACTACGCGTTCAACCGCGCGCACTCCGCCGCGTACGGCGTCGTGTCGTACTGGACGGCCTACCTCAAGGCCAACTACCCGGCCGAGTACATGGCGGCCGTGCTGACCAGCGTCCGCGACGACAAGGACAAGGCCGCCGTCTACCTGGCCGAGTGCCGGCGCATGGGCATCACGGTGCTCCCACCGGACGTCAACGACTCGGTCCGCAACTTCGCCCCGGTCGGGGACGACATCCGGTTCGGTCTCGGCGGCATCCGCAACGTCGGGCACAACGTCGTCGACGCGATCGTCGCCGCGCGCCGGGAGAAGGGCGCCTTCGCCGACTTCTCCGACTTCCTGCGCAAGGTCGACGCGGTGGTCTGCAACAAGAAGGTCGTCGAGTCGCTGATCAAGGCGGGCGCGTTCGACTCGCTGGGTCACTCCCGCAAGGGCCTGCTGCTGGTGCACGCCGACGCGATCGACGCGGTGATGAGCACCAAGAAGGCCGCCTCGATGGGCCAGTTCGACCTGTTCGGGTCGATGGACTCCGGGGGCGGTGACGGCGGCGGGGACGACGCGCTCGGCGGGATCTTCGACGTCAAGGTGCCCGAGGAGGAGTGGGACGCCAAGCACAAGCTCGCCGTCGAGCGGGAGATGCTGGGCCTCTACGTGTCCGGGCACCCGCTCGAAGGCCTGGAACAGGCGCTGGCCGCGAAGGCCGACACCTCGATCGCCGACATCGTCGAGGGCTCGGTCGCCGAGGGCGCGCAGGTCACCGTCGGCGGCATCCTCGCCAACGTCAACCGCCGGGTGAACAAGAACGGCGAGCCGTGGGCGTCGGCCCAGATCGAGGACCTCGCCGGCGGGATCGAGGTGCTGTTCTTCCCGCGGGCCTACCAGGTCGTCGGCGTCGACGTGGCCGAGGACGCGATCGTGCTGGTCAAGGCCCGGGTCAACAAGCGCGACGACCGGATCTCGCTGATCGCCAACGACCTCGCGGTTCCCGAGCTCGCCGCCGGCGACGCCGGGCTGCCGATCAAGGTCAGCCTCCGCACCGACCAGTGCACCCCGGAGCGCGTCGCGAAGCTCAAGGAGGTGCTCACCCACCACCCGGGCACCTCCGAGGTGCACCTGTCCCTGGTGTACGGCAGCAAGGTCACCGCGCTCCGGCTGGACGACTCGCTGAAGGTCACCCACACCTCGGCGCTGATGGGTGACCTGAAGGCGCTGCTCGGGCCGGGCTGCCTGGGCTGATCCCGGTACGGGGAACGCTCAGCAGGTGGCGGTGAGCGCGGCCCAGGCCGCGCGGGCCGGGCCGTTCCACCGGGCGTGCAGGGTGCGGAACAGCTCCGCGGCCCGGGCCCCCGCCCACCGCTCCGGCAGCAGCTCGGCGGGCAGCTCCGGGTCCACGAACGGGAACCGCCGCCAGGCGTGCACCAGCCGGACCTGGCGGGCGAGCACGTCCTCGGGGTCGGGGCGGTCCAGTGCGGGGGCGAACTCCTCGAGGAACTCCTCGTAGGCCTGCTCGATGCGGTCGAGGTCCCAGGCCTGCGCGACGATGTCGGCCGGCCGCCCGATCGCCCCGTACCGGCCGACGAACGAGGAGCTCGTCCCGCTCAGGTCGAGCTCGTCGAGCACGGCGGCGACCTCGGGTTCCTTGCCCGGGTCCGGCGACAGCCACACCCCGGGGGCGGGGGAGCCGAGCCCCGCCCACGCGAGCCGGGTCCGCAGCCGGTGCCGCAGCCGTCGCCGGGACTCCGGGACGGACGCGAGCAGGACCAGCCACCGGCCGTCCCACCCGGTGGCCGGGGAGCCGAACCCGTAGATCCGGGTGGCGCCCTCGGACAGCAGGCGCTCACCGGCGGGCGTCAGCGACCAGCGGACCCGCCGGCCGTCCCGGTCGGAGGTCAGCAGGCCCTCGGCGGCGGTGCGGGCCAGCGCCTGGCGGGCCGACTTCGACTCCACCCCGAGCGCGCCGAGCACCTCCAGCAGGGCCCGCGTCCAGACCGGCTCCCCGGCCGGCAGCACGAACTCACCCAGCACGGTGAGCAGCAGCGAGCGCGCGGACGCCTGACCGAGGTCGCGGCGGCGCGGCGCCGGCTCGTCCGGCAGGTCCGGATCGTCGGCGCCGGCGGTGCGGGAAGGGGTGGCCATGGTCGGACCAGCCTAGATGCCGGTACGGCGGTGCACGTGCGACCGCCCCGGCCGGACCGGTCCGGCGGGGGTCGCCCCGCCGCCACACCCGATGCGCTCCACGGAGATCCGTTTTCGCCGCGCCGGGAACAACCGGCGGGGTCCGGCTCGTTGGGCTTCGTATGGCCACCGTGGAACTGACCACCGACAACTTCAACGACGTCGTGGGCGCGCCCGGGGCGACCGTCCTGATCGACTTCTGGGCGTCCTGGTGCGGACCGTGCAAGCAGTTCGCGCCCGTGTACGACGAGGCGTCGGAGAAGCACCAGGACGTGACCTTCGGCAAGGTCGACACCGAGGCGCAGCAGGAGCTGGCCGGTGCGTTCGGGATCTCCTCGATCCCGACCGTGATGGCCGTCCGGGACGGTGTCGTGCTCTACTCCGAGCCCGGCGCCCTGCCCGCGGAGGCGCTCGAGGACCTGATCGGCCAGGTCAAGGCGGTCGACATGGACGAGGTGAAGGCCGCCGTCGCCGAGCAGGAGAAGCAGCAGGGCTGACTCCCGGCCCACACCCCCTGACCACCGACCGGCCCCGCACGCCACCGGCGTGCGGGGCCGGCCCGTCTCCGACGCGCGATGAGTTCTGCTCTCGAACGCCGTCGGTACGGGGGAGCGGGAAACGCGACGAGGGAGGGCCCAGCCATGTCTGCCGTCACCATCGACCGGGTCGACGCCGGGCTGACCGCGCTCCGGGCCGCCGCGGGCGAGCGCGGCATCCCGAAACGCGACCTGTTCGCGCTGGCCAAGGAGACCGCGGAGCTCTCACCGCACGAGGTCGAGGTGCTGCTGGACCGCGACGATCCCGACGCGCGCGTCGTCGCAGTGAGCATCATGGACTTCCAGGCGCGCCGGCGGCGGCTCGACCCCCGGCGGCGGAGGGAGCTCTTCGAGCTCTACCTCGGCCGCCACGACCGGATCGACAGCTGGGATCTCGTGGACCGTGCTGCGCCGTACGTGGTCGGTGGGTACCTCGCGGACCGGCCGCGCGACCCGCTCTACCGGCTGGCCGCGTCGCCGCACTGGTACGAGCGGCGGACCGCGATCGTCGCGACGTACTTCTTCATCCGCCGGGGCGAGCTCGACGACACCTTCGCGATCGGTGACCTCCTCGCGCACGACCCGCACGACCTCGTCCAGAAGGCAGTCGGCGGGTGGACGCGCGAGGCCGGCAAGCGTGACCGGGGCCGGCTACTGGCGTTCCTGAACCGGCACGCCGTCACCATGCCGCGGGTCGCGCTGCGGTACGCCGTCGAGCATCTCGAACCGGAGCTGCGCCAGCATTACCTCGGGCTCGCCCGTGGCGCCGCCGAGCCCCGCTGACCGCTCCCGGGCCGGCCGCGCGCACGGCCTCGCCGCACCTGCTCCCTGGCGTTGCGGGCGTTGGGAGTTCTCGCCGCCCGGCTGAACGTGGGCCGTCGTCGTCCCCTGGTGCACGGCGTAGGAGGCGGGTACGGCAGGCTGCACGCCATGGCGATCAACTGGGGCCCGGTCCTGCGCAAGGCCGCCGACCTGGCGATGCAGCTGCTGAAGGACACGAAGGAGCCGCAGCGGCGGTCCACCGCACCGCCCCGCGGCGCCCCGGCCGGCGGGGTCCGCACCGCGCCCACCGGGGACCGCGCCCGGGAGATCGTCTACGCGCCCGAGCCGGACGGCGCCGCCGACCCGGGCGAGATCGTCTGGACCTGGGTCCCCTACGAGGAGGATCCGAACCAGGGCAAGGACCGGCCGCTGCTCGTCGTCGGGCGCTCCGGCACGGACCTGCTCGGCCTCATGCTGTCCAGCCAGGCCCACCGGGCCGACGACCCGAACTGGGTCGGCGTCGGCTCCGGGCCCTGGGACCGCACGGGCCGGGCCTCCTACCTGCGGCTGGACCGGGTGCTGGAGGTGGACGAGCACGGGATCCGCCGCGAGGGCGCGGTGCTGGACCGCCCGCAGTTCGACCGGGTCGCCGAGCAGCTGCGGTCGCGCTACGGCTGGCGCTGACGGCGCGGGTGCGATCATGGCGGCATGCCACGGGCAAGCCGCAAGGACGACGTGCTCCGCGCCGCGGAGAAGGTGTTCGCCGAGCACGGGTACGAACGCGCGACCATGCGGCTCATCGCCGACGAGGCCGGGGTCCGGCTCCCGCTGGTCGTCTACCATTTCGAGACGAAACTGAACCTGTACCGGTCGGTGTTCGAGGCCCACCAGTACCTCAACGAGCAGCGGCTCGAGCGACTGCGCGCGGTCGACCTGGACGCGCCCGACGCCCTCGACGAGATCGTCGCGGCCTTCCTCTCGATCGGCCGGGTCGATCGGGACGACCTGCGCAAGCAGCGCTACCTCCGGTTGGTGCTGCGTGAAGCGGGCGACCCGCTGTCCGGGGAGCGCGGCATCATCGCGGACCTGTTCGACCCGATGGCGCGCGAGTTCATCGCGGCGCTCGAGACCGCCGTCCCGAGCAAGCCGGCGGGGTTCCACCGCTGGGCCTACATCTTCTCGGTCGGCGCGCTGACGATGTCGAACTTCGACGACCGCGAGCGTGCGCTTGCCGCCGGGGCATCCAGCGCGGTCGACCGCATCGACTTCCTCCAGGACTACATCGTCGCCGCACTGCGGCACGGCTGAGCACGACACCGGTGCACCGCAGGCAACCGCTTGCCATCGAGACTGAACGTACGGACAGTCAGGGTTCCCTGGTGGTTCCGGAGGATCCGATGACGCAATCTTCCACGTACAAGTGGGTCGTTCTCGTCGGCACGTTCATCATCTACATGAGCGACGCCATGGAGATCGCGATCCTGTCGTTCACCCTGCCCGCCATCTCGCGGGAGTTCGGGCTGGTCCCGCTCGAGGCGGGGTTCCTGGCGACGGCCACACTGCTCGGCATGGGCGTCAGCGGGCCCGTGATGGGCTGGCTGGCCGACAACCGGGGCCGGCGGTTCGCACTGATCGTCTGCCTCGGCATGTTCGCCGTGCTCACGGCGGTCGTCTACGTGGTCCCGAACTTCGAGACGTTCCTGGTCCTGCGGTTCCTGGCCGGGATCGGGCTCGGCGGCGTCTGGAGCATCATCTCGGCCTTCGTGGTCGAGACCTGGCCCGCGCACCAGCGTGCCAAGGCCGTGGCGTTCGTCCTCGCGTCGTTCCCGATCGGCAGCGCCGTGGCAGCCCAGCTCGCCCGCGCCCTGCTGCCGGACTGGCGGCTGCTGTTCCTCGTCGCGGGGGTCGGAGCGGTGCTCCCGCTGCTCATCGCGATCGTGGCGCTCCGGGAGTCCGGGGCCTGGCAGGCGAGCCGCGCGGCGGCACCCGCGACCGTGTCGGTCCGGGAGATCTTCCGGCCCGGCCTGGCCCGCGTGACGATCCTGGCGAGCGGGGTCGCGATCTGCACCTTCGTGGCGTACTACGGGACGACGACCTGGCTTCCGAGCTACCTGCAGAACGAGCGCGGCCTCGACGGGAGCACCGTCGGCCAGTACATGACCTGGCTCAACCTCGGCATGTTCGTCGGATACCTCGCGTTCGGCTGGGTCGCCGACCGGTACGGCAAGAAGCTGGCGCTCACGGCGTCGCTCCTCGGGGCGGGCGTGCTCATGCCGGTGTACGGGCTGGTGACCGACCAGTCGGCGTTGCTGTGGCTCGGCCCGCTCTACGCGTTCTTCATGACCTTCGCCGGGCTGTTCGGCTCCTACCTGGCCGAGCTCTACCCGACGGCCGTGCGGACGACCGGTGCCGGATTCTGCTTCAACCTCGGCCGGGGCATCTCCGCGTTCGCCCCCATGGTCCTCGGCGGGATCGCCGCCGCGGCCTCGCTGGCACTGGGGCTGGTGATCAGCGGCGGCATCTTCCTGCTCGGTGCGGTACTCATGTTCTTCCTGCCGAAGGCCCCCTCGGACACCCGCGACGCCGACTCCGGCGCCCTGGAAGGGATCACCAGTGCGACGACTCGTTGACATCTCGGTCCCGCTGCAGGGCGGGATCGCCTCCGATCCGCCCGGCCACGAGCCGTCGATCACCTACATCGACCACCAGCAGTCCACCGCGGACATGCTCCGGTTCTTCCCGGGCGCGACACCGGGCGACCTGCCCGACGGCGAGGGCTGGGCGATCGAGCGGATCGAGGCCACCACCCACACCGGCACCCACCTCGACGCCCCCTACCACTACGCGTCCACCATGGACGGCGGGCAGCGGGCCATCACGATCGACGAGGTCCCCCTGGAGTGGTGCTTCCAGGCCGGGGTCAAGCTGGACTTCCGGCACCTCGACGACGGCCACGTCGTGACCCCCGCCGACATCGACGCCGAGCTCGACCGGATCGGGCACCGGTTGCGCCCGCTGGACATCGTGCTGGTCAACACCCGTGCGGGCGCCCGGTACGGCGAGGACGACTACGTCGCGACCGGCTGCGGGGTCGGCCGTGCGGCCACCCTGCACCTGCTGGAGCAGGGGGTCCGGGTGACCGGCACCGACGCCTGGAGCTGGGACGCCCCGTTCCGGTTCACGGCCGAACGCTACGCCCGCGACGGGGACGCCTCGATCATCTGGGAGGGGCACCGGGCGGGCCGCGAGATCGGCTACTGCCACATCGAGAAGCTGCACAACCTGGAGAGCCTGCCCGCCACCGGGTTCCAGGTCGCCTGCTTCCCGGTCAAGATCCACGCAGCCTCGGCCGGGTGGACCCGGGCGGTGGCGATCGTCGAGGAGGGAACGGAATGAGGATCGGGTCACTGGAGCTGGCGGGCGCCCGCCGGTACGGCCGGGTGACCGGGGACGACCTGGACCTCCTGGCCCCGGGCTGCGACCCGCTCGCCCTGCTGGACCCGGACCGGGCCGGCGAGCTCGCCTGGGAGGGCCGGGTGCCGTGGGACGGCGCGGGCCGGCTCGCACCGCCGGTCCCGGTGTCCACCGTCCGCGACTTCATCACCTTCGAGCAGCACACCGCCGGGTCGCTGCGGTCCGTCGTCGGCTCGGCGGAGGTTCCCGAGGCCTGGTTCGAGGCTCCGGCGTTCTACTTCACCAACCCGCACGCGGTGATCGGCTCGGGCGAGGACGTCCCGGTCCCGCCCGGGAGCGAGCTGTTCGACGTCGAGCTGGAGGTCGGGATCGTCATCGGGCGGGCCGGGTACAACCTCCCGGTCGACCGGGCCTGGGACCACATCGCGGGCCTCACCGTGCTGAACGACTGGTCCGCACGCGACCTGCAGCGTGCCGAGATGCGGGTGGGGCTCGGCCCCGCCAAGGGCAAGGACACCGCGACCACCCTCGGGCCGGTCCTGGTCGGCCTCGACGAGCTCGCGGGGGCGCGGCGCGGTGACCGCTACGACCTCGACATGGAGGTCACGGTCAACGGGAGCCGGCTCGGCGGGGACTCGCTGGCGAACATGGCCTGGTCGTTCGCCGAGCTCGTGTCCTACGCGAGCCGGGGAACCTGGGTGCGGCCCGGCGACGTGCTCGGATCGGGCACCTGCGGTGGTGGCTGCCTGGCCGAGCACTGGGGCTGGTCGGGAGACCGGTCCCCGGCTCCGCTGGCCGTCGGCGACGTCGTCCGGATGACCGTCGAGGGAATCGGGACGATCGAGAACCGGGTCGTCGCGGGGCCGGAGCTGCACCCGGTGCCGGCCGCCCGGCGGGTTCCGTGGTCGGAGCCACCGGCGCCGCAGCTGCGCCGACGGCCGGCCATCGGCTAGGCTGACGATCATCATGGAGCTCTGACGACGTACCCGACCGCGGACGCGGCCCAGGCCCCCGCGGTCTCCCTCTGTTCTCCGGAGGAGACGTCGTCGTGTCACCCGTCACCGACCTGCGGGCCGTCGCCGCGCACGGCCTGGTCCGCTCCTACGCCACCCGCGCCGGGCGCCCGCCCGTGCTCGACGGCATCGACCTCATCGTCGCGCCCGGCACCCGGCTCGGGCTGATCGGGGAGAACGGCAGCGGCAAGTCGACGCTGCTGCGGCTGCTCGCGGGCGTCGACCGTCCGGACGCCGGGACCGTCGAGACGCCCGCCGACCTCGTGTACCTGCCCCAGGAACCCGACGCCGGCGCGGACGGCACGGTCGGGTCGCTGCTCGACGGTGCGCTGCGCCCGCTGCACGAGGCGGTCGCCGAGCTGGAGCGCCTGGCCGCGGCGATGGCGGCCGGTGCCGACGTGGGTGGCGACTACGACCGGGTCCTCGCCTGGGCCGTGGCGCACGACGCCTGGGACGCCGACCGCCGCGCCGGGATCACCGCCGGCACGCTCGGCGTCGCCGGCCTCGACCGGGACCGTCCGGTCGCGACGCTGTCCGGCGGGCAGCGGACCCGGCTGGCACTGGCGGCGGCACTGGTCCGCCGGCCCGCGGTGCTGCTGCTCGACGAGCCCACCAACCACCTCGACGACGACGCCCTCGACCTGCTCGAACGCTCGCTGGTCGAGCTGCCCGGGGTGGTCGTCGCGGCCAGCCACGACCGCACGTTCCTGGACCGGGTCTGCACCGAGCTGTTCGACCTCGACGCCGGCGCGCTCGGCACCGACGGCCGCGGCGGGCACCGGTTCGGCGGCACGTTCACCGCCTACCTGGAGGCGCAGGCCGCGAGCCGGCGCCGCTGGGAGGAGCGGTTCGCCGCCGAGCAGGAGGAGATCGCCCGGTTGCGGGCGCGGACCCGGACCGGCACCGAGGCCGTGGCCCCGGGGCGCGGCCCGCGCGACAACGACAAGTTCATCGATAAGTTCAAGGGCGCCAACGTGGAACGGGCCCGGGCCCGGCGGGTCGCCGACGCCCGGCGCCGCCTGGAGGTCGCCGAACGCGAGGCCGTGCCGAAGCCGCCGCGGCCGTTGCGGTTCGCCGGCCGGCTCACCGCCGCCGACGAGGGCGACGGCCTCGCCGTTCAGGTACGCGACCTGCGCGTCGACGGCCGGGTGAAGCTCGACCTGCTCGACCTGCCGGTGGGGGAGAAGCTGCTGGTCAGCGGGTCGAACGGGGCCGGGAAGTCGACGTTGCTCGCCGTGCTGCACGGGGATCTGGTCCCGGGCTCCGGGACCGTGGACCTCCGGGCGCGGCGGGCCGGGCCGCACCGCGAGGTGGCCCCGGGCTCCGGCACGGTCGTCGTCCGGGCGCGGCGGGTCGGGTTGCTCGCCCAGGACCCGGACGTCGGCCCGGCAGGCCGCACCGCCCGCGACGCCTACGCGGCGCTGCTCGGCCCGGACCTCGCCGAGCGGGTGCCGCTGCGCGACCTCGGGCTGCTGCATCCGCGCGAGCACGGGACCGCGGTGGGGGCGCTGTCCCTCGGGCAGCGCCGCCGGCTGGCGCTGGCCGTCGCCGTCGCCGACGCCCCCGACCTGCTCCTGCTCGACGAGCCGACCAACCACGTGTCGCTGCGGCTGGCGGGGGAGCTGGAGGAGGCGCTCGGGACGGCGCCGGGCACCGTCGTCGTCACCTCGCACGACCGCCGGCTGCGGTCGCGGTGGACCGGTCCGGAGCTCGTCCTGGCGGGCGGTTCGCCGTGACCCCACCGCCCGGCCCGTCGCGGTGGGAAACTGGGCCGATGACCCGCTCTCCGCCGTCACCGGACGACGGCACCGAGCCGGCCCGCAACGAGAACGAGCTGGAACGGCTGGACCGGCACTGGATCGAGCTGCTGCAGGAGCTGCGGGTCGTGCAGACCGGCGTGCAGCTGCTGACCGGGCTGCTGCTGACCGTCCCGTTCCAGTGGCGGTTCCCCCAGCTCGACGACTTCCAGCGCGGGCTCTACCTGGTCGCGGTCTCGCTGTCGGTGTGCGCCACGGCGTCGCTGATCGCGCCGGTGGCGCTGCACCGCGCGCTGTTCCGCCAGCACGCCCGGCCCGCGCTGGTCGACTCCGGCCAGCGGTTCGCCGTGGCCGGCCTGGGGATCCTCGCGCTGGCCGTCGTCGCGGTCGTCTGGCTGATCTTCGACCTGGTGCTCGGGCGGGAGGGCGCGCTCCTCGCGGCGGCGCTGGCGTTCCTGCTGTTCGCCGTGCTGTGGACGGTCGGGCCGTGGCGGCGGCGCCGCCGCGCCCGGCGGGAGAGGTGAGCAAGCGTGCGCCACCGTCGTGCCGTCACGGGGAGGACGGCGCGGTCAGTTCGGGCTGTGCGCGTCCGGGTGGAACGTGCCCTGCGGCGCCGGGACCGCCCGCAGCCGTCCCAGCAGCCCGGTCTCGCGGGTCAGCAGCCGGCGGACCTCGCGCAGCCGCTGCACCGGGCAGGTCTGCTCCAGCAGGTGCTGGCGGTCGACCAGCGGCAGCAGGCAGTCCCCGGCCAGCAGGTGCGCGAGCGCGGAGACCGGGGTGTCCTCGTCGGGCTCGGACCAGTCCCCGCTGCGCCAAGCGGTGCGGCAGTAGCCGCGGTGCGCCGCACGGGCGGCCCGCTCCAGCATCGTGACCAGCCGCGGATCGGTGCCGGGGGCCGCGTCGGGGACGAACTCGACCTCGGCGCACAGGTACGGGCGGGCGCCGTCGTCGATGTCGAGCACCCGGAACCGGCGCGCACCCCGGGTGACCACGTCGTAGCGGCCGTCGGGCAGCGGCCGGGCGTCGAGCAGCACCGCGGTGCAGCCGACGGGATACACCCCGTCCGGCCCGGACCGGTCCGGATGGTGTCCCTCGCGGACCGCGACGACCCCGAACTCCTTGCCCGGCACGACGCCGGTGAGCAGGTCGGCGGTCAGCCGGCGGTACCGCGGTTCGAAGATGTGCAGGGGGAGCGCGACACCCGGCAGCAGCACCGTCCCCAGCGGGAACAGCGGCAGCGTCGCAGGCACCGGTTCACGGTAGTACGACCCCGGTGCTCCCGCCCGGCCGCGACGGGTCCGGCCGGGCCGGGGGCCGCAGCACCGCGAACGCGTCCGTCACGCGCAGGGTGCGGTCGGTGAACCGGAACAGCGCCGCGGGACGCCCGCCGGCCCGGCCGGGCGGGGCCGTCTCCCCGGTCGGCTCCAGCAGGTCGCGGCGAGTCAGGACGCGCTGCAGGTTGGTCGCCGACACCGAGTGGCCGAGCGCGGCCACGTAGTGCTCCCGCAGTGCCGAGATCGTGAACTCCGCCGGGGCGAGCGCGAAGCCCAGGTTCGTGTAGGACAGCTTGGCGCGCAACCGGTCCCGGGCCGAGTCGACGATCCCGGCGTGGTCGAACGCGGTGGCGGGGAGCGCGTCGACCGGGTGCCACCGGGTGTCCGCCGGCAGCGCCGGGTCCGCGTCGGACGGGACGAGCCCGAGGAACGCGGTCGCGATCATCCGCGGGCCGGGCGTGCGGTCCGGGTCGGAGAACACCGACAGCTGCTCCACGTGGGCGATCTCGCGGACGTCGACCTTCTCGGCGAGCTGCCGGCGCACCGAGGTCTCCACGTCCTCGCCGGCGGCGAGCCGCCCGCCCGGCAGGGCCCACCGGCCCGCGTCCGGGTCCAGCGCGCGCTCCCAGAGCAGCACCCGCAGCCGCCCGTCCCGGATCCCGAGCACGGCGGCGAGCACCTCGTGCAGGACCGGCGGCGACGTCACGGCCGCCAGCGTAGGGGCCTCCCGGCAACCGACCGTGGCGTGACGTCCGGGTGTCCGTCAGGTGAGGTCCCGGTCACCGTTGTGGTGCCGCCGCCGCATCCCCGGTGCTACGATCCCGCAAGTTTCCGCTCACTAGGCGAAAACCCGAGCGGCCCGGGAGGGCGAGAATGGTGACGACGCTTTCGGCACCCGAGGAGACCGGGGTGGACCCCGGCTGGGCCGACGAGGTGCGCACGCTGGCGCGCGAGCGCGACGCGGTCCTGCTGGCGCACAACTACCAGCTGCCGGCGATCCAGGACGTCGCCGACCACGTCGGGGACTCCCTGGCCCTGTCCCGGATCGCCGCCGAGGCGGACGCGTCGACGATCGTGTTCTGCGGCGTGCACTTCATGGCCGAGACCGCGAAGATCCTCAGCCCGGACAAGACCGTGCTGATCCCGGACGCGCGGGCGGGCTGCTCGCTGGCCGACTCCATCACCGCCGAGCAGCTGCGGGTGTGGAAGGCCGAGCACCCGGGCGCCGTCGTCGTCTCCTACGTCAACACCACCGCCGCGGTGAAGGCCGAGACCGACGTCTGCTGCACCTCGTCGAACGCGGTCGAGGTCGTCGCCTCGATCCCGCGCGACACCGAGGTGCTGTTCCTGCCCGACCAGTTCCTCGGCGCCCACGTCCGCCGGGTCCTCGAGCGGGAGAACATGCACGTCTGGGCCGGCGAGTGCCACGTGCACGCTGGCATCAACGGCCGCCAGCTCACCGACCAGGCGCGGGCCCACCCGGACGCGGACCTGTTCGTGCACCCCGAGTGCGGCTGCGCGACCTCGGCGCTCTACCTGGCCGGCACCGGCGCCGTCCCCTCGGACCAGGTCAAGATCCTCTCGACCGGCGGGATGATCGACGCCGCCCGGGCGACCGGCGCGAAGGAGGTGCTGGTCGCGACCGAGGTCGGGATGCTGCACCAGCTCCGCCGGGCAGCCCCCGAGATCGAGTTCCGGGCCGTGAACGAGCGGGCGTCCTGCCCCTACATGAAGATGATCACCCCGGAGGCGCTGCTGCGGTCGGTCCGGTTCGGGACCGACGAGGTCCACGTGGATCCCGACCTCGCCGAGCGCGGGCGCGCCGCGGTGCAGCGGATGATCGAGATCGGCAACCCGGGGAGCGGCGAGTGAGCTCCGGCTGGGAGGCCGGCGCCGACCTGGTCGTCGTCGGCTCCGGGGTGGCCGGGCTGACCGCCGCGCTGGACGCCGCCGAGGCCGGGCTGCGGACCGTCGTCGTCACCAAGGACGACGTCGTCGAGGGCGCCACCCGCTGGGCCCAGGGCGGGGTCGCGGTGGTGCTCGGGGACGTCCCCGGCGACACCCTCGACGCGCACGTCGCCGACACCCTCGCCGCCGGCGGCGGGCTGAACGACCTGCCCGCGGTCGACGCGATCGTCCGCGGCGGGCCGGGCGCGGTGCGGCGGCTCCGCGAACGGGGCGCGCTGTTCGACGTGCGCGGGACCCGCCTGGACCGGACCCGCGAGGGCGGCCACTCGGCGTACCGGGTGGTGCACGCCGGGGGGGACGCGACCGGCGCCGAGATCGAACGCACCCTGGTCGCCGCGGCCCGGTCGGCGCAGCTCACCGTGCTCGACGGGCACGTCGCCGTGGACGCGCTGCGTGACGTCACCGGCCGCGTCACCGGGCTGGCGGTGCTGTCCGCGGACGGCGAACCCGGGGCGCTGCGGGCCCCCGCCGTGCTGCTCGCCACCGGCGGGTACGGCCTGCTCTACGCCTCCACCACCAACCCCGCGACGGCCACCGGCGACGGGATCGCGCTCGCCCTGCGGGCCGGGGCGACGGCGTCCGACCTGGAGTTCGTGCAGTTCCACCCGACCGTCCTGCACACCGGGCCGGCCGCCGGGCAGCGGCCGCTGGTGACCGAGGCGGTCCGCGGGGAGGGCGCGGTCCTGCGCGACCGGAACGGGACCGCGTTCATGGCCGGGGTGCACCCGCGGGCCGACCTCGCCCCGCGCGACGTCGTCGCCGCCGCGATCACCCGGCGCCTGGCCGAGACCGGCAGCGACCACGTCCACCTCGACGCGACCGGGATCGACGGGTTCGCGGCACGGTTCCCGACCGTGTACGCGTCCTGCCGCGCGGCCGGGATCGACCCGGCCACCGACCCGATCCCGGTGACCCCGGCGGCCCACTACGCGTGCGGCGGGGTCGTCGCCGACGTCGACGGCCGGACCGGTGTCCCCGGGCTGTACGCGGCCGGGGAGGTCGCCCGGACCGGCCTGCACGGGGCGAACCGGCTGGCGTCGAACTCGCTGCTGGAAGGCCTCGTGGTGGGGGAGCGGGTGGTCCGGGCGGTGCTGGCCGACCGCGCGCTGGCCGCGGTGTCGGCGCCGGCCGAGCCGGCTCCGGCGCTGCCGATCGCCGACCGCGCCGTGGTGCAGCGGGCGATGACCACCTGTGCCGGCATCGGCCGGGACGCCACCGGCCTGGCCGCCGCCTCGGACGCGATCGAGTCGGCCACCGTGACCGCGGTGCCGACCGGCCGGGCCGGGGTGGAGGACGCCGCGCTGACCCTGCTCGCCCAGGCGGTGCTGGCCGCGGCCGGGACCCGGCGGGAGACCCGGGGCTGCCACGTGCGGACCGACTTCCCGGAGCGCGACGACGTCCACCAGCGGGCGTCGCTGCCGGTGCGGCTCGACGCGGCCGGGCGGCCCGTGGTCGTCGCCGACGCCCTGGTGGGGGCGGCATGAGCGGCGCTGTCGCCGCCGGCGTCGGCGGGCGCTCCGGGATCGGGATCCCGGACGCCGACGACCTGGCCCGGGTGGTCCGCACGGCCCTCGACGAGGACCTGCGCTACGGGCCGGACGCGACGACCGCCGCGACCGTGCCCGCGGACGCGGTGGCGGTCGGGTCGTTCACCCCGCGGGCGGACGGGGTGCTGGCCGGGCTGCCGGCGGCGCTCGCCGTCCTCGACGCGGTGCTCGGCCGCTCCGGGGCCGGCGCGCCCGGTGCGGGTGCGCCCGGGTCCGGTGCGCCCGGGGCCGGTGCGCCCGGCGGGTACGAGGTGCTCCTGGCCCGCGCGGACGGCGACCTGCTGGTTGCCGGCGAGCCCGCCCTGGTCGTCCGCGCCCCGGTCCGCGGCCTGCTGACCGCCGAACGCACCGCGCTCAACCTGCTCTGCCACCTGTCCGGGATCGCGACCGCCACCCGGGCCTGGGTGGACGCCGTCGCCGGCACCGGCGCCCGGATCCGCGACACCCGCAAGACGATGCCGGGGCTGCGGCTGCTGGAGAAGTACGCCGTCCGCTGCGGCGGCGGGACGAACCACCGGCTCGGGCTCGGCGACGCGGTGCTGATCAAGGACAACCACGTCGCCGCGGCGGGGTCGGTGGCGGCGGCGCTCGCCGCGGCCCGCACCGCAGCGCCGGACCTGCCGTGCGAGGTGGAGGTCGACGGGCTCGACCAGCTCGACGAGGTGCTCGACCTGTCCGCCGAGCTGGTCCTGCTCGACAACTTCACCCCGGACGACACGGCCGCGGCCGTCCGGCGGCGGGACGCCGTGGCCGCGGCGACCGGGCACCGCACGCTGCTCGAGTCCTCCGGCGGGCTACGGCTCGCGAACGCCCGGGAGTACGCCGCCACCGGGGTCGACTTCCTCGCCGTCGGCGGGCTGACCCACTCGGTCACCGCCCTGGACCTGGGGCTCGACCTGAGCTGACCGTGGTCGGTGGCGCCCGCTCCGCCAGCAGCTCGCCCTGCACCGGGGCCGGGTAGCGGACGGTGAACCGGACATCGCCGAGCAGCTCCCGGATCCGCGCGGCCGCGGCGTCGACCCCGGCGCGGGCCGCGCCGCCGACGTCGTCGAACAGGCGGGTGACGATCTCCCCGTCGCGGCGCTGCACCCAGCTGCCCGCGATCCGGCCGTCCACCCAGATCGCCGGGCCGCCGTTGCCGTTCCGGTCGAACAGCAGCGCCCGGTGCTCCGGGGCGAGGTACCAGTCGCGGGCCTTCCAGCCCATCGTCGTCGGGTCCAGGCCGGGCAGCAGCGCCACCGACGGGCCGGGATCAGGGACCGGGTCCAGGTCGTCGGGCAGCAGGAACCCGGTACCGCCGCCGTCGAGGGACACTTCGACCGCGCCCGCGTCGGCCAGCGCGGTGCGGGCGGTCGCGACGGTCCAGCCGGCCCACCACTTGAGGTCGTCGCGGGTCACCGGGCCGAACGACCGCAGGTAGGCGCGGGCCAGCCCGGCGGCGGCGACCCGGGCGGAGCCGTCCGCGGCGCCCGTGCCACCTGCGCCCCCTGCACCGCCGACCCCCGCGCCGCCGCTCGCGGCGTCGCCACCCACCGTGCCACCCCCTGCGGGACCCGGCACCGGCCCGATCCCGCCGGGCACCCACGCCTCGGCCGCCGCCCACCGGTACTGGCCGTTGATCCACGTCCCGGTCGGGCGGGCCCGCAGCACCCGCCCCTCGAAACCCAGGAGCAGCAGCACCCGCGTGTGCCCGGCCTGGAGGGTGCCCTGGATCGGGACGCCCAGGGCCGCGAGGTCCGGCAGCGCGGCACCGATCTCGCGCGCGGGGGCCGGCCCCCGCTCGGCGAGCACGTCCAGGACCCGGCCGGCCGCCTCCGCGTACCAGGCCTCCGGGTCGGTGACCCCCGCCTCGCGCAGCTGGGCCATCAGGTTGCGCCGCTGCACGGCCGCGACACCGGCGGTCGCGGCGTGGTGCGCCAGTGCCGCGTGCCGGCGGCCGAACACCCACAGCGTGCGCCGCATCGCGTGGTGCCGCAGCAGCGTGCGGTCGGTGTACAGCGCGGCGTCCACGGGTTCCAGGGCCGGTGTCACCATCCGGGCCGCGGCCGAGAGGTACACGGTCACCGGGTCCGTGGAGTGCAGGGCGACGAGGTCGTCGGCGATCGCGACGACGTCGTCGGTGCGGGTGTGCGGGGCGAGCCGGTGCCGGGTCACCAGCCGGGCCCGGCGTTCGGCATCGCTCACGTGGTGGGTCACGGGCGGAGCCTGCCACGGGGCCCCGACAACCGGCCGCCGATCCCGGGCTGTCGACATCGGGCCGCGGACGCCGGCTGCCGGGCGGCGGACATCGCATCTGGACGCCCGGGCCCGCGGCCGGCCGCGTGGTGCCAGACTTCCGCTGTGTTCACCGTCACCCGGCGGCCGCCGGTCCGCCCGGGCCGGCACCGGGCCCCCGTCCCGCGGGCGTCCCGGCTTGCGGCCGCGCTGTTCCCGGCGGGTGCGGCGGTGCTCGCGGCGGGGGTGTTCCTGCTGGCCCGCGACGCGCTGGTGGACGACGCCTACATCACGCTCACCTACGTGCGGAACCTCGCGTTCCACGGGCACTGGGGCGTGAACCTCGACGGGATCGCGCACACCGCGACCTCGCCGCTGAACGTGCTGCTGCACGCGGCGGTGACCGTGGTCGTGCGGGACGCGGTCGTCGCCGCCGGGATCGTGCTCGCCGGCCTCGCCGCGACGATCACCTGGTGGTCGCAGCGGACCGCGGAGCACCTCGGGTGGCCGCGCTGGACGGCGGCGACGCCGGCGCTGCTGCTGCTGGTCGACCCGCTGCTGCTGTCGACGGTCGGGCTGGAGACCTACCTGGCGGTGACGCTGACGGTCGGGCTCGCGCACGCCGCCGTGACCGGGCGGGCGGTGCTCGCCGGCGTGCTGTGCGGGCTGCTGCCCCTGACCCGCCCGGACCTGGTGGTCGTCGCGGCCGTCGCCGCGCTCGGCGTCCCGGTGCTGCGCAGGCGGTTCGGGACGCTGCTCGGTGCCGCGGCCGCCGTGTCGCTGCCCTGGTACGCGTTCTCCTGGGTCGCGCTCGGCTCGGTCGTGCCGGACACGGTGCTGTGGAAGGTCGGCGACAGCTGGGGCCGGGACCACGTCACGTTCGCGGACGGCCTGTGGCTCTATCACGACCGCTTCCCGACGGCGACGCTGCTGAGCGTGATCCCGCCCGCCGCCGGGGTCGTCGGCGGCCTGTGCTGGCTGCTGGGCCGCCGGCGCGGGGCCACCGCCCCGGTCGTGCTGGGGCTGGGTGCGGCCGCGCACGCGGGCGCGTTCGTCGTGATCGGCACCGCGCCGTACCACTGGTACTACGGGCCCGCGGCCGGCGCGCTGACCGTGCTGGCCGCCTGGTCGATCGGGGCGGTCGGCGGGCGGGTCACCCGGCCCGTGCTGGGGACGACGGCGGCGGCGCTGGCCGTCGTGTCCGGCGTGGTCGCCGTGCAGCACGGCACCCCCTGGACCGTCGCGCCGATCTCCACCAACCGGGCCACCGCCGCCGAGTACGCCGCGATCGCCGCGGGGCTGCACGGCAAGGTGATCAGCCCCGGCGAGCTGGGCACCCTGGTCTACTTCTGCGCGAACCGGTGCGCGATCGACGACCCGCTCGCCGAGCGGGCCCCGATGCTGGACCGGATCGCCCAGCGCCGGGCCGGGGCGGGCCCGGTGACGCGCGCGCTGCTGGACCTCAACTACCTGTTCCTCGAGCCCGCGCCCCACCACCGCGGCACGACCCGGCTGGTGTCGCGGCCCGGCCACCACCGTGACGGTGTGAACGTCGGCACCGCGTGGTCCGGCCCGGAGAACCTGCTCCTGGTCCCGGCGGGCCGAGTACCGGCGGGCTGAGTTCTCGTCGGAGCACCGCCGTACCCTGGGGACCATGCTCCGCCGTCTCGACCTGCGCCCCGAAGCGCTGAACGGGGAACCCCTGCCGCGCCCGGCCACGCTGCGCGGGATGATGCCGCGCGCCGAGCTGGACATCGACGCCGCACTCGACGCCGTGCGCCCCCTCGTGGAGGACGTGCGGGTCCGTGGCGCGGCCGCCGCGCTCGACGCCACCGAGCGGTTCGACCGGGTCCGCCCGGAGACCGTGCGGGTGCCGGCGACCGCGCTGGCCGAGGCGCTGCGCGAGCTCGACCCGGCCGTGCGGGCCGCGCTGGAGACCGCGATCGAGCGGGCCCGGGCGGTGCACGCCGACCAGCGGCGGGCCGACGTCGTCACCCGGGTCGTGCCGGGCGGCACGGTCACCGAGCGGTTCGTCCCGGTGCGCCGGGTCGGGCTCTACGCCCCCGGCGGGCTCGCCGTCTACCCGTCGAGCGTGGTCATGAACGTGGTCCCCGCCCAGGCCGCGGGCGTGGAGTCGCTGGTCGTGGCCTCACCCGCGCAGGCCGAGTTCGGCGGGCGGCCGCACCCGACGATCCTGGCCGCGGCGGCGCTGCTCGGCGTCGACGAGGTGTGGGCGGTCGGCGGTGCCCAGTGCGTGGCGCTGCTCGCCCACGGCGGCACCGACACCGACGGCACCGAGCTGGAGCCGGTCGACATGGTCACCGGCCCGGGCAACGTCTACGTCACCGCGGCCAAGCGGATGCTGCGCGGGACCATCGGGATCGACGCCGAGGCCGGCACCACCGAGATCGCGATCCTGGCCGACGACACCGCCGATCCCGCGCACGTCGCCGCCGACCTCATCTCGCAGGCCGAGCACGACCCGAACGCGGCGTCGGTGCTGGTCACGACGTCGGACGCGCTCGTGGAGCGGGTCGAGGCCGAGCTGGAGACCCGGGTGGGCGCGACCAAGCACACCGAGCGGGTGCGCACCGCGCTGACCGGGCCGCAGTCCGGGGTGATCCTGGTCGGCTCGCTCGACGACGGCATCGCCGTCGTCGACGCCTACGCCGCCGAGCACCTGGAGATCCAGACCGCGGACGCGGCCGCCGACGCCGCCCGGGTCCACAACGCCGGGGCGATCTTCGTCGGGGCGTACGCGCCGGTGTCGCTGGGGGACTACTGCGCCGGGTCGAACCACGTGCTGCCGACCGGAGGCTGCGCACGGCACTCGGGCGGGCTGTCGACGGCGACGTTCCTGCGCGGGATCCACGTCGTCGACTACTCGGAGCAGGCGCTGCGCGAGGTGGCCGACCAGGTCGTGACGCTCGCGCACGCCGAGGACCTGCCCGCGCACGGCGAGGCCGTCACCGCCCGGTTCGGTGCGGGGAGCAGCGCATGACCCCCGGCGACGGCGTCCGCCTCGACGACCTGCCGCTGCGCGCCGACCTGCGCGGGAAGAGCCCGTACGGCGCCCCGCAGCTCGACGTCGCGGTCCGGCTGAACACCAACGAGAACCCGTACCCGCCGCCGCCCGAGCTGGTCGCCGACGTCGCCGCGGCGGCCAAGGAGGCGGCCCGGGACCTGCACCGCTACCCGGACCGGGACGCCGTCGCGCTGCGCACCGACCTGGCCGCCTACCTGACCCGGCAGACCGGCGTCGAGCTGGGCGTGCGCAACCTGTGGGCGGCCAACGGCTCGAACGAGATCCTGCAGCAGCTGCTGCAGGCGTTCGGCGGCCCGGGGCGCACGGCGCTCGGCTTCGTGCCCAGCTACTCGATGCACCCGATCATCTCGGCCGGCACGCAGACCGAGTTCGTGCCCGTGCCGCGCCGCGCCGACTTCACCATCGACATCGACTCCGCCGTCGCGACCCTGCGCGACCGGTCCCCGGACATCACGTTCGTGACCAGCCCGAACAACCCGACCGGGCAGTCCGTCGCCCCGGAGGAGCTGGCCCGCTTGGTCGACGCCGCGCCCGGGATCGTGATCGTCGACGAGGCCTACGCCGAGTTCGCCGAGGCCACCGGCCGGCCCAGCGCGACGACCCTGCTCGACACCCACGGGCACAAGCTCGTGGTGTCCCGGACGATGAGCAAGGCGTTCGCGTTCGCCGGCGGCCGGCTCGGCTACCTGGCCGCCGCGCCCGCCGTCGTGGACGCGCTGCAACTGGTCCGGCTGCCGTACCACCTGTCGGTGCTGGCCCAGGCCGCGGCGCGGGCGGCGCTGCGGCACGCCGACGCCACCCTCGGCTCGGTCGCGCTGCTGGCCGCCGAGCGGGACCGGGTGTCCGCCGGGCTGGCCGCCGCCGGCTACGACGTCGTGCCCAGCGACGCCAACTTCGTGCTCTTCGGCCGGTTCGCCGACGCGGGCCGGGCCTGGAAGGGTTTCCTGGAGCGCGGCGTCCTGATCCGTGACGTCGGGCTGCCCGAGCGGCTGCGCGTCACGATCGGCACCCCCGAGGAGAACGACGCCTTCCTGCAGGTCGCAGGAGACCTCGCGACAAAGGAGACCATGTGACACGGGTGGGACGCGTCGAGCGCGTCACCAAGGAGACCCGGATCGTCGTCGAGATCGACCTCGACGGCACCGGGAAGACCGACATCGACACGCGCGTGCCGTTCTACGACCACATGCTCGACAGCTTCGGCAAGCACGGGTCGTTCGACCTGTCCGTGCACGCCGACGGGGACGTCGAGATCGACGCCCACCACACCGTCGAGGACGTCGCGATCGTGCTCGGCCAGGCGGTCCGGCAGGCGCTGGGCGACAAGACCGGCATCCGCCGCTTCGGCGACGCGTGGATCCCGATGGACGAGGCGCTCGCGCACGCGGTCGTCGACGTCTCCGGCCGGCCGTACACGGTGTGCTCCGGGGAGCCGGAGATGATGCGCGGCTTCGTCGTCGGCGGGCACTACCCGACGGTGCTGAACAAGCACGTGTTCGAGTCGCTGGCCTTCCACGGCCACCTCGCGCTGCACGTCCGGGTGCTCGACGGGCGCGACCCGCACCACATCACCGAGGCCCAGTTCAAGGCGGTCGGCCGGGCGCTGCGGGCCGCCACCGAGGACGACCCGCGGGTGTCCGGGGTGCCGTCGACGAAGGGCGCCCTCTAGGGCAGCAACGCGTCCAGCGTGATCGGCAGGTCGCGCACCCGGACGCCGGTCGCGTGCCACACCGCGTTCGCGACCGCGGCCGCCGTGCCGACGATGCCGATCTCGCCGACCCCCTTGGCGCCCATCGGGTTCACGTACGGGTCGTGCTCGTCGATCCAGTCCGCCCGCAGGTCGGCGACGTCGGCGTGGGCCGGCACGTGGTACTCGGCCAGGTCGTGGTTGACGACGTGCCCGGTGCGCGGGTCGAACACGCCGTGCTCGTGGAGCGCCATGCCCAGGCCCATGGTCATGCCGCCGGTCAGCTGCGAGCGGGCCAGCCGCGGGTTGATCACGCGGCCGACCGCGAACGTGCCGTACAGCCGGGGCACCCGGATCTCGCCGGTGTCGGCGTGCACCGCGACCTCGGCGAACTGCGCCCCGAACGCGGACATCGCGTACCGGTCCGCGGCGTCGTTCGCCGGCACCTCGGCCCGGGCGGTGTCGCCGTCGGCGGGTGCGTCGCCGTACTTGGCCCGGAACTCGCGGGCCGCGGCGACGACGGCCGACCCCCAGGTCGCCGTCCCGGTGGAGCCGCCGGCCACCGACGCCGTCGGGTACGCGGTGTCGCCGATCCGGACGTCGACCTCGTCCAGCGGAACGCCCAGCGCGTCCGCGGTGATCTGGGCGAGCGAGGTCCAGGTCCCGGTGCCGAGGTCGGCGGCCCCGATCCGGGCCACGTAGCGCCCGCCCTCCCGGGCGATCTCCACCTCCGAGGTCGGCATCCGCGCGGTCGGGTACATCGACGCGGCCACCCCGGTGCCGCGCCACCAGCCGCCGTGGAGCCGGGTCGCCGGCCGCGGGTCCCGCGCGGCCCAGCCGAACTCCTCGGCCCCCCGGTGCAGGCAGGCGATCACGTTCCGGGACGAGTACGGCAGCCCGGTCTGCGGGTCGGTCGTGGGCTCGTTGCGCTCGCGCAGCTCGATCGGGTCGATCCCGAGCTCGTGCGCCAGCTCGTCCATCGCGACCTCCGGCCCGAACATGCCCGGACACTCGCCCGGTGCCCGCATCCAGGACGGGATCGGCACGTCGAGTGCCGCCGTGCGGTGCGTGACGCGCCGGTTCGGGGCGGCGTACATGCTCCGCGCCGGGCCGCCGGACTGCTCGGCGAACTCCTTGATCCGCGAGGTCTGCTCGACGACGTCGACCGCGATCGCGTCCAGCCGGCCGGTGCGGTCCGCACCCAGCCGCACCCGCTGGATCGTCGGGGTGCGGTAGCCGGCCAGCGCGAACATCTGCTGGCGGGTGAGGGCCAGCCGGACGGGGCGCCCCGGCACGGCCCGCGCCGCCATCGCCGCGACGACCGGGTTCTGATGCGGGACACCCTTCGACCCGAACCCGCCCCCGACGTACGGGCACACCACCCGCACCTGCCCGGGATCCAGGCCCAGCACGGTGCTGACCGTGTCCCGCACGGTGTGCACGCCCTGCGTGGAGTCCCAGAGGGTCAGCGACCCGGCCCCGCCGTGGCCCGTGGGTTCCCACAGCGCCGTGGTGGCGTGCGGCTCCATCGGGTTGTTGTGCTCCCACGGCGTCGTGTAGGTCCGGTCGAGCGTGACGGCGGACGGGGCCGCGTCGACGTCGCCCTGGACGGTGTCCGCCGGGTCGGCCTGCTCGGGCGGGTAGAGGTCGTCCCGGTCGGCGGCGAACCGGGTGTCGGCCCGTTGCGCGTCGTAGCCGACGTCGACGAGATCGGCCGCGTAGCAGGCCTGCTCGAAGGTCTCGGCGACCACCGCGGCGACGACCTGGCCGCGGAAGTGCACGGCGTCGTCCTGCAGGATCGCGTACTCGGCGTCGGAGGTGTCGGCCAGCCGTTCGGCGTTCGCCGGGGTCAGCACCGTCAGCACGCCGTCGGCCGTCTCCGCGACGGCCGGGTCGACCCGGGTGGCCCGGCCCCGGGCGACGGAGGCCTGCACGATCCGGCACCAGACCGGGTTCTCGACCGGGGAGTCGTCGGCGTAGGGCGCCGTCCCGCGCACCTTCTGCGCGCCGTCGCGCCGTTCCGGGGCGGTGCCGACCGCCCGCGGGGTGAAGGTCTCGGTCATGGTCAGGCCTCCTCTCGGGCGAGGTCGCGCAGCGTGGCGGTCAGCGTCCGCGCCAGCAGCGGGATCTTGAAGGCGTTCCCGCCGTCGATTCCGTCCTGCGGGTGGGCGTCGGCGAGTTCGGCCTCGGCGGCCGCACGGAACGCGTCGTCGGACGGGGTGGCGCCGCGCAGCGCCTCCTCGGCGCGGTACGCCCGCCACGGCGCGTGCGCCACGCCGCCGAACGCGATCCGCGCGTCGGTGATGCTCCCGCCGGTCACTTCCAGCGCGGCGGCCACGGAGACCAGCGCGAACGCGAACGACGCCCGGTCGCGGACCTTGCGGTAGTCGGAGCGTGCGGCGATCGGCAGTTCCGGGAGCACGATCGCGGTGATCAGCTCACCGTGCCCGAGCTCGGTGTCGCGCTCCGGCGCGTCCCCGGGCAGGCGGTGCAGGCCGGTGAACGGGATAGTGCGCTCGCCGTCCGGGCCGAGCACCTGCACTCGGGCGTCGAGCGCGGCGAGCGCGACCGCCATGTCCGACGGGTGGGTGGCGATGCAGTGCTCCGAGGCGCCGAGGATCGCGTGCTGGCGGGTCGCGCCGCCGATCGCGGAGCAGCCGGTGCCGGGGCTGCGCTTGTTGCACGGCGTCGTGACGTCCTGGAAGTAGACGCACCGGGTGCGCTGCAGCGGGTTCCCGCCGACGGTGGCCATGTTGCGCAGCTGGGCCGACGCGCCGGAGAGCAGCGCCCTCGCCAGCACCGGGTACCGCGCGCGGACCCGCTCGTCGGCGGCCAGGTCGGCGTTGGTGACGCCCGCGCCGATCCACAGGCCGCCGCCGTCGTCGCGGATCTCGGTCGACACGAGCCCGGTGACGTCGACCAGCAGGCCGGGTTCGGCGACGCCGAGGCGCAGGTGGTCGACCAGGTTGGTGCCCCCGCCGAGGAACGCGGCGTCCGGCCGGCCGGCGACGGTGGCCACGGCGGTCGCCGGATCCTGCGGGGCGCGGTAGTCGAACGGTCTCATCACGCCCCCTCCCGCTCGTGGGCGACCCGGGCCACGGCGGCTCGGATGCCGGGGTAGGCGCCGCAGCGGCACAGGTTGCCGCTCATCCGTTCCGCGATCTCGGCGTCGTCGAGCTCCGGGGTACCGGTCAGGTCCCCGGTGACGGCGCTGGGCCGGCCGCGGTCGAGCTCGTCGAGCATGCCGACCGCCGAGCACACCTGCCCGGGCGTGCAGAAGCCGCACTGGAAGCCGTCCTCGGCGACGAAGGCCCGGTGCACCGGGTGCTCCCCGGCCGATGCGTCAGGCAGGCCGGCGAGCCCGTCGGCGGTGACGACGTCCGCGCCGTCCCGGGTCACGGCCAGGGTCAGGCAGGACAGCACGCGCGTGCCGTCGACCAGGACGGTGCACGCCCCGCACTGGCCGTGGTCGCACCCCTTCTTCGGGCTGGTGTTGCCCAGGCGCTGCCGGAGGGCGTCGAGCAGCGAGGTCCGGGGATCGACGAGGACCCGCCGGGTGGTCCCGTCGACCCGCAGCGTCAGTTCGTGGTCCATGCCCGGCCGCTTTCCCGGACCGGCCGCGCTCAACCCTCCCTCCGGGCAGCGGACGATCCCATGATCGACCGTTGAGGAGTGCGGCGTTCGCGAGCCGGGCGCTGCGCTCCACAACGGTCGATCATCACCGGTGCGTGGCCCGGGCGGCCGTCGTCACCGGCCGCGCGTGCGGTGTCTACGCTGGCGGGGTGGCACGCATCGTCGTCCTCGACTACGGCTCGGGAAACCTCCGCTCCGCCGAGCGGGCGCTGGAACGCGTCGGGGCGGACGTCACGGTCACGTCCGACTTCGACGCCGCGGTGGGCGCGGACGGCCTGGTCGTCCCGGGGGTCGGCGCGTTCGCGGCGTGCATGAAGGGCCTGCACGCCGTCCGCGGGCCGCAGATCATCGGTCGCCGGCTGGCCGGCGGGCGTCCGGTCCTCGGCATCTGCGTCGGCATGCAGGTGATGTTCGAGCGCGGTGTCGAGTTCGGGGAGGACACCCCGGGCTGCGGCGAGTGGCCGGGCACGGTCGAGCGGATCCACGCCGACGTCCTGCCGCACATGGGCTGGAACACCGTGCGGATCCCCGAGGGCAGCACCCTGTTCGCCGGGCTCGACGACGACACCCGCTTCTACTTCGTGCACTCGTTCGGCGTGCGCCGCTGGGAGCTCGAGGAGTCGCACGCGATCGCGCCGCCGCGGGTGACCTGGACCCACCACGGTGAGGACGTCGTCGCGGCCGTCGAGAACGGCCCGCTGGCGGCGACCCAGTTCCACCCGGAGAAGTCCGGCGACGCGGGCGCGGCGGTCCTGGAGAACTGGCTGAAGTCCCTGTCCTGACCGGGTTGCACCCTCGCATTCAGCTCCGGTCTCGCGGATCGGTGGCTACGCTCGACGGGTGCCGATCGGTGGGGGAGCCGTGCCCCGGCCCCGCGCCGTCGTCCCGAGGGGGCTGGCCCTGGCGGTGCTCGCCGCGATGCTGGTGGCCGGGTGCGGCGGTCCGCCCCCCGGGCCGCCCGACCCGTTCCCACCACGGCCGGAGGTACTGGACATCGAGCGGCTGGAGCCGTGCGGATTGTTGAGTCCCCAGGCCCGAGCCGTGTTCCAGGTCGACGAGGGTCGTTCGGGCACAGCGCAACTCCGGGGTGTGACGACTCGTGCCTGCGGCTGGGGCAGCCTCGACACGCCGTTCGACTACAGCGTGCAGCTGATTCCCCAGGACGCAGCGCAGGCCGTGGGCGCTGCGGGTACAGTCCTCGGTTCTGTGGAGGGGTACGGAACGGTCCGGCACACGGATCGCGAGGAGACCTTTCCCCTCTGCGAGATCCTCGTCGACGTCAACGAGGGCCAGCTGCTTCGGATTCAGGTGCAGACGGTCGAGCGCCGCCGTGACAACGGAGCGGCATATCCGATCGAGCAAGTCTGTGGGCAGGCCGAGCTGGCCGCAGCCGACGCCGTCCGGTCGGCACGTGCTGCCACATCGTGAGGGTGCCGGATTCGCAGTCGTGATCGTGTCGACGCGATGGCGGCCGCGATCACGGGGCGAGCCCTACTTTGAGCTGATGACGATACCTGCGAACGTTCCTCGTGGAACCGCCTCGGACGGCCTGATGACTCAAGTCGGTCCGGAGAACGTGCTGGCGGTGCACGCCCTGCTTCGAGCACAGGCGGAGTCGATGGCCGCCGCCCTACGCGCGGCGAACTGGCTGCAGGCCATTCCGCGGTGTGGCGACGACGTGGTGTCCGTCGACGCGCAGGCACTGTTCCAGCAGAAGATCAACGCGATTCTCGATGTCCATCACGCGCACGTAGACGAGATTCGCGAAGCCGCGGACCGGCTCCGCGAAGCAGCACTGCAGTACCGCTATACCGAGTCTGACATCATCGGTGCCCTTGCCCCTGCCCGCGAACAGCTCGGCCTCCCCGGAGCCTGACGGCGACCCCGGAGTGCCGCCGGACGGGCGGTGCGGAGGCCCTGGCTACCCTGGCCCGGTGAGTTTCACGTTGCTGCCCGCGGTGGACGTCGTCGACGGCCAGGCCGTCCGGCTGGTGCAGGGCGAGGCCGGCACCGAGACCGGCTACGGCTCGCCCCTGGAGGCGGCGCTGACCTGGCAGCGCGACGGCGCGGAGTGGGTCCATCTGGTCGACCTGGACGCGGCGTTCGGGCGAGGCTCGAACGCCGAGCTGCTGGCCGAGGTCGTCGGGAAGCTGGACCTGTCGGTGGAGCTGTCCGGCGGCATCCGCGACGACGAGTCGCTCGAGCGCGCGCTGTCGACCGGCGCCGCCCGCCTCAACCTCGGCACCGCCGCGCTGGAGCAGCCGGAGTGGTGCGCGAAGGTGCTCGCCGAGCACGGTGACCGGATCGCGATCGGCCTGGACGTCAAGGTGATCGACGGCCGGCGCCGGGTCGCGAGCCGGGGCTGGACCACCGACGGCGGCGACCTCTGGGAGACCCTGGCGCGCCTGGACCGCGACGGCGCCGCCCGCTACGTCGTCACCGACGTCTCCAAGGACGGCACCCTGCAGGGCCCGAACGTCGAGCTCCTCACCGAGGTCGCGAACGCCACGAACGCCCCGGTCGTCGCGTCCGGCGGCATCTCCGAGGTCGCCGACCTGGTGCGGCTGGCCGAGGTGGCGGCCAGCGGGGTCAACATCGAGGGTTCGATCATCGGCAAGGCGCTCTACGCCGGCCGGTTCACGCTGCGCGAGGCCCTCGCGGCCGTGCGGGAGGTGGGGTGAGCATGGGTGTCGCGGTCCGCGTGATCCCCTGCCTGGACGTCGACGCCGGGCGCGTCGTCAAGGGCGTCAACTTCAAGGAGCTCCGGGACGCCGGCGACCCGGTCGAGATGGCCCGCGTCTACGACGCCGAGGGCGCCGACGAGCTCACCTTCCTCGACGTCACGGCGTCGTCCTCGGAACGCGGCACGATGATCGACGTCGTGCGGCGCACCGCCGAGCAGGTGTTCATCCCGCTGACCGTCGGCGGCGGGATCCGGACCCCGGACGACGTCGACCGGATGCTCCGGGCCGGCGCCGACAAGGTCAGCGTCAACACGGCCGCGATCGCCCGGCCGGAGCTGCTGCACGAGATGTCGCGCCGGTTCGGCTCGCAGTGCATCGTGCTGTCGGTCGACGCCCGGCGGGTGCCCGAGGGCGGTGCCGATGCGCGCTCCGCCTGCGCTCCGCGCTCCAAGCCCCAGCCGTCCGGCTACGAGGTGACCACGCACGGCGGCCGCCGCTCCGCCGGGGTGGACGCCGTCGAGTGGGCCGCCCGCGGCCAGGAGCTCGGCGTGGGGGAGATCCTGCTGAACTCGATGGACGCCGACGGCACCCGCGCCGGCTTCGACCTGGAGATGATCGAGGCGGTCCGGAAGGTCGTGGACGTGCCGGTGATCGCGTCCGGTGGGGCGGGCTCCGTGGAGCACTTCACGCCGGCCGTGCGGGCCGGGGCCGACGCCGTGCTGGCCGCGAGCGTCTTCCACTTCGGCACGCTGCGGATCGGCGAGGTCAAGGACGCGATGCGTGCCGGCGGGGTGGAGGTCCGATGAGCAGCGCCGACGTCCGTGGTGAGGCGCCGGACGGGGCGCGGGTGCCGGCCGGCGGGTCCGCGCTCGACCCGGCGATCGCGGCGCGGCTCAAGCGCGACGCCGACGGCCTGGTCTGCGCGGTCGTCCAGTCGCGCGCCGGTGAGGTGCTGATGGTCGGCTGGATGGACGACGAGGCGCTGCACCGCACGCTGACCACCGGCCGGGGGACCTACTGGTCCCGTTCCCGCCGCGAGTACTGGGTCAAGGGCGGCACCTCCGGCCACGTCCAGCACGTGCACGAGGTGCGGCTGGACTGCGACGGGGACGCCGTGCTCGTCGTCGTCGACCAGGAGGGACCGGCCTGCCACACCGGTACCCGGACCTGCTTCGACTCCGACGTCCTGCTGGCCGCCGACGACCGGTAGCCACACCCGCGGTCACGGCCAGGGGTCCGGGGCGCGCAACCCGGTCCACCAGGCCGAACGGGATCCCCGCCACGGCCCGGCCCCGGGCCGGGACGCGGGACCGACCGGGGCCGCCTGCACGATCATGAGCGGGCAGGGGCTGCGCGGCAGCAGGGCGCGGGCGACCGCACCGGGCGCCGTGCCACGCAGCCCGCGGTCCCCGGCGCCGACGACCAGGAGGGCGGCCCCGCGGGACCGGGCCTGCAGCATCGGCGCGGGCTCGCCGCGGGCGAGCACGGCGTGCACCGGCACGTCCGGGAACTCGGCGCAGCGGTGGCCGAGCGCGTTCTCGAGGGTCCAGCGGGCGTGCTCCTCGGCCAGGACGGCGGTGCCGCTGACCCCCTCGAGGTCGGCAGCACGGTCGGGCGTCCAGGCGTGCACGGTCATCAGCGGGACGCCGCGCTGCCGGGCGGCCGCGAACGCGTACCGGATCGCACCGTCGTCCGGGGTGGGACCGATCCCCACCACGACCCGGGGGACCGACCGCTCCGGGGCGTGGGCGTCGGCCGGTGGCCGGACGACGACGACCGGACCGGGGGCGCGCGCGGTGACCTGCGCGGACAGTGAGCGGTGGAGCACCCGGCGCAGCCCGGTCCGGGAGCGGCGGCCGAGCACGAGCAGGTGCGCGCCGCGTGCCTCGTCGAGCACGCCCCGGACCCGACCGGCGTGCCGGGCCCGGGTCGTGATCGGGATGTCGGAGGCGACCGCGCGGGCCCGCTCGGCCGCCTCCCGCAGGATCGCGGCGGCCGCAGCCCGCGCGGTGTCCGGGTCGGCGGCCGGGAGACCGGTGCCGCACGGGTCGGCGGGGGGCGGCGGACGGAAGGCGTGGACGATCCGCAGGGGCCGGCCGGTGGTCGCCGCCTCGGCGCTCGCCCACTCGACCGCGTGCAGGGCCGCGGCCGCCCCGTCGACCGCGACGACGACGGGTGCCCGCCCGCGGCTCACGCCCGCCGCCCCGGTCGCCGGGGCACGGGAGCGCGGAGCGCCGGATGTGCACGGTCGCTGGGCATGGCAGGAACCTCCGTCGGAACCCGACCCTGACAATTCGTATCGTAACACGATATGTCGTGCCACGACATGCCGCCGGGGCAGGGGTCGACGAGGAGGTCAGCCCGTGACGTGGGCCTCGGCCCGCGACCGCTCCACCAGGTGCGGGTAGTGCAGGTCGAACGCCGGGCGCTCGGAGCGGATCCGGGGCAGCTCGGTGAAGTTGTGCCGCGGCGGCGGGCAGGAGGTCGCCCACTCCAGCGAGTTGCCGAAGCCCCACGGGTCGTCGGCGCTGCAGACCCGGCCGAACCGGTAGCTCTTGAACACGTTGTAGACGAACGGCAGCGTCGACGCGCCGAGCACGAACGCGCCGACCGAGGAGATCGTGTTGAGCGTCGTGAACCCGTCGGTGGCCAGGTAGTCGGCGTAGCGGCGCGGGTAGCCCTCGTTGCCCAGCCAGTGCTGCACCAGGAACGTCAGGTGGAACCCGACGAAGGTGAGCCAGAAGTGGACCTTGCCGAGGGTCTCGTCGAGGAACCGGCCGGTCATCTTCGGGAACCAGAAGTAGATCCCGCCGTAGGTCGCGAACACGATCGTGCCGAACAGCACGTAGTGGAAGTGCGCGACCACGAAGTAGGTGTCCGACACGTGGAAGTCCGCCGGCGGCATCGCGAGCAGGATCCCGGTGAGCCCGCCGAACAGGAACGTCGCCATGAACCCGACCGCGAACAGCATCGGCGTCTCGAACGTGAGCTTGCCCCGCCACAGCGTGCCGATCCAGTTGACGAACTTGATGCCGGTCGGGATGGCGATCAGGAACGTCATGAGCGAGAAGAACGCCAGCAGGACCGCGCCGGTCGCGAACATGTGGTGGGCCCACACCGCCACCGACAGCGCCGCGATCGCCAGCGTCGCGAACACCAGGCTCTTGTAGCCGAAGATCGGTTTGCGGGAGAACACGGGAAGGATCTCGGTGACGATGCCGAAGAACGGCAGCGCCACGATGTAGACCTCGGGATGGCCGAAGTACCAGAACAGGTGCTGCCAGAGGATCGTGCCGCCGTTCACCGGGTTGAACACGTTCGCCCCGAGGTGCCGGTCGGCGGCCAGCCCCATCAGCGCGGCCGTGAGGATCGGGAACGCGATCAGGATCATGATCGCGGTGACGAAGATGTTCCAGGTGAAGATCGGCATCCGGAACATCGTCATGCCGGGCGCGCGCAGGCAGACGATCGTCGTGACGAAGTTGACCGCGCCGAGGATCGTCCCGACACCCGCCACGGCCAGGCCCATGATCCACAGGTCGCCGCCGACGCCGGGCGAGCGGACCGCGTCGGAGAGCGGGGTGTAGGCGAACCAGCCGAAGTCGGCGGCGCCGCCGGGGGTCACGAACCCGGCCATGACGGTGAGCCCGCCGAACAGGAACAGCCAGTACGAGAACGCGTTCAGCCGGGGGAACGCGACGTCCGGGGCGCCGATCTGCAGCGGCACGATGTAGTTGGCGAACCCGAACAGGATCGGGGTCGCGTAGAGCAGCAGCATGATCGTGCCGTGCATGGTGAACAGCTGGTTGTACTGCTCGCTGGACAGGAACTGCAGCTCCGGCCGGGCCAGCTCGGCCCGGATCAGCAGCGCCATCGCACCGCCGGCCATGAAGAACGCGAAGGACGTGACCAGGTAGAGGATCGCGATGTCCTTCGGGTCCGTGGTGCCCAGCATCCGGAGGAACCGGGATCCCTTGGCCCCGCGGCGCGCCTGCGGGTGGGGGATGATCGGAACCGGTTTGAGCGTGGTCATCGCAGGACCCTCCGGGCGCGTCCGAGCCGAACACGTGGCCGGTGGCGACCCGCAGCCGGCGGGCCGGCGGTCACTGCGGCCGATGGTCCCGCAGGCGGTGGGCGGGCACAAGTCGTGCCGGCGGCTCCGGCGGCGCGCTGGTCGCCCACCGCAGCCCGGCGGTGATCGCCAACCCGCCGGCCCGGACGACGGTGGCCTCGGCGACCGGCAGCCACGGCAGCCGCAGCGGCGCCCGCGCCCAGCGCGGCAGCAACCCGACCGACGCGGCCGCCAGCACGCCGTACGGCACCCGAGCGGCCAGCGGCAGCGGCGGCTCCCACAGCAGGAACCGGGCCGCGTCCCGGGCCTCCGGGGTGCCGCACAGCTCCGGCCGGTAGCCCTCGAGCTGCGCGGCGAGCCCGGCGACCGTCTCCGGCGGGTCCGGCACGCCGAGCGCGCGGGCGACGCGTGCGGTGTCGGCGACGTAGCGGTCGCGGCCGGCCGCGTCGAGCGGCTCGTGGCCGTAACGGTCGTGCGCGGCGAGGAAGCTGTCGATCTCGGCGACGTGGACCCAGCGCAGCAGGTGCGGGTCGGACGCCGCGTAGGGACGGCCGTCCGGTGCCGTCCCGCGGACCGAGGCGTGCACCCGCCGGACCCGCTCGATCACCCGCTGCGCCTCGGCGGCCGGACCGAACGTCGTCGCGGCCAGGAAGTACGACGTGCGCTGCAGCCGTCCCCACGGGTCCCCGCGGAAACCGGAGTGCCCGGCCACCCCGGCCATGGCGAGCGGGTGCAGCGACTGCAGCAGCAGCGCCCGCAGCCCGCCGACGAACATCGACGCGTCGCCGTGCACCCGGCGGATCGGGGCGTCGTCGGCGAACCACCGCGGCCCGGCCGCGTGCACCCGGGACCGGCGGCGGCCCGGCCCCTCGCCCGCACCGGCGACCCGGGCGAACACGGCCGCGCCGGCCCGCGACCGCAGGGTCGCGAGCCGGGCGGTGACGGGGCCCGGGAGCAGGGCGGTGAGGTCGCTCACGGCTCCAGTCTCCGGAAACGCCCGGGATTCCGCACCGTGCCGGGCCGCCGGTCGCCCCGATGGCCCCGGCGGCCCCGGGCGGCCGGTCGACCCGGACCCGCCGGTCACGCCCGGGCCGTGGCCGGGCCGGGCGCCGGGGCGTCCGCGGTGCGGCCGGGCGCGGAACCCGACACCGCGAGCAGTCCCGCCACCGCCAGCGCGAACCCCGCCAGCAGGCCGCACACGTGCCCGAGCCCGGCCGCGGGGGACGAGCCCCCCATCGACAGCTCGGTTGCCCCCATGGTGACCGCGACGGCGTACAGCCCGGTCGCGAACGCCACCGCGCTGCCGGTCCACGCGGCCGTCACGACGACCCCGCCCGACCGGCCGCGGGCCAGCAGCAGCACCCCGGTCACGCCGGCCAGCACCAGTGCCGCGGGCACCACGGCCGCGACCAGGGCGACCGGGTCACCGGTCAGCCCGGTGTGGAGCAGCTGCAGTCCCGCGGCGAGTACCCCGGTCACCGCGCCGCCCCCGGCGGTCGCCCGCAGCAGCGGCCGCACCGGCTCCGGCGCCGCGCCGGGCGCCGCCAGCCGGGCGCCCCACCGCTCCCGGGCGTACAGCGCGAACGACAGCAGCAGGCACAGGCCCTGCACGGTGAACCCGCCGTAGACCATCGGCCGCACCCAGCCGGCCAGACCGGGGTCGCCGGCGTCGGGCAGCGCGAGCGTCAGCGGCAGCGACACCAGCGCGATCGGGACGAGCAACCCGGTCGCGACCCAGGCGGGCAGCAGCACCGGCAGCGCGGGTGCCCGGAGCGCCGCCCGGCTGCCCAGCGCGGCCGCCAGCGCGATCACGCACACGTCGAGCAGCAAGGTGATCGCGTTCATCGCCGGCATCCCGGCACCCGCCACGGCGCGCAGGTCGGTGATCCCGACGGGGTTCCCGGTGAGCCAGGCGAGCTTCATCGTGACGTAGGGGAGGGTGGCGAGCGCGGCGACCGCGCCGAGCGCGCGGCGGGCCGTGAGCGTGCCGCGGACGTCCTGTGTGGTCATGCCCTGAGTGGTCATGGCGGTCACGCTGCCGGGCCCGGGGCCGCCGCGGCCTCCCGCCGGCGAGGGGACCGCCTCCCTCGCAGGAGGGAACGCCGGCCGGGCCGGTTCTGCGACGATCGTGGTCGTGACGGGGTGGCTGCGACGGGCGCTGTCGGCGCGGACCTACCGCCGCGTGCTGCACGTGCTGCTGGGGGCCGTGGTCGTGCTGCCCTACCTGGCCGCCGGCTGGGTGCTGGCGCTCACCGCCGCCGCGGGCGCCGGGACCGGCGCCATGATCGTCCTGACCGTGCCGGTCGTGCTGATCGGGGCCGGGGTCACGGTGCTGCCCGGGGTGCGGGAGCTGCTGGGGGCGGCCGCCCGGACACTGCTCGACGCCGACCTCCCGGACGAGCCCGCCAGCGTCCGGGTGCCGCTCGCGGCCCGGCTCCGGGCCGCGGGCTGGTTGCTGCTGTGCGCCGCGCTGGGGGCGGCCGCCGCGGTCGTGGTGCTGTTCGTGGTGCCGATCGCGATCGCGATGGTGCTCGCCCCGTGGCAGCCGTACCCGCCGCTGCCCACCGGGGCCTCGGCCTGGTGGGCCCCGCCGCTGGGCCTGCTGCTGGTGCCGGCCCTGCTCGTGGCGCTCGCCGGCGCCGGGACGGTGCAGGGGCGGCTGGCACCGTGGTTCCTCGGCCCTGACGCCGAGCAGCGGCGGGCCGCCGGGCTGGCCGCGGAGCTGGCCGACGCCCGGCGCCGCGCCGACCGGCAGGCCGAGCGGGCCCGGCTGGCCCGCGAGCTGCACGACTCGGTCGGGCACGCGCTGACCGTCACCACCCTGCAGGCCGGCGCGGCCGCCGAGCTGCTCGGGACCGACCCGGCGTTCGCCCGCCGCGCACTGGAGACGATCGCCGAGACCGGTCGCGCGGCCCTCGACGACCTCGACCACGTCCTGGGCGTGCTCCGCGAGGACGACGACACCCGCAGCCCGGAGCCGGTCCGCGACCTCGAGTCGCTGGACGCCCTGGTCGCCGGGGCACGCGCCGCGGGCCTCGAGCTGCGGGCCGAGTGGGACCCGGCGGCCGGCGTGCCCGCGGCGGTGTCCCGGGAGGCCTACCGGCTCGTGCAGGAGGGCCTGACCAACGCACTCAAGCACGCCGGGCCCGGCCCGGCCGAGCTGTGCCTGCGCCGCACCGCGGACGGCCTGGAGCTGCGGATCGTCAACGCGGCCGGTGCGGCGGTACGGCGGCGCGGGCGCGGCCTGGCCGGGTCCGGCGAGCGGGTCGCGCTGCTCGGCGGCACCCTCCGGGCGGGCCCGGACGGCGACCGCTGGGTCCTGCACGCCACGCTCCCGGCCGGGAACCCGCCCGGATCACCCGCCACGGCGCGGCGCGACGACGACCGCGGGCCGGCGCGGTAGGACGGATACCGGGCGGTGTCGGGGGGAGGACGATGACGACCGGGGTGCTGCTGGTCGACGACGAGGAGCTGGTCCGCGCGGGCCTGCGGGCGGTGCTCGACGCCGATCCCGGCCTCACCGTGCTGGGCGAGGCCGCCGACGGCGCCGAGGTCCCGGGGCTGGTCGCCCGGCTCCGCCCGGACGTCGTGCTGATGGACGTCCGGATGCCGGCCGTCGACGGCATCACCGCGACCCGCGAGGTGCTCCGCCGCCCGGACCCGCCCCGGCTGCTGGTGCTGACCACGTTCGGCCACGACCGGTACGTCTACGACGCGCTCCGCGCCGGGGCCACCGGTTTCCTGCTCAAGCGGACCCCGCCCCGGGAGATCGTCCGCGCCGTGCACACCGTCGCCGCGGGGGAGTCGCTGCTGTTCCCGGCCGCCGTCCGCGAGCTCGTCGCCGGGTTCGCCCCGGGCGGCGGGGACCGGCTGGCCGCCGCCGGGCTCACCGCGCGGGAGGGCGAGGTGCTGCGGCTGATGGCCCGCGGCCTGTCCAACGCCGAGATCGCCGCCGAGCTGTACCTGGGCGTCGAGACCGTGAAGACGCACGTCGCCGGGGTACTCGCGAAGACCGGGTCCCGGGACCGGACCCAGGCCGTCGTCGCCGCCTACGAGTCCGGGTTCGTCGACCCCAGGTTCCCGGTCAGGTAGCGCTGCAGGGTCGGGGCCACAGTGGCCACGACCTCCTCCCGGGGTGCCGAGGCCAGCGGTTCCATCCGCACGACGTAGCGCATCATCGCCAGCCCGATCAGCTGCGAGGCGACCAGCGCGCCCCGCTCGGCGGGGCGGTCCGGGGCCACGCGGCCGACCACCGGCTGGATCATCACCCGGGTCAGGAACTCGCGCAGCATCCGGGCCGCCACCTCGTGCGCGGTGACGCTGCGCAGCATGGCCGCCATCGCGCCGCCCGAGGCGGCGCCGTCCCACACCATGAGGAAGCGGGTGACGATCCGCTCGGCGATCCGGTCCGGGTCCCCGCTCAGCACGGCGGCCCGGACGGCCGTGGGGTCGACGGGGATCTCGAGGGTGGCGACGAACAGCTTCTCCTTACCGCCGAACCAGTGGTTCACCATCGCCGGGTCGACCCCGGCGCGCTCGGCGATCCGGCGCACGGTTGCGCCGTCGTAGCCGCGCTCGGCGAACTCCGCGCGGGCGGCGTCGAGCAGGCCGGCGCGGGTGTCGGAGCCGCCCGACCGGCGCCCCCGACGCCGGCGGGGAGCCTCGGGTCCGACCGGTTGCGCGCTCATGTGTCGGCCGGGGCGCGCACGCCGTCGGTGTTCATGCGCCGGCCCTGGCGAGCAAGCCGTCGGTGTTCATGCGCCGGCCCTGGCGAGCAAGCCGTCGGTACTCATGGGTCCATCTTCACCCGCCCGTCCGTGGCCGTCGACGGCCGGGGAGAATGAGCTGCATGACCCGGAGCCCCGGCATCACGTCCGTCCCCGCGGCCGCCGCGCTCGGGGCGGTGAGCCCGACCCGCGAGGAGTTCCGCGAGCTCGCCCGCGCGCACCGGGTCATCCCGGTGACCCGCCGCCTGCTGGCCGACGACGAGACCCCGGTCGGCGTCTACCGCAAGCTGGCCGCCGGCCGCAGCGGCACCTTCCTGCTCGAGTCCGCGGAGAACGGCCGCTCCTGGTCGCGCTGGTCGTTCGTCGGGGCCCGCAGCGCCGCCGCGCTGACCGCCGTCGACGGCGAGCTGCACTGGAGCGGTGAGGTCCCGGACGGCCTGCCCACCGGGGGTGATCCGCTCGATGCATTGCGCACGGTCGTCACCGAGCTGCACTCCGAGCCGCTGCCCGGGCTGCCCCCGCTGACCGGCGGGATGGTCGGCTACCTGGGCTACGACGTCGTCCGCAGGGTGGAGCGGATCGACGACCCGGACGAGCCGGCCGTCGACGACCTGCGGCTGCCCGAGCTGGTGATGCTGCTGGCCACCGACCTGGCCGCGCTCGACCACCACGAGGGCACGATCACGCTGATCGCGAACGCGATCAACTGGGACGCCTCGGACGAGCGCGTCGACCAGGCCTACGACGACGCCGTCGCCCGGCTGGACCGGATGACCGGCGAGCTGGCCGCACCGGCGGCGAGCACGGTCGCCGTCTACACCCCGGGCGAGCCACGGTTCACCCGCCGCCGCACCCCGGCCGAGCACCACGCCGCCGTCGAGGAGGCCAAGGAGCAGATCCGGGCCGGCGAGGCGTTCCAGATCGTGGTGTCGCAGCGGTTCGAGATGCCGTGCGCCGCGGACCCGCTGGAGGTCTACCGGATCCTGCGGACCACCAACCCCAGCCCGTACATGTACCTGCTGCGGCTCGAGGACGCCGCGGGCGGGCCGCCGTTCTCCATCGTCGGGTCCAGCCCGGAGGCGCTGGTCACCGTGCTCGACGGGCGCGCCACCACGCACCCGATCGCGGGCACCCGCTGGCGCGGGGCGACCGACGAGGAGGACCAGCTGCTGGAGAAGGACCTGCGCGGCGACGAGAAGGAGCGCGCCGAGCACCTGATGCTGGTCGACCTGGGCCGCAACGACCTCGGCCGGGTCTGCGAGCCGGGCACCGTCACGGTCCGGAACTTCTTCGAGATCGAGCGCTACAGCCACGTCATGCACCTGGTGTCGACGGTGACCGGGCTGCTGCGGGCCGGCCGGACCGCGTTCGACGCCGTCGTGGCCTGCTTCCCGGCCGGCACCCTGTCCGGGGCGCCGAAGGTCCGCGCGATGCAGGTCATCGACCGGCTGGAACCCACCCGCCGCGGCCAGTACGGCGGCATCGTCGGGTACCTCGACTTCGCCGGGAACGCCGACACGGCGATCGCCATCCGCACCGCGTTGATCCGCAACGGGACGGCGTACGTGCAGGCGGGCGGCGGGATCGTCGCCGATTCCGACCCGGTCGCCGAGGACACCGAATGCCTCAACAAGGCCCGGGCGGTGCTGTCCGCCGTCGCGGCCGCGGGATCGCTGCGGCCCCCGGAGGCGTCCTCGTGACGGCGCCCGGCCCGGACCGCACCGACCGGCGCACGGCCGGGATCGTGGTGCTCGGCCTGCTGGCCGGCGCCGCAGCGCTGTGGGGGGCCGGGTCGGCGCCGTGGTTCACCGTCGGCGTGCCGACGGCGACCCGCGGCACCGTCTCCGTGTCCGCGACCGGTGCCCAGCTGCAGCCGGTGGTCACCGCGGTCGCGGCGCTGCTCGTCGCCGCGGTGGCGGCGCTGGTGGCACTGTCCGGCATCGCCCGGCGGCTGCTGGGCGTGCTTGTCGGCGCCGGCGCGCTCGCCGTCGTCGGGCTGACGCTGCGCCTGGTCGCGGTCCCGCCGACGGCCGCCGAGCTCGCCTCCGCGCGGGCCGGGCTGAACGCGCCGAACGCGCCGCAGGGCGTGGGCGCCGTGACCGCCACGCCGTGGCCGTGGCTGGCCGTCGCGGGCGGGGTGCTGGCGCTGGCCGCCACCGTGCTGCTGGTGGTGCGGGAACCACGGCTGCCCCGGCTCGGCGCCCGCTACGCCGCCCCCGGGGCGCGGGAGGGGGCCGCGGACACCGACCCCGACCGCGCCGCGTGGGAGCGGCTCGACGCGGGCGGCGACCCGACCGTCGGCCCTCGTGAGGGGGAGAACTAGCATGTCGCCGACGACGGGGCGGTCCGCGAGCGGAGGAGGACTCGGCACGATGGCGCAGCAGAACGGGACCGACGGCCGGGTGCCGAGCGTCCTGGAGTCCATCGTGGAGGGTGTCCGCGAGGATCTCGCCGAGCGGGAGAAGGCCGTCGACCTGGAGGAGGTCAAGCGGCTCGCCGCGGCGGCCCCGCCGCCCCGCGACGCGATGGCCGCGCTGCGCGAGCCCGGGGTGGGCGTCATCGCCGAGGTGAAGCGGGCCAGCCCCTCGAAGGGCGCGCTGGCCGACATCCCGGACCCGGCCGAGCTGGCCGCGATCTACGCCGACGGCGGCGCCCGCGTCATCAGCGTGCTGACCGAGCAGCGCCGGTTCGGCGGGTCGCTGGCCGACCTCGACGCGGTCCGCGCCCGGGTGGACGTCCCGCTGCTGCGCAAGGACTTCATCGTCAGCCCGTACCAGGTCCACGAGGCCCGCGCGCACGGCGCCGACGTCGTGCTGCTGATCGTCGCCGCGCTCGAGCAGCCGGTGCTGGAGTCGCTGCTCGACCGGGTCGAGTCGCTCGGGATGACGCCGCTGGTCGAGGTGCACACCGAGGAGGAGTGCGACCGCGCGCTGGAGGCGGGGGCGACGCTGATCGGTGTCAACTCGCGCAACCTGCACACGCTCGAGGTGAACCGCTCGGTCTTCGGGCAGATCGCGCCCGGCCTGCCGTCCAACGTGATCAAGGTGGCCGAGTCCGGCGTCCGCGGCCCGGGTGACCTGCTCACCTACGCCGGGTGGGGCGCCGACGCGGTGCTCGTCGGCGAGGGCCTGGTGACCAGCGGTGACCCGGCGGCGGCGGTCCGGGGCCTGGTCGCGGCGGGCTTCCACCCGTCCTGCAGCCGGACCGGCGCCTGAGCCGTGCTCGCCACCCTCGCCGCCGCCGTCCCCGCCACCATCCCCAGCCCGGACCGGGGGGTCTGGCACCTCGGGCCGATCCCGATCCGGGCGTACGCGCTCTGCATCATCGCCGGCATCGGGATCGCGCTGTGGTGGGGCGAGCGCCGCCTGGTGGCCCGTGGCGGGCGTCCCGGCACGGTGCTCGACGTCGCCGTGTGGGCCGTCCCGTTCGGGCTGGTCGGCGGCCGGCTCTACCACGTCGCGACCGACTGGCACGTCTACTTCGGACCCGGTGGAGACCCGCTGGGTGCGCTGCAGATCTGGAACGGGGGCCTCGGCATCTGGGGCGCGATCGCGCTCGGCGGCGTCGGCGCCTGGATCGGGTGCCGCAGGCACGGGGTCCCGCTGCCGATCTTCGCCGATGCCGTCGCCCCCGGGATCGTCGTCGCGCAGGCCGTCGGGCGGCTCGGGAACTGGTTCAACCAGGAGCTCTACGGCGAGCCGACCACGCTGCCGTGGGGTCTGGAGATCTACCGGCGGGTGGACCCGGCGACCGGCCTGGAGGACGCGCTCGGCGGGGTCGCGCTCGACCCGACGCCGATCGCCGTCGTGCACCCGACGTTCCTCTACGAGCTGGTGTGGAACCTCGCCGTCGCCGCGGTCGTGGTGCTCGCCGACCGCCGGTTCCGGCTCGGCCACGGCCGCGCGTTCGCGGTCTACGTCGCGGGATACACGCTCGGCCGGTTCTTCATCGAGATGATGCGCACCGACCCGGCCACCCGGGTGCTGGGGGACCTGCGGATCAACGTCGTGGTCTCCGCGGTCGTGTTCGCCGGTGCGGTGGCCTACCTCGCGCTCGCGCCGAAGGGCCGGGAGGAGTTCGCCCAGCCGGACCCGCCCGCCGGGTCCGAGACGACCGAACGCGAGGACGCGTGAGCGCCTTCGCCGGGTTCGGCGACGGCGCGGTCGAGTTCTACGACGGCCTGCTCGCCGACAACTCGAAGGCGTACTGGACCGACAACCGCACGGTCTACGAGAACGACGTCCGCGGGCCCATGCTCGCGCTGCTCGCCGACCTCGAACCCGAGTTCGGCGAGGGCAAGGTGTTCCGCCCGTACCGCGACGTCCGGTTCTCCGCCGACAAGACCCCCTACAAGACGCACTGCGGCGGCTACGCGGCCCCGTTCTACGTCGAGGTCTCCGCCGAGGGGATGCTCGCCGCGGGCGGCTACTACGCCATGACCCCCGACCAGCTGACCCGGTACCGGGCGGCGGTCGACGACGAGCGCCGCGGCGAGGACCTCCGGGCCCGGCTGGCCGCCGCGCAGGCCGCCGGGCTCACCGTCGGTGGGGAGACCCTCAAGACCCGCCCGCGCGGCACCGACCCGGACCATCCACGGCTGGACCTGCTGCGGCACAAGGGCCTGTACGTGTCACGGCGGTGGCCGCCGGACGACGTCCTGCACGGGCCGCGGTCCCGGGACCGGGTGCGGACGGTGTGGCGGGCGGCGCGGCCGCTGACCGAGTGGCTGGCCGACCATGTGGGGCCCGCGGAGCAGCCGCGCCGCTGACGTTCGCGCTGCTGACCCGCGCGCCGCTACCCCCGCGCTGCTGACCCCGCGCTGCTACCCCCGCGCGCCGCCGCGGCTCCGCCGGGCGCCACTCGGCCGGGCGCCACTGCGCGGGGCACCGCTCCGCCCAGCCCCACGCTGTCGGGCGCCACGCTGCCGGCACCGCTCGGGCAGGCCCCGCTCTGCCGGGTGCCCGTATCGGATGCCGGGCCCGGTCGCCCACCGTGGGCCGAGACCAGTGTCAGCATCGTCAGCACCAGCGCCCTCGAGCGCCGGCGGCGAGCCCGGGAGCGACCGTGCTGATCGGCGCGGCGATCGAGGCGCACGTCGTCGCCCCCGCTGGGGCGGATGCGTGCTGGTCGAGCTGGGGTCTCGGGCGCTGAGATGCACGGTGGCGCCCCCGGGCGGGTCGGAATCGTGCTGATCGAACGTCGTGCGCCCCTCGAGGCGCACGATGTCGTCTCCGGCAGGGCGGATGCGTGCTGATCGACGTGGGGCTGGTGGGCGAGGCGCACGTTGTCGTCCTCGGTCGGGCAGATTCGTGCTGATCGAGTCCGGCGGGGCGTGCGAGGTGCACGTTGTGGTCGCCGGTGGGGCGGATGCGTGCTGATCGACCGGGGGCTCGGGCGTGAGATGCACGGTGGCGCCCCGGGCGGGGCGGAATCGTGCTGATCGAACGTCGTGCGCCCCTCGAGGCGCACGATGTCGTCTCCGGCAGGGCGGGTGCGTGCTGATCGACGTGGGGCTGGTGGGCGAGGCGCACGTTGTCGTCCTCGGTCGGGCAGATTCGTGCTGATCGAGTCCGGCGGGGCGTGCGAGGTGCACGTTGTCGTCCCCGCCGGGGCGGATGCGTGCTGATCGACCTGCGCCGGGTGCGCGACAGGCACGTTGGCGCCCGTACCGGGGGCGGAACCGTGCTGATCGATCTGGTGCGAACTCCGTGATGACTACGTTGCCGTCCCTAGCGGGGCGGATCCGTGCTGATCGATCGGGGAGGGCGCGCGGGGTGGGCGTATCGACCCTTCTGGGCGTGTGGGGGTCGCGAACCCTCCGATCCTCCGCCGTTCTCGCCCCGGTCGGCCCTGGAGATCCCCGGCCGGGTCCGCGAGACTCCTCCCGGTGGAACGCCAGTCGAAGACCGGCCGTCGCCGCCGGTGGACCCGCACCGCCGCGGCCGTCGTCACCGCCGGGCTGCTCGCCGCCGGATGCGCGGGCCCGTCGCCGGCGCCGGCGGCCCCCGCGGCGCCGGACGGCCCGGTCGCGCAGCGGGTCGCCTCGACCGCGACCGGTGCTGGCGCCGCCGTCCACCTGGAGGCGTTGCAGCGCATTGCCGACGGGGCAGGCGGGAACCGCGCCTCGGGCGGGCCCGGCTACGAGCGGTCGGTGGACTACGTCGCCGGCGTGCTGCGCGACGCCGGGTTCGAGGTCACGACCCCCGAGTACGACGCGGGCGACGGCCGCCGGTACCGCAACGTCGTCGCCCGCACCCGCGGTGGTGACCCGGGGGCGGTCGTGCTCGGCGGCGCGCACCTGGACTCGGTCCCGGAGGGGCCCGGCATCAACGACGACGGCACCGGCGTCGCCGCCCTGCTGGAGACCGCGATCCGGATCGGGGCCGCGCCGGGCACGCGCAACACCCTCGCGTTCGGGTTCTGGGGGTCCGAGGAGGACGAGCTGCAGGGCTCCACCGGCTACGTCCGCGGCCTGACCGGCGCCGAGCGGGACGCGCACCTGCTCTACCTCAACATCGACATGGTCGGCTCCCCGAACGGCGGCTACTTCGTGCAGGGCGGGGTGGGTGACGGCCCCGAGGCGACCGGCCCGGACGGCTCGGGGGCCGTCGCGCGGGTGCTCGCCGAGGAGCTGGCCGCGACCGGCGTGCAGGCCGAGCCGATCGCGTTCACCGGCGACGACGAGGCCCCGTTCGCCGAGGCCGGCATCCCGGTCGCGGGCGCGGTCACCGGCGACGACGAGACCAAGACCGCTGCCCAGGCCGAGCGCTGGGGCGGCACCGCCGGTGCGGTGTACGACGCCTGCTACCACGCCGCCTGCGACGACCTCGGCAACGTCGACCGGGAGCGGCTGGACCGCTACACGAAGGCGATCGCGGGGACGCTCGCCCGGTTCGCCGACACGGCGGGACGCCCGGCCGGGCCGTGAGCCGCCCGGTCCCGCCGCCGACTCCGCCCCGGTCCAGTCCGCCGCGTCGCCGAGTCCGCCGCGCCGCCGAGACCACCGCGCGGCCGACCCCGCCCCGCCGCCGACACCACCGCGCCGCCGACACCACCGCCCCGGCCGGCCCTCCGCCGCGCTCTCAGCCGAGCCGCGACCGCGTGCCGCGGCCCGCCCGGGCACCCCGCCGCCGCGCCACGATCGCAGCCACGCCCAGCCCGAGCGCCGCGCCGGTGACGTCGACCAGGCCGTCCACCACGTCGCCGGTCCGCCCGATCGGCAGCAGCGCCTGCAGCACCTCCGAGGCCGCCGCGTAGCCGACCAGTCCGCCCACCAGCGGCCACACCCGGAAGCCCGCGGCGCACCCGGTCAGGCCGAGCAGCGCGAACACCAGCAGGTGCACGACCTTGTCGGTCCCCGGCGGCGCCGTCGGCACCCCGGACGCCGGGGCGAACAACACCACCAGGCTGAGCAGGACGGCGAGGACGAACGGCTGGACACGCACCCGTCCAGTCTGCTCCACCCGCCGATCCGGAAACCGGCCACCGCCCGTCGGGGTTCCGGAAACCGGATCGTTCCAGATCGGCGCTACCCTGTTCGCCGTGACACGTCGAACCAAGATCGTTTGTACCATCGGTCCGGCCACCGCCACCCCGGACCGGATCCGTGACCTCGTCGACGCCGGGATGGACGTGGCCCGGCTCAACTTCAGCCACGGTGACCGCGAGGACCACAAGCGCGTCTACGACATGGTCCGTGCCGCCGCCGACACCAGCGGCCGCGCCGTCGGCATCCTCGCCGACCTGCAGGGCCCGAAGATCCGCCTCGGCCGTTTCGCCGACGGCCCGACCGAGTGGAAGACCGGCGAGGAGGTGCGGATCACCGTCGAGGACGTGCCCGGCACCTACGACCGCGTCTCCACCACCTACAAGGGGCTCGCCCAGGACGCCCGGCCCGAGGACCGGCTGCTCGTCGACGACGGCAAGGTCGGCCTGCGCGTCGTCGCCGTCGAGGGCGACGACGTCGTCTGCCGCGTCACCGAGGGTGGCCCGGTGTCGGACAACAAGGGCCTCTCCCTGCCCGGCATGAACATCTCGGTGCCGGCACTGTCCGACAAGGACGTCGCCGACCTGGAGTTCGCGCTGTCGCTGCGGGTCGACGTCATCGCGCTGTCGTTCGTGCGCAGCCCCGCCGACATCGACCTCGTCCACAAGATCATGGACAGCTCCGGCCTGGGCCGGATCCCGGTGGTCGCCAAGCTGGAGAAGCCGGAGGCCGTCGACAACCTCGAAGCCATCGTCCTCGCCTTCGACGGCATCATGGTCGCCCGTGGCGACCTGGGCGTGGAGCTGCCGCTGCAGAACGTGCCGCTGGTACAGAAGCGGGCCGTCCAGATCGCCCGGGAGAACGCGAAGCCGGTCATCGTGGCCACCCAGATGCTGGACTCGATGATCACCAACTCGCGCCCGACCCGGGCCGAGGCCTCCGACGTGGCGAACGCGGTGCTCGACGGCACCGACGCCGTCATGCTCTCCGGCGAGACCAGCGTCGGCCGGTACCCGATCAAGACGGTCCGGACGATGGCCGAGATCGTCGAGGCCGTCGAGGCCGGGCCGGCGAGCGTCCCGCCGCTGAACCACGTGCCGCGGACCAAGCGGGGCGTGCTGTCCTACGCCGCGCGCGACATCGGTGAGCGGCTCTCGGCGCGGGCACTGGTCGCGTTCTCCCAGTCCGGTGACACCGTGCGGCGGCTCGCCCGGCTGCACACCCGGCTGCCACTGCTGGCGTTCACCCCGGAGCCGGCGGTGCGCAGCCAGCTGGCGATGACCTGGGGCGTCGAGACGTTCCTCGTCGACAAGGTCGACTCCACGGACGCCATGGTCCGCCAGGTCGACCACGCGATCCTGTCCATCGGCCGGTTCAAGCCGGGCGACCTCGTCGTGATCGTCGCCGGGTCGCCGCCCGCCACGGTCGGGTCGACGAACCTGATCCGGGTGCACCGGCTGGGCGAGGACGACCACGCCTGATCGCCGTTCGGCATACTCGGCGACCGTGACCGCCGAGCCCGCCCCTCGCACGCCCGCGTCCACCGAGATCGCCGCCGACGGCGAGCCGCGTGGCCAGGCCGTCCTCGACGACCTGGTCGCGTTGCTCGACCTGGAGTGGCTGGAGGACAACCTCTTCCGCGGCGTCAGCCCCCCGGTCTCGCTGCCCCGGGTGTTCGGGGGCCAGGTCGCCGCGCAGGCGCTGGTCGCGGCCGGCCGGACGGTGTCCCAGGACCGCCCGGTGCACTCGCTGCACGCGTACTTCATCCGGCCCGGCGACCCGCGCATCCCGATCGTCTACGAGACCGAGCGGGTGCGCGACGGCCGCTCCTTCACGACCCGCCGCGTACTGGCCATCCAACGCGGCGAGCCGATCTTCTCGCTGTCGGCGTCGTTCCAGCTCGCCCAGGAGGGGCTGGTGCACACCGAGCCGATGCCGGCCGGGGTGCCGGCCCCGGACGACGTCGACGACCTCGGCACCCGGGCGGTGCGCGGCGACGGCGGCTGGATGGCGGGCCTGCCCCGGCCGCTGGACATCCGGCTCATCGACGAACCGCCGTGGTCCCGGCACCGGGCCGGTGCCTCCGACGACCCGGTGCGCCTGTGGCTGCGCGCCGACGGCACGCTGCCCGACGACACGCTGCTGGGGGTGTGCGTGCTCACCTACGCCAGCGACCTGACGCTGCTCGGCTCGGTGCTGGCCCGGCACGACGTGACCGAGGCCCGCCCGCAGATGGCCAGCCTGGACCATGCGATGTGGTTCCACGGGCCGTTCCGCGCCGACGAGTGGCTGCTCTACACCTGCTACTCGCCGGCGGCGTCCGGCGGGCGCGGGCTGGCCACCGGCCGGTTCTTCACCGCCGACGGCCGCCTGGTCGCGACGACCATGCAGGAGGGCCTGGTGCGGGTGCCGCGGGGGCGCGCGTGACGGTCGAGGCGGACGTCGCCGTCGGCAGCGTCAACGGCGGCCGGCTGCCCGGGTTCCTGGTCCGGCCCGAGTCCGACGACCCCGGCCCCGCGCTCGTGATGGTCTACGAGCTGCACGGGATGACCCCGGAGATGCGGCGGATCGCCCGTGAGCTCGCCAGGGCGGGCTACACGGTGCTGATCCCGGACCTGTTCGCCCGCGGCCCGGTGAAGCCGCTGTGCGTCGCCGCGACCATGGCCACGATGGCCACCGGACGCGGTGCGGCACTGGGTGACTGCGAGTCCGCACGGCGCTGGCTGGCCGCCCAGCCCACCGTGGACCCGGACCGGATCGGCGTCGTCGGGTTCTGCATGGGCGGCGGGTTCGCGCTGCTGCTGTCGCAGACCGGGCTGTACCGGGTCGCCGTGCCGTTCTACGGCCGCACCGCGGTCCGGGTGGAGCCGGTGTGCCCGGTCGTGGCCAGCTTCGGCGGCCGGGACCGGGAGTTCACCGACGGCTACCCGGAACGCCTGGAGGCCGACCTGGCCGAGCGCGGCGTCCCGCACGACGTGAAGGTCTACCCGGATGCCGGCCACTCGTTCATGACCCGGACGCCCGGGATCACCGGGGCGCTCGCGCGGCGGCTGCCGATCCGTGCGGACTTCCACGAGCCGTCCGCCACCGACGCCACGCAGCGGATGCTCGCCTTCCTGCGCACCCATCTCTGAGGCCAGGCAGGATGGGGGTGTGAGCGAGCAGCGAGACGGCGACCGTGCCTGGGGCTTCCGCACCCGCGCCGTGCACGCCGGCAGCGTCCCGGACGCGGCGACCGGGTCGCGGGCCGTGCCGATCCACCAGACCACCAGCTACGTGTTCCAGGACACCGACGACGCCGCCGCGCTGTTCGCGCTGCAGAAGTACGGGCTGGTCTACTCGCGGATCGCGAACCCGACGGTCGCCGCGCTGGAGGAGCGCCTCGCCAGCCTGGACGGCGGCATCGGTGCCGTGTGCACGGCCAGCGGCCAGGCCGCGGAGTTCCTCACGTTCGCCGCGCTCGCCGGCGCCGGCGACCACGCCGTCGCCGCGGCCGGGCTGTACGGCGGCACGATCACCCAGCTCGACGTGACGCTGCGCCGGTTCGGGGTCGACACGACGTTCGTCCCGGGCACCGACCCGGCCGACTACGCCGCCGCGATCCGCCCGGAGACGAAGTTCGTGTTCGCCGAGGTGATCTCCAACCCGGGTGGGGAGGTCGCCGACATCGCCGGGCTGGCCGAGGTCGCGCACGCGCGCGGGATCCCGCTGATCATCGACGCGACGCTCGCGACCCCCTACCTGTGCCGCCCGCTGGAACACGGCGCCGACATCGTCATCCACTCGGTCACGAAGTTCCTCGGCGGGCACGGCACGACCCTCGGCGGCGTGGTGGTCGAGGCCGGCACGTTCGACTGGGGCAACGGCAACTTCCCGGGCATGACCGAGCCGGTGCCGTCGTACGGCGGGCTGAGCTGGTGGGGCAACTTCCAGGAGCTCGGCTTCCTCACCAAGCTGCGCGCCGAGCAGCTGCGCGACGTCGGTGCCACGCTCTCGCCGCACTCGGCGTTCCTGCTGATGCAGGGCGTGGAGACGCTGCCGCAGCGGATGGAGCAGCACGTGGCGAACGCCCGGCACGTGGCGGAGTGGCTGGCGGCCGACCCGCGCGTCTCGTACGTGACCTACGCGGGTTTGCCGTCGCACCCGCACCACGAGCGGGCCCGCCGCTACCTGCCGGACGGCCCCGGCGCCGTCTTCGCGTTCGGGGTGGCCGAGCGGGACCGAGCGAGCGGGAGCCGGCGCGGCGGCCGGGAGGCCGGTTCCCGGTTCATCGAGTCGGTGCAGCTGTGCAGCCACCTCGCGAACGTCGGCGACGCCCGCACGCTCGTCCTGCACCCGGCGTCGACCACCCACCAACAGCTCACCGCCGAGCAGCTGGACCGCGCGGGCGTGCCCGCGGACATGATCCGGATCTCGGTCGGGCTCGAGGACCCGGAGGACATCGTGTGGGACCTCGACCAGGCGCTGACGGCGGCCCAGAAGGAGACCTCGTGACCTGGGAGAACCCGCCGGCGTGGCGGCGCATGCAGATCCTGCAGGACACCCGGACGGTCGCCGTCGTCGGTGCGTCGCCGAACCCGTCGCGGGCCAGCAACTTCGTCGCGACCTACCTGCTCGCCTCCACCGGGTTCGAGGTGTACTTCGTGAACCCGAACGCGACGGAGATCCTCGGCCGGCCGGTGTACCCGTCGCTGGCGGAGCTGCCCGTCGTGCCGGACCTCGTCGACGTGTTCCGCCGGCCCGAGGACCTCTCCGGCGTGCTGGACGAGGTGCTCGCCCTGCCCGGGCGGCCGCACACGTTCTGGCTGCAGTTCGGCCTGTTCGACGCCGATCTCGCCGCCCGGGCCGAGGCCGCGGGCCTCGAGGTCGTGATGGACCGGTGCCTGAAGGTCGAGCACGCCCGCTTCGCCGGCGGGCTGCACCTCGCCGGGTTCAACACCGGGGTGATCAGCGCCCGCCGGCGCGGCTGAGCCGGCCGGGCGCACGGCCTGGGCCGCGCGGGGCAGCAGCCGGGGGCGGCCGTCGTCAACCGTGGCGATATCGGGCCGGTTCCGGTGACATGCCGCGCCGGCCGGTCCACCGTGTCCGCTGTCACATCGCCGCCCGGACCGGAGTGCGCCATGACCGCGACCGTCGATCACGCCCACATCGGGGACCTGCGCGCCCGGATGACGGGCACCGTGCTGGGCCCGGCCCGGTGGCACGCCGGGTCCGGGTCGGCGGCGGCGCGCTGTTGCGGGACATGGACGCCGCCACCCAGGAGCACGGCCTCGCCGTGCCCGCCGGGGAGATCGGGCACACCGGTGTCGCCGGGCTGACCCTCGGCGGCGGGATGGGCTGGCTGACCCGCCGGGCCGGGCTCACGATCGACAACCTGCTCGCGGCGCAGGTGGTGCTCGCCGACGGTGGCGTGGTCCGGGCCGACACCGAGGAGCATCCCGACCTGTTCTGGGCGCTGCGCGGGGGCGGGGGCAACTTCGGGATCGTCACCGAGTTCGAGTTCGCGGCCGTCCCGGTCGGCCCGATCGTCTCCTTCGGCCTGTTCTTCTTCGGCCTCGACGACGGCGCCGCGGTGCTCCGCGCGGCCCGCGAGACCATCCCGCACCTGCCGCCGACGGTCGGGTTCCAGATCATCGCGGTGACCGCGCCGCCCGCGCCGTTCGTGCCGGCCGAGGTCCAGCACCGCCTGGGCTGGGCGATCGCCGTCGTCGGGACCACGGGCTCGACACCGGACCCGGAGGCCGAGCAGGTGCACGAGCGGGTGCGTGCGACGTTCCCGGAGCGGCTCTTCGAGTTCTGCACGCCGATGCCGTTCACCGCGCTGCAGCAGATGTTCGACGAGGGCAACGCCTGGGGCATGCACGCCTACGACAAGAGCTGCTCGGTGGCGACGCTCACCGAACCGGCGATCGAGGTGCTCGCCGAGCACGTCGCCCGCAAGGTGTCCCCGATGTCGGTGGTGCACCTCTACACCCTCGACGGCGCCTACTCGGCCGTCGCCGAGGACGCGACCGCGTTCGGCGGCGGCCGCAGCCCGCGGCTGACCGTGTTCCTGATCGGGCTGTCGCCGGACGGGGCCGGGCTGCCCGCCGAGCGGGCGTGGGTGCGTGCGTTCCACCGGGCGCTGCTGCCGCACGCGATCGGGACCGGGATGTACGTCAATGCGATGACGGCCGACGACGCCGACCGGCTCCGTGCGACCTACGGCGACAAGTACGACCGCCTGGCCGAGATCAAGGCCGTCTACGACCCGGCCAACCTGTTCCACCGCAACGCCAACATCCCGCCGGCCGGCTGACCTCGTCGTCGCAGGTCGTTCCGGAAATACGGATTCAACCTCCTCTCTTCGGGTGAGAATTCGCCGATAATTGACCGGTTCCAGTATCTGCACGGAGTGTCGGACGTGGCCCGGGAATCTTGCTCCGTTCGACGGATCGGGTACGGGCCATCGGGGCAGTTTAGCGATCATTTCGACGTCATCGCCTGTCGCGGACCCCGGCGCCGACTTCCGGTCGGATTGCGGCCCCGGAGTGCGCCCATAGAATGATGAACAGCCGCATCCGATCATGAGGTGGATCGCGGAAAACTGATCTCTGCGGCACCCGGGCGCTGGAGATCATCATTCGTTCTGGAAGTGAGGCGCCATGGTGTCGGCCGGAAAGGTGGGGCTCGCCGTACTCGGGGGGTACGTCCTCGGGCGCACCCGGAAGATGAAACTCGCGATCATGCTGGGCGGTGCGCTCGCCGGCCGGAAGCTGGACCTCACACCGTCCGAGCTGCTGGCCCGGGGTGCGAAGCTCGCCGCGGGCTCGCCGGAGGTGGCCCGCCTGCGTGACGCGGTCAGCCATCGCCTGATCGACGCGGGCAAGGACGCGGCACTCGCGGCCGCCGCGACCCGGATGGAGTCGCTGACCGACTCGCTGGTCGAGCGGGTGGAGAACCTCGGCAAACCGGTCGAGCAGGTCGCCGGGACCGCCGGGGACACCGCAGGCGCCGCGGCGGAGAAGGTCGGCGACTCGGCGGGCGCGGCCGCGGAGTCCACGGCGAAGGGGCTCGGGCGCGCCGGCCGGCGGTCCCGGCGGGGTGAGGAGCCCGCGGACACCGCCGACGACGCCGACACGGCCGACGCCGACGTTTCCGACGCCGAGGCCGACGAGACCGGCTCGGACGGCACCGGCTCCGAGGAGAGTGGCTCCGACGAGGCCGGCTCCGGCGAGGGTGGCGACGGGACCACGGCCGGCCGGGGGAAGGCCCCTGCTCGCCGGCGCCCGGCCCGCTCGTCGTCGACCTCCGCGGCGGCGTCCTCCGGGAAGGCGTCCTCCTCGACGGCGTCCTCCGGGAAGGCGTCCGGGACGCGGTCGCGCAGCCGCGCGAAGGCCCCGGCGACCCCGTCGAAGGGGCGCGGGACCGGCACCCGTTCCACGACCCGGCGGAAGGGCGGTGGCAACGATGGCTGACACGGACACCGGACGGTCGTCCGCGTCCGCGCAGCTCCCGATGGACCGGTTGAAGGACGCGGCGCAGGCCTTGCTCACGGTGGTCACCGAGCGCGCCGTCGCTGCCGCGGCGGACCGGGTCGACGCCCTGTCCGACCGGCTCGGCGAGGTCGCCGACAACGGGGGCGTCGGGCTCGGCTCGGCCCTGGGTGGCGGCCGCGCCCTGCTGCAGGGCGACAACCCGATCACCGGTGCGGTGAAGGGTGGCCTGTCCGCGGTGAAGGACAAGGCCGCGGAGGCCGTCGGACTCGGCGGCGGTTCCGGTGGCGGTTCCGGCGGGGAACGCGGCAAGTTCAAGTTCACCAACATCGTCGAGGAGATCGACGTCGGGGTCCCGGTGCGGATCGCCTACGACCAGTGGACACAGTTCGCCGACTTTCCGAGCTTCATGAAGAAGGTGCACAGCGTCGAGCAGGAGGCCGACGAGAAGACGGTGTGGAAGGCGCAGGTCTTCTGGTCGAAGCGGACGTGGAACGCCACGATCATCGAACAGGTGCCCGACAGCCACATCATCTGGCGATCCCAGGGCGTGAAGGGATATGTCGACGGGATCGTCTCCTTCCACGAGCTGACGCCGACGCTGACCAGGGTCCTGCTGGTCCTGGAGTACTACCCGGTCGGATTCTTCGAGAAGACCGGAAACATCTGGCGTGCGGTGGGCCGGCGGGCCCGGCTGGAGTTCAAGCACTACCGGCGGCACGTCATGGTCTCCTCGCTGCTGCACCAGGACGAGCTCGAGGGCTGGCGGGGCGAGATCCGGGACAGCGAGGTCGTCAAGACCCACGAGGAGGCGCTCGAAGAGGAGGAGCGTGCCGCCGAGGAGAACGGGTACGACGAGGACCCGTACGACGCGGACGACGACTACGACGACGACTACGACGAGTACGACGACACCGACCGCGGCGGCCGGGAACATGCCGACGACGCCGACGAGGACGACATCGATGAGGACGAGACCGACTACGCCGACGAGGACGAGGCCGACGAAGTCGATCGCGACGAGGAGGTGGTGACCCGGTGACGGTCAGCCAGCGCCCGGACAGCCGGGTCGAACGCGTCCCGCAGGGAGACCTCGCGCAGGTCATCGACCTGATCCTGGAGAAGGGACTGGTCATCGACGTGTTCGTCAAGGTCTCGCTGGTCGGGATCGAGATCCTCACGATCGACGCCAGGGTCGTCGTCGCGAGCGTGGACACCTACCTGCGCTTCGCGGAGGCGACGAACCGGCTGGACCTGCACGAGAAGGGTGGCAAGGACCTCGGCGAGATGGTCGGCGGGATCACCCAGAACGCCACCGAGGGCGGCGCGAAGGGCAAGACCCGCGGCGCCCTGGAGGCCGGCAAGGAGAAGTTCGACGAGTTCCGCGGCGAGCGGCGCCCCAAGGAGGAGAAGCGCAGGTGAGCGGGACGACGACGGCGACCGGAACCTACGTGTACGGCGTGGTCGCGGCCGGGGCGGAGATCCCCGCCGACCTCGCCGCGGTGGGCGGCGCCGGTGAGATCACCCTGATCGACCACGGCGACCTGGCGGCAATCGTCAGCGACATCCCGACCGACCGGCCACTCGGCCGGCCCGACGACCTGAAGGCGCACGAGCGGGTGGTCGACGCGGTCGCCGCGGAGCGGACGGTCCTCCCGATGCGGTTCGGCGGGGTGGTCCGCGACGACCGGGCCGTGGTCTCCGAGCTCCTCGAACCGCACCACGACTTCTTCGCGGACGCGTTGCGGCAGCTCGACGGCCGAGTGCAGTTCGTCGTGAGCGGGCGCTACGACCAGGATCTCCTGCTGGCCCGCATCGTGGAGCGGAACCCCACCATCGCCGAGCTCAGCCGGGAGCTGCGGGACACCGACCCCGACGCCACGCATTTCGAGCGGATCAAGCTGGGAGAGCAGATCGCGGCCGAGGTCGACCGGGAGCGCGAGGCCGACGCCGGCACCGCGGTCGAACTCCTCGAGCCGTTGTGCGAGGGGATCGTGGTGAAGCAGGCCGGCGGTGAGGACGGAGCGCTGCACCTCGCGGTGCTGGTCCGCCGGGACCGGCAGGCCGAGTTCGACGACGCCCTCGAGGCGCTCGCGAACGAGTGGGGCGAGCGGGTGACGCTGCAGCTCATCGGCCCGGTCGCGCCGTTCGACTTCCTGCCCGAACCCGAGCAGGAGGCCGGGGTGGAGGCGTGAGATGGGGCTGATCACCGGACTGCTGACGCTGCCGCTGGCCCCGGTCCGCGGGGTCGTCTGGGTCGCCGAGCAGATCGAGCAGGAGGTCGACCGGGAGATGAACGACCCGGCGGTCGTCCGCCGGAAGATCGACGACGTCGAGCGGGAGTACGAGCGGGGGGAGATCGACGAGGCCGAGCGTGACGCCCGCCAGGACGAGCTGCTGCAGCGCCTGATGCCGCGGGACGGGGGCCCGGGTGTCTGACGGCCCGAGCCGCGGAGACATGTCCGGGGCCTCCCGCCGCCGGTCGTCCGGGGACGACGCCGGCTCCCCCCGGCCGCGGGCACGGTCCCGGCGCGACGAGCCGGACCCGGATCCGGAACGGCAGCCGCGCTCGGAGCGGCCGCTGCGCCGGAGGCCCGACGAATCCCGCCGCGCCCGGCCGCGCCGGGACTCCGGCGAACCGGACCGGGACCGGGAACGCAGGCCGGCTGACGGGTCCGGCCGTACCCGGGCGCGTCGGGAGTCCGGCTCGGACGGGGCCGGTGGTACGCGGGCGCGTCGGGAGTCCACCTCGGAGGAGCCGGGCCGTCCTCGGCGGCGCCGTGAGTCCGGCGAGCCGGGCCGGGATCGGGAGCACCGGAAGCGCGACGGTCCCCGCCGGACGTCGGAGCGCCGCACGCCCGATGAGCCGAGCCGGGAGCGCGGGCCGACGCGCAGCCGCCGCGCGCCGGCCGAGGCGCGGGAGGGTTCGGAGCGGCGGTCCCGGGGGGAGGCCGAGGCGGAGGAACAGGAACCGACGCCGAGGCGCCGCACGCCAGGCCGGTCGGCTGCGCGGCGGCGCCGGGAGCCCGATGAGGCTCGCGGCCGGCCGGGGGAGCGGGCCGACCCGGACGACGCCGTCGAGGATCTCGAGGATGAGGACCGCGCCGGCGAGGACCGTGTCGACGAGGAGGTCGCGACGGAGGACCTCGAGGACGAGGACGTCGACGACGAGACCGCCGCTGACGAGACCGCCGCCATTGAGGACGCCGCCGACGAGGACACCACTCACGAGACCACTGAGGACACCACTGACGAGACCTCCGCTGAGGCCAGCGATCACGAGGAGGCCGAGGACGCCGATCAGGAGGACGCCGACCAGGAGGACACCGACCGCGACGGCACCGAACCGGCCCGACCCCGCCGCCTCGGCGCCCGTGCCGTCGCCCGCGCGGCCGTCGAGCAGATTGCCGAGATGACCGGCCGGACCCCGGAGGGGGTCACCTCGGTGGCCCGCAGCGAGGACGGCTGGTCGGTCGAGGTCGAGATGGTCGAGGTGCGCCGGATCCCGGACTCCGCCGACGTCCTCGCGGTCTACCAGGCCGACCTCGATGCCGACGCCGAGCTCATCGGATACCGGCGGATGCGCCGGTACAACCGGGGTGCCGGGGGCGACGCGTGAGCAGCAGTGCATCGGGTAACCGCGGGAACGTGAACGAGACCGTGCGATGGGACTCCGGGGCGCAACCCGCCGTGGAACGCCGGGGTGAGAGCGCCAACCTCGCCGACATCCTGGAACGCGTCCTCGACAAGGGCATCGTGATCGCCGGGGACATCCAGGTGAACCTCCTGGACATCGAACTGCTGACGATCAAGGTGCGGCTGGTGGTGGCGTCGGTCGACCGGGCGAAGGAGATGGGGATCGACTGGTGGGAGCGTGACCCGACGCTCTCGGCGGGCCGGCAGGACCTGGAGGACGAGAACGCCCGGCTCCGCCGGCGTCTCGAGGCGCTGGAGGCCGGCGGCGGCCGCGACGAGCTCCCGGCCGGCGCCGGGGACGGCGTGTCCGGGCGGGAGGACCCGGCGACGGGTTCGCGGCGCGAGGAAGAGGCCGCGCCCACCGGCTTGCGGCGGGAGAACGCGCGCACCGGTTCCCGGCGCGAGGACGCGCCCGCCGGCTCCCGGGACGGCACCCCCGCGCGCGAGACGGTTCCCGCCAGTTCCCGTACCGGCAGCTCCCGGCGCAAGGACGCCGCCACCTCCCGGGACGGCGGCGGGCGGCGCAGCGACTCCAAGGCGGCCAAGGACACCAAGGACACCAAGGAGGCCCCCGCCCGCTCCCGTGACAGCGGTACCCGCCGTCCCCGGAAGGGATGATCACGCGTGTCCACCCGCTCCGAGTCGCTGGTCTACGTCTACGCGGTCTGCCGCGACGACCCGGCGCTCCCCGCGGATCTGGCCGGGGTGGCGGGCGGCCCCCTGCACACGGTCGAGTTCGGTGACCTGCGGGCCGTCGTCGGTCTCGTGCCCGCCGCGGACTTCGGTGCCGGCCGCATCGACGAGCTCCTCCAGGACCTCGACCGGCTCGCCGAGGTCGCCCGTGCCCACCACCGGGTGGTGGAGGCGGTCGGGGGCGCCGTCGACGTCGCCCCGCTGTCCCTGGCCACCGTGTTCGGTGACGAGGACCGGGTCCGGGAGGTGCTCGGCGAGCGGCACGACGAGTTCGCCGCCCTCCTCGGCGAGCTGCACGGCCGCGTCGAGTGGGGTGTCAAGGCCTGGGCGGCGCAGGCGCAGGGACCGGAGGCGGACTCCGGGCGACCGGCGTCGGGCACCGAGTACCTGCGCCGCCGCCGCGCCGCGCTCGGTGCGGCCGAGCGGCACACCGACGACGCCGTCCGCGCGGCCGGCCGGCTGCACGACACGGTCGCGGCGGCGTCGGTCGCGGCCCGGCGGCACCGGGTACACGACGCGGCCCTCACCGGGCGCCGGGAACCGATGGTGCTCAACGCGGCCTACCTGGTCGATGCGGGTGCCACCGAACAGTGGCGGCAGGTGGTCGACGAGGCCGACGCGGACGGGTTGCTCGTCGAGGTGACCGGCCCGTGGGTGCCCTACTCGTTCGCCGAGATCACGACGAGGGCGGCCTCATGACCGAGCCGGTCAGGGGGACCGAGCCGGTCGGACCGCTCGCGGACCGGGAGATCGCCCTCGTCGACCTGCTCGACCGGCTCCTGGCGGGCGGTGTCGTCCTCACCGGCGACGTCACGATCTCGCTCGCAGGGGTGGATCTCGTCCGCGTCTCGCTCCGGGCACTGATCACCTCGATCGCGCCCGCCGACGACGCCGGGACGGGGCCGGTCCGGTGAGCGCCGACGAGACGCCCGGGTCGAGGCCGGCGCGGCCGTCCGGCCGGGTCGAGATCGACCGCGAGTCGGTCGAGCGGGACCTGATGAAGCTGGTCCTCACGATCGTCGAGCTGCTGCGCCAGCTGATGGAGCGGCAGGCGCTGCGCCGGGTCGAGCAGGGCGACCTCACCGAGGACCAGGTCGAGGACCTCGGGACGGCGCTGATGCACCTGGAGTCCGCGATGGACGAGTTGACCGAGCGCTTCGGGCTCACCGCCGAGGACCTCAACATCGAGCTCGGCCCGCTCGGCCCGCTGCTCCCGCGGGACCGGTAGCGGTGTGCTTCGTGCCACCTGGAGCGATCCGTGTGCTCCCCGTCGCGGTACGCGCCGGGCGACCGGGCTAGGGTCCGTGCCGTGTCTGCTAACCCCGTTACCGTCACCGTCACCGGAGCCGCTGGCCAGATCGGTTACGCGCTGCTCTTCCGGATCGCCTCCGGGCAGCTTCTGGGGTCCGACACCCCGGTCAAGCTGAACCTGCTGGAGATCCCGCCGGCCGTCAAGGCCGCCGAGGGCACCGCGATGGAGCTCGACGACTGCGCGTTCCCGCTGCTGCGCGGCATCGACATCTACGACGACGCCAAGGCCGCCTTCGACGGCGCCAACGTCGCGCTGCTGGTCGGCGCCCGCCCGCGCACCAAGGGCATGGAGCGCGGCGACCTGCTCGAGGCGAACGGCGGCATCTTCGGACCGCAGGGCAAGGCCATCAACGACGGCGCCGCGGACGACATCCGTGTCCTCGCCGTCGGCAACCCGGCCAACACCAACGCGCTGATCGCCCAGGCGTCCGCGCCGGACGTGCCGGCCGAGCGGTTCACCGCGATGACCCGCCTCGACCACAACCGCGCGCTGGCCCAGCTGGCCAAGAAGCTCGGCGTGCAGCTCGACGCGATCACGAAGCTGACGATCTGGGGCAACCACTCGGCCACCCAGTACCCGGACCTCTTCCACGCCGAGGTGAACGGGAAAGTCGCCGCCGAGCAGGTCGAGCGGGACTGGCTGGAGAACGAGTTCATCCCGACCGTCGCCAAGCGCGGCGCGGCGATCATCGAGGCCCGGGGCGCGTCCTCGGCCGCGTCGGCCGCCAACGCCGCCATCGACCACGTCCACGACTGGGTCAACGGCACCCCGGCCGGCGACTGGACCTCCGCGGCCATCCCGTCGGACGGCTCCTACGGCGTCCCCGAGGGCCTCATCTCCTCGTTCCCGGTCACCTCCGAGAACGGTGAGTGGAAGATCGTCCAGGGTCTCGAGATCGACGACTTCTCCCGCTCGAAGATCGACGCGAGCGTCGCCGAGCTCGGCGAGGAGCGCGACGCGGTGAAGAAGCTCGGCCTCATCTGACCGTGAGGCCGGCCTGAGCAAGCCCCGGCCCGTGGTCGATCGGCTCCGCTGCGACAGCGGGTCGGGGCTCGTGCTCGCGGTCAGGGTCATTCGGCGCTCGCCGCTGCGGTGAGGACCTCGTCGGCGCGCACGAGGTTCTCGCGTCCGCGATCGGTGCGGTTGATCAGAACGGCGGTGGCTCGTCGTCCGGCTTCGGTTTCGGCTGTGGCGGTGGTGGCAGGGGCGGGTTCGTCGCCGGGCGTTGCAGCAGCGGTGTGTCGTGCTTTCGCAGGTCCCGGTCGGTCTCGGCGGCGCTCTGTTCGCCCGGTTGCTCGTGCTCCTGCGACTCGGGCGCGGTCGGCTCGGGGTCGGGGAGGTCGGGGCGGACGGGTTCGCCGCGGGTGCGGTAGGTGCGTCCCAACGGGCTGGTCCAGCAGAACCGGCCGGGTTGGGGTTGGGTCAGGGTCCAGCCGCGGTGTTTGTCGGCGTGGTGGCGGCCGCAGGCGGGTCCGATGTTGGCGGGCACGGTGGGTCCGCCGTGGTCGTGGTCGGTGGTGTGGTCGAGTTCGGAGCGTCGGGCTGGGCGGGTGCAGCCGGGGCCGATGCAGGTGCGGTCGCGGACGTGGATGTGGGTGGCCAGTGGTCCGCGGGCGAACCGGGCGGTGGGGTCGGCGTCGAGCCGGGCGTGCCGGGTGTCGCGGTCGGCCCAGGCGTGGGCGATTTCGGCCAGCAGTGGGTGCCAGTCGGCCAGCTGGGGGTCGGTGGCGTAGCGGTCGAGCTCGTCGAGGCTGATGTGGAGTTCGACGACTCCGCCGCGCACCGGCGGCGGTGTGCCCGGTGCGCCTGGCGTCCTCGGTGTCTGCGGCGTGCCCGGTGGTTTCGGGCCGTTCGGGTTGTTCGGGGCGCGGGTGCGGGGGCGGCGGCGCAGGGGGCCGGCCAGCATGAGGTAGCCGTCGGGGTCGGTGATGGCGAAGATCCAGCGGGCGCCGCGGTGTTGGGTGGTGGCGGTGGTGCGGGCGGTGTGGGCGGTGATCGGGCCGAGGCCGGGGATGTCGCCGGGGCGGTCGTCGCGGCCGGCGAGGGTGCCGAGTCCGACGCGGAGTTCGATGCCTTCGCGGGTGGCGACCCGGTCGTGCGCCCACCGGTCCTGGGCCGGCTGTTCGGCCGCGGGCGGGTCCCCGGCCGGGCCGGTCGACGGCCCGCCCGCAGGACTCGACCCGGTCCCGGTGCCGGCCGAGTCGCCGGTGCCCGAGTCGCCGGGACCGGAGTCGGCGGCCGAGTGGACGTCCGTCTCGGAGTAGCCGTCGGAGTCGGCGTCCGAGTCGACATCCGCCTCGGTGTCGGACCCGGTATCGGCGGCGTTGGCGTCGGCAGCGGAGCCAGCGCCGCCCACGGCGTCGGCGTCGGTGTCGGGGTGGGTGCTGGTGTCGGTGCTGGAGTCGGTGTCGACGGTCCGGTCGCCGGAATCCTCGACAAGGGTGCCGGCCGAGTCGCCGTTGCCGGCGCCGGACTCACTCACGTCAGATTCCCCGAGGCCGGACTCGCCCGCGCCGGACTCGCCGTCGTCGGTGTCGGCCGTGTCGGTGGGCTGGTCTTCCGGGCGGGGGGAGGCCAGGAGCCGGTCGATGATCTCGGCCTCGGTCAGGCCGTGGAAGGCGCCGTCGAGCATCCCCAGATACAGGTCCGTGCTGATCTGGGCCAGGGTGCCGGGGTGTCCGGCCCGCCGGCAGGCGGCGGCCAGCCGGTCCAGGCGGGCGGCCGCGGCGGCGGCTTCGTCGGCGGGCAGCCCGGTGCCGGTCAGGGTGGCGGTGCCGGTGTGCGGGTCCAGGTAGAGCGCCAGGCCGCGGGCCTGCACGGCGCGCTGGTAGCGGCGCCGCCGCAGCGCGGGGTTCAGGTGCAGCAGGGCCCGGTAGAGCCGGTCGCGCAGCTGGGCGGTGGTCCACCCCGGCGCCTGGGGCAGGAACCGGTCGCACAGCTTCCGGGCCTGCTCGGCGGTGAGGTCCCCGGTGGCGGGGTCGAGGTGGTCGACCAGCACCCGGGCCTTGGCCAGGTCGATCCGACCCTCCTCGAGCGCGGTGAACACCCACGGCAGCCGCTGGCACAGGGTGGTGGCGAACCCGAGCTCGCGCTCGGCGCGGGCCCGGGTCCAGGTCAGCCCGGCCGCGATCTCCCCGGCCGCCCACTCGAACTGGTCCTCCGACCGCACAACCGCCTCGGCCCGAGAGGCGGTGTTCTCGGGCAGGTCGGCGACCGCGGCCGCGTGGCTGATCTCCACCAGCCCGGCGTAGAACCCGGCGTGCTCGTGGGCCAGCTGGCGGTCCCGGGCCTGCAACACCTCGACCAGCCGGTCGTTGGGCAGCTTCTCCCACGGCAGTTCGGCCAGGACGGCGGCGAGTTCCGGGCCGGGCGGCAAGCCTGCTGCCCGGTCGATCAGCTCCACCACCTCGGCCATGAATCGAACATACGTGCGACCCCCGACAGAACCGGGCCGCAGGCGGCCATGGTGCGGAAGTTCACCCGGACGGCCTAGCCGATGGGAGAGAGCGAGCGGCTCGGAGATCACGGCCCACGCGGCTGGAGGCCGACCGGTGTCGTGGCCACGCAGCGTCCGTGGCCCCCGGCGCGGGCGCCGAGGCGGCACCGTGCCGGTACGACGGCCGCCGAGTCGGCCCCGCGCCAGCACGAGCCGCGTACCCGGGCCACGCCCCGGGGACCGGGTCGAAAGCGCCGCCGGTGGAACCCCGGAGCGCTCAGGTGGCGATCCGGCAGATCGCGAACGCCTCCGCGGGCACGGTGAACGAGTCGTCCTCGCTGCGGGTCGGCTCCGACGCCAGCAGGATCCGGGTGATCGTCGCGCCCAGCGAGAGCGTCACCGGCTCGGAGCCCAGGTTGACCACCACCCGCATCGCGCCCCGGTTCACGACCAGGGTGCGCGCGTGCTCGTGGACGTCGACCACGACCGAGTCCAGCCACGGGTCGGACAGCTCCGGCCAGGCCCGGCGCAGCGCGATCAGCTCGCGGTGCATGCGCAGCAGCGTGGCGTGCGGTTCCTGCTCCGGCTCGGTCCAGTCGAGCCGCGAGTCGGTGAAGGTCGACTCGGCGTTCGGGTCCGGGACCTCCGCGGCCGCGTCCCAGCCGTGCTCGGCGAACTCGGTGCGCCGCCCCTCGCGGACCGCCCTCTGCAGTCCCGGATCCGGGAACCGGGAGAAGAACTGCCACGGCGTGCGCGCGCCCCACTCCTCGCCCATGAACAGCATCGGCGTGAACCCGGAGGTGAACAGCAGCGCCGCCCCGCACGCCAGCAGGCCGGGGGACAGGGTGTGGGTGAGCCGGTCGCCGGTGGCCCGGTTCCCGATCTGGTCGTGGTTCTGCAGGTAGGTGACCAGCCTGGACCCGGGCACGCGGGTGGTGTCGATCGGCGCGCCGTGGCTGCGCCGCCGGAATGACGACCAGTTGCCCTCGTGCAGGAACCCGCGGGTCAGGACGTGGGCGAGCCCGTGCAGCCCCGCCTCGGCGAAGTCGCCGTAGTAGCCCTGACCCTCGCCGGTCAGGACGGCGTGCAGGCAGTGGTGGACGTCGTCGGCCCACTGCGCGGTCAGCCCGTAGCCGCCGGCCTCCCGTGCGGTGATCAGCCGCGGGTCGTTGAGGTCGGACTCGGCGATCAGCGACAGCGGCCGGCCGACGTGGCACTCCAGCGCGGCGACCTCGACGGCCAGCTGCTCGAGGACGTGCTGGGCCCGGGTGTCGCGCAGCGCGTGCACCGCGTCGATCCGGAGGCCGTCGACGTGGAAGTCGCGCAGCCACATCAGCGCGTTGTCGATCACGAACCGGCGGACCTCGTCGGAGCCGTGGCCGTCCAGGTTCAGCGACGGGCCCCAGATGTTGGATCCGGCGAAGTAGGGCCCGAACCGGTCGAGGTAGGCCCCCGACGGTCCCAGGTGGTTGTAGACGACGTCCAGCACGACCCCGAGGCCGCGGGCGTGGCAGGCGTCGACGAACCGCTTGAACGCGTCCGGGCCGCCGTAGTTCTCGGTGACCGCGTACCAGCCGACCCCGTCGTAGCCCCAGTTCACCGGCCCGTCGACGGCGTTGACCGGCAGCACCTCGACCAGGTCGACGCCGAGCGAGACGAGGTGGTCGAGCCTGCTGATCGCGGAGTCGAACGTGCCGCCGTCGGTGAACGTGCCGATGTGCAGCTCGTAGAGCACCGAGCCGGCCAGGGTACGGCCGGTCCAGCCGTCGTCGGTCCACCAGAAGGAGTCGTGGTCGTACACCCGGGACCGGCCGTGGACGCCGTGCGGCTGCCAGCGCGAGCGAGGGTCGGGGAGCGGGGTGTCGTCGTCGAGCACGAACGCGTAGTCGGTGCCGTGCCCGTGGTCGGGCAGCTCGGTCCGCCACCACCCGCCGGGCGCGGGGTCGAGCGCGATCCGGTCGTCGCCGACCAGGACGCCGACCCGGTTCCTGTCAGGGGCCCACACCGCGAACTCCGTCACGGGTCTGATCCTTCCGCACGCACCGCGGCGCCCGCGCGCCCGGGCGGGCGTGCGCCCGCTCACCCGCGGGCGGCCCGGAGCTCCCGACGGGAGAACGTGCCCGGACCGTCCCCGTCGAGGTGCGGCCCAACGCGAACTGTCGATCTCCGGTGAACCGTGAGCTGCATCTCGGCGGGATTCCGGGCGGTGTGCGAGGTGGGCCGGGCGAGCGAGGGCGGGAAGTCAGGCCGGGCGGACCAGCAGCGCGACCGGGTAGCGGGCCAGGAGGTCCGCCAGGCGCGGCGCCGCGCCACCCACCGGCCGGTCCGCGATCATGTCGTGCCAGTCGTCGAACCCGCCGGGCAGCGGCAGGGTGGTGTCGCCCCACCCGCCCCGCCGGGCCAGCCCCCCGGGCAGCCGGGTCGCGACGGCCACGAGCGCACCGCCACCGCGGGAGAACGCGACCGCGTGCTCGGCGGCCTCCCCCTGGGCGGGCAGCGCCCCGTACCCGGTGAACAGCTCCGGCCGGTACCGGCGCAGCCGGGCGGCCGTGGCGGTGACCAGCAGCTTCGCCGCGCCGCCTGCGTCGACCGGTGGGCGCTCGCCGTCGTCGATCCGGGCCAGCAGCCGTTCCCGGACGGCGAAGTCGACCGGGCGCCGGTTGTCCGGGTCCACCAGCGAGTACTCGAACAGCTCGGTGCCCTGGTAGACGTCCGGGACGCCCGGCCCGGCCAGCTGCAGCAGCTTCTGGCCCAGCGAGTTCGACCACCCCGGCCCGGCGATCTCGCCGACGAACGCCTCGACCTCGGCGACCAGCTCGGGATCACCCAGCACCGCCGACGGCCACGCGGCGATCGCGGCGTCGACGGCCTCGACGGCGTCGGTGTGCGAGGTGACCAGCTTGGCCTCCTTCGCCGCCTTCGTCAGGTAGGACGCCAGCCGGTCGGCCGGGATCGGCCACGCCCCGACCAGCGACTGCCAGGCCAGCAGCTCCAGCGACCGGTCCGGCAGCGGGTGGCGCACCGACCAGCGGCGCACGTGGGCCGCCCAGTCGGTGGGCCGCTCGGCGAGCACCGCGAGCCGCGCCCGCACGTCCTCGGAGCGCTTGGTGTCGTGGGTGGACAGCGTGGTCATCGTCCGCGACCGGCCCGCCTCCCGGCGCGCCAGGCCGGTGTGGAACTCGGCGGGCGTGACACCGAACCGGGCCGGGTCACCGCCGACCTCGTTGAGCGCGACGAACCGGTTGTAGCGATAGAACGCGGTGTCCTCGACGCCCTTCGCGGTGACCATCCCGGACGTCTGCTGCAGCCGGGTCGCGTACTCCGAGCCCGGGTCGCCGACCAGGCCGGCGTGCAGGGCGGTGAGGATCGCGCCCAGGTCGGGGCGGTGGGTGCGGGCCACCGACACCGCGGTGTCGGTCGCGGCACGCCCCTCGGCGATCTCCGGGGTGAGGTAGGAGCGGTACACCGGGAACGCGCAGAGGAACTCGGCCACGGCGTCGTGCAGGTCTCCCGCGGTGACGTCGGCGAGGTCGAGCCCGGTCAGCGCGGTGTCGGCGCCCGGGCCGGCCCGGAACGCGTCGGCGATCCGGCGGACCTCGGCGACCAGGATCCGCTCGGTGACCAGGTGCCGGCCGTCGTCCTCTGTCGCGTGCGCGGCCCGCTTCTCCCCGGTGTGCTCGGCGGCGAACTGGGTGAGCAGCCCGGCGCCGTCCGGGTCGACGAACACCCCGCACACCTCCCGCAACGCCTCGTAGCCGGACGTGCCGTCCACCGGCCACGACACGGGGATGTCCTCACCCACGCCGAGGATCTTCTCCACGAGCAGCCAGTGCCCGGGCCCGATCTCGGCCCGCAGCCGGCGCAGGTACGCCCCGGGGTCGGCCAGGCCGTCCGGGTGGTCGACCCGCAGCCCGATGATCGTGTCGTCGGAGCGGAGCAGGCGCAGCACGAGGTCGTGGGTGTCGTGGAAGACCACCGGGTCCTCGACCCGCACCGCGGCCAGGTCGGACACGTCGAAGAACCGCCGGTAGGTCAGCTCGGCCGTCCCGCGCCGCCAGGAGACGAGCCGGTAGTGCTGGCGGTCGTGCACCTCCTGCGGCGTGCCGCCCTCGGTGCCGGGGGCGACCGGGAACCGGTGCTCGTGGTAGTGGATCTCGCCACCGACCACGGAGAGCTTCTGGAGCGCACCCTCCTCGTCGGCGTCGAGGACCGGCAGCAGCAGCTTCCCGGCGCCCCAGTCGATGTCGAAGTGCCGGGCCCACCGCGACGCGGGCCCGTGCGTGAGCACGTCCCACCACCAGGGGTTCTCCGCCGGCCGCGCCACGCCGACGTGGTTCGGCACGATGTCGAGCAGCAGCGTCAGGCCGTGCTCGCGCAGCGTCGCGAGCAGCGCCCGCAGCCCGTCCTCGCCGCCGCGCTCGGCGGAGATCCGGGTGGGGTCGACGACGTCGTAGCCGTGGTTGGAGCCGGCACTCGACTCCAGCAGCGGGGAGGCGTACAGCGCCCCGGTCCCGAGCCGGTCGAGGTAGCCGACCAGCGCCCGCGCGTCGGCGAACGTCCGGTCCTTCGAGAACTGCAGCCGGTAGGTGGAACCCGGAAGGCGGTGCATGTCGGGTGCGCCTCAGCCCTTCGATCGCAGGACGAGCAGGGAACGCGCGGGCAGGGTCAGCACCGAGCCCGCGGAGACCGGGGCGAGGTCACCACCGTTGTGGACGGCGCCGGACGGCGGGTGGACCTGGCCCGCGTGGGTGTCGACGACGATCTCCCAGGCCGCGCCGAACTCGGCCGGTGGCAGGGTGGCGTCGATGTCTCCCCAGTAGGAGTTGAAGCAGAGCAGGAACGAGTCGTCGGTGATCCGCTGGCCGCGCTGGTCGACGTCGGCGATCTGCTCGCCGTTGAGGAACACGACGACGGCCCGGCCCAGGTCGTTGTCCCAGTCCTCCTCGGTCATCTCTCGGCCGGCCGGGGTGAACCAGCCGATGTCGGCGACGTCCTCGCTGGTGGAGGAGCGGCCGATCGGGCGGCCGGCGAAGAACCGGCGGCGGCGGAACACCGGGTGGGCGTGCCGCAGCGCCGCGACGCCCGCGGTGAACGCGGTGAGGTCGTCGTACTTGCCGGCCAGCTCCCAGTCCATCCAGGAGATCTCGTTGTCCTGGCAGTAGACGTTGTTGTTGCCGCCCTGGGTGCGGCCGGCCTCGTCGCCGTGCAGCAGCATCGGGGTGCCCTGCGACAGCAGCAGGGTGGCCAGGAAGTTGCGCTGCTGCTGAGAGCGCAGTGCCCGGATCGTCGCGTCGTCGGTGGGGCCCTCGACGCCGCAGTTCCAGGACCGGTTGTGGCTCTCGCCGTCGTTGCCGTCCTCGCCGTTGGCCTCGTTGTGCTTCTCGTTGTAGGAGACGAGGTCGGCGAGGGTGAAGCCGTCGTGCGCGGTCACGAAGTTGATCGACGCCGAGGGACGGCGGCCGTCGGCCTGGTAGAGGTCCGAGCTGCCGGTGATCCGGGACGCGAACTCGCCGAGCGTGCCGGCCTCGCCGCGCCAGAAGTCGCGGACGGTGTCGCGGTACTTGCCGTTCCACTCGGTCCACAGCGGCGGGAAGTTGCCGACCTGGTAGCCGCCGGGTCCGACGTCCCACGGCTCGGCGATCAGCTTGACCTGCGAGATCACCGGGTCCTGCTGGACCAGGTCGAAGAACGTGGACAGCCGGTCGACGTCGTAGAACTCGCGGGCCAGCGTCGAGGCCAGGTCGAACCGGAACCCGTCGACGTGCATCTCGGTCACCCAGTACCGCAGCGAGTCCATGATCAGCTGCAGGGTGTGCGGGCTGCGGACGTTCAGCGAGTTGCCGGTGCCGGTGTAGTCCATGTAGTAGCGCGGGTCGTCGTCGACCAGCCGGTAGTACGCGTGGTTGTCGATCCCGCGGAACGACAGCGTGGGGCCCATGTCCGAGCCCTCGGCGGTGTGGTTGTAGACGACGTCGAGGATCACCTCGATGCCCGCGGCGTGCAGGTCGCGGACCATCGCCTTGAACTCGGGCACCTGCGACCCGGCCCGGACCGAGCCGGAGGCGTAGGCGTGGTGCGGGGCCAGGAAGCCGATCGTGTTGTAGCCCCAGTAGTTCGACAGGCCCTTCTCGATGAGGTGGTGATCCTGCACGAACTCGTGCACCGGCATGAGCTCGACGGCGGTCACGCCGAGCCGCCGGTAGTGCTCGATCATCGCCGGGTGGGCCACGCCGGAGTAGGTCCCGCGCAGCTCCTCCTCGATCTCGGGATGCCGGGTGGTGAGCCCGCGCACGTGCGCCTCGTACACCACCGTCTCGTTGTACGGGATCTTCGGGGGGCGGTCCGAGCCCCAGTCGAAGTACGGGTTGACGACGACGGACTTCGGCACGTGCGGCGCCGAGTCGGTGTCGTTGCGCGAGTCCGCGTCGCCGAAGTTGTAGCCGAACACCGCCTCGTCCCAGTCGACCGGGCCGTCGACGGCCTTCGCGTACGGGTCGATGAGCAGCTTCTGCGGGTTGCACCGCAGCCCCTGGGACGGGTCGTAGGGTCCGTGGACCCGGTAGCCGTAGCGCTGGCCGGGCTCGATCCCGGGCAGGTAGCCGTGCCAGACGAAGCCGTCGACCTCGGTGAGCCGCACCCGGGTCTCGGTCAGCCCGCCCTCGTCGTCCGGGTCGAACAGGCAGAGCTCGACCGACTCGGCGACCTCGGAGAACAGGGCGAAGTTCGTGCCGGTGCCGTCGTAGCTGGCACCCAGCGGGTAGGCGTGCCCGGGCCAGGGCTGCATAGCTTCCGGTCCTCTCCTCGCGACCCGGCCACCGGCCGCGTGCGCACTCAACCTATCGGGGCGGGCGCCATTGCCGCAGACTCCCTCGATCCTCCCAGGGGCCGGACGCGCGACGAGGCACTAGGGTCCGCGGATGTGAGCACCGTCTTCACGAAGATCATCGAAGGTGAGATCCCCGGGCGTTTCGTCTGGGCCGACGACCAGTGCGTCGGCTTCCTGTCGATCAACCCGCTCGGGCCCGGCCACACCCTGGTCGTGCCGCGGGCCGAGATCGACCAGTGGGTGGACGCCGACCTCGAGCTGAGCACCCACCTGACCGAGGTCGCGCGGGCCATCGGGCTCGCGGTGCGCAAGATCTGGTCGCCGCCACGGGTCGGGCTGATGGTGGCCGGGTTCGAGGTACCGCACCTGCACGTGCACGTCTTCCCGGCCTGGGACATGCGTGCCTTCGACTTCGCGAACGCCGCGACCGACGTCGACGCCGCCGAGCAGGACGGGCACGCCGAGGCGCTGCGGTCCGCGCTGCGGGCGGCCGGGCACGGCGACCAGGTGCCGGAGTGATCCGGCAGCGCGGGGCCGGGGCCGCGGGCGTGCCGTCCCGGGCGCAGCGGGGACCGGTCCCGTGCAGCTGATCCTGGTCCGGCACGCGCTGCCGGAACGGGTCGCCCACACCGACGGCACGCACGCCGACCCCGGGCTGACACCGGAGGGGCACGCGCAGGCCGCGCGGCTGGTGAGCGCGCTCGCCGGGGAACCGCTCGCGGCCCTCTACACGAGCACGATGCGGCGGGCCGCCGAGACCGCGGCCCCGCTGGCCGCCGCCCGCGGTCTGGTCCCGGTCGCCCGGGCCGACCTGCGCGAGTACGACGCCGAGCGCCCGGAGTACGTGCCGGTCGGGCAGCTGGCCGGGGCCGACCCGGTGGCGTGGGAGCGGATGCGGGCCGGGGAGCTGCCCGACCACGTCGACGCCGCGGCGTTCACCCGGCGGGTGCACCACGCGCTCGAGGAGATCGTCGCAGCGCATCCGGGGCGGGCGACCGCCGTCGTCGTCGCGCACGCCGGGGTGGTGAACGCCTACCTGGCGACCATCCTGGGCATCGACCGGCTGCTGCCGTTCCCGCTCGACCACACCGGGATCACCCGGGTCCTCTGCGCCCGCGACGGGCTGCGCAAGGCGCGGACGGTGAACGAGCTGTCGCACGTCGCCGACCTGCTGTGACTCCCGCAGGTGACCGTCCGGCGACGGACGGTGCCGTACCCTGACCGTGACGGACCCGTTCGGACGCCCGAGCGCGCCCGGATCGATCCGTTCTTCGCCGTTCGCCGCCGTCGGTGCGCCGTCCGGCGGCACATGCGTGCGCTGACCTGACGTTCGGCGGACGAATACTTACGCTCGACGAAAATCCCGGCCGGCCCCGCCGGTCTCCGCCGACGTCGAAGGGATCCGCGCGGATGACTGTGACCGGCAGCGGGGACGCGGCGCGCGGGGGCGACCCGGCCGCGAGCCCGTTCCGGATCGCGGACTTCCGCGCGCTCTGGACGGCCGAGGTGCTGTCCACGGCCGGCGACCAGGCCACCCGCGTGGCGCTCACCGTCCTGGTGCTGGAGCGGACCGGGTCGGTGGCCACGTCCGCGACCGTCTACGCCCTCACCTTCCTTCCCGCCCTGCTCGGCGGGCTGCTGCTGGGGCACCTGGCCGACCGGTTCCCGCGCCGCGCGGTGATGGTCGCCGCCGACCTGGCCCGGGCCGGGCTGGTCGCGCTGATGGCGGTGCCCGGGCTCCCGCTGCCCGCGCTCGGCGCGCTGCTCGTCGTCGCGGTGCTGCTCGGCGGGCCGCACACCGCGGCCCGGTCGGCGCTGCTGCCCGACCTGCTCCCCGGGCCGCTGCTGGCGCGGGGGATCGCGCTGCGCCAGGTCTCGGCCCAGGTCGCCCAGGTCGCGGGGTTCGGCGGGGGCGGCCTGCTGGTCGCGTGGCTGACGCCGGCCGGGGCACTGCTGGCCGACGCCGGCACGTTCGTCCTGTCCGCGCTGGTCGTCGCCGTGGGGGTGGGCGCGCGCTGTGCGGTCCTCCGGGTCGGCGGGCCGGCCCGCGCCGCGCGGGTGTCCGCGGGCCGGTGGTTCGGCGGTGCCCGCGCCGGCCTGGCGCTGGTGCTGGGCTGCCCCCGGCGGCGCTACCTGGTGGCGGCCGCCTGGCTGATCGGGATCTACATCCTGCCCGAGGCACTCGCCGCCGCGTACGCGTTCGCGATCGGTGCCGGGCCGGTCGAGGCCGGGCTGCTGATGGCGGCCGACCCGGCGGGCAGCGTGCTGGGCGCGGTGGCGTTGACGGTCGCGCCGCCGCTCGGGGAGCGATGGCTGATCCCGTTCGCGGTGGGGGCGGCGGTGCCCCTGGTGCTGACGCCGTTCGCGCCCGGCCTGTGGGCGGCGGTGGCGCTGTGGGCGCTCTCCGGGGCCTGCGCGACGGCCTGCTTGATCCAGGCGCAGTCGGGTTTCGCCCGGGCGACGCCGAGCGCGCTGCGCGGCCGGGCGACGGGTGTCGCGTCGGCGGGTCTGGTCGCCAGCCAGGGCGCCGCCGTGCTGCTGGGCGGCGTGCTGG